>CAZOIA010000409.1:0-1520 GCA_964579675.1 uncultured Planctomycetales bacterium | reverse complement strand
GCCGGGTGCCGCCAGCCGAGCTGATCGTAATGGGATTTGATCATCCGCCATCGCAAGGCGAATCCGTCCTGCTGGGGCCCGGTCTGCCACATGTCCGTCGAGCCCCCATAGGCGTGATAGCCCACGAAATCCGTGACGGCCAAAGCGTCCTTGAAGAACTCAGCGTGCTCGGCCTCCAGCGGGTTACCCACACCGAGGTTGAGCACTACGGACCGAATACCCAGATCGTGACACCGTTCGGCAAACGTCTGGGCGAACAGACCGGCTTTACGAGCGCGCTCGCGCTGCTGGACCCAGGGCTCGTTGAACCCTTGCCAAGCGTCGATTCCGGGCTTGTCGAGGTGCTTGTCATAGCAGTTCTCGGCATGCGCCCAGGCTATCGCCCGGGTCCCGGCGTCATCCTTGTCCCAGAAGTTGAAGTTGTCCTCAATATGCCGGGCGACGGTAAGCACATCCGGATATAGCTGCTTGATGGTAACAAGCTGGTTGAGTGCGGGGGGCATGGCAAACGCGACCTTGGCCGTCTCGGAGAGCGACATGAACGCCGCCGCGCCATCCGGGTTGTAATGACCGCCACCGATCTTGCCGAGATCGGACGACGGTTTGAAAGTCCCGGTGCCTCGGGTGCTCCAGCTCTGCCAGTTGTTGGCGACGCCGCCGGTGAAACCGTTCTCGAAATCCGGATTGGCCAGCAGGTTCGCACCGGTCAGGGTCGGCGGATCAGGGGGTGGGATCGAAGCGACAGACGGCGGGTGGGTGACGTCAACAGGTTCGACCCTGACATCATCAATGATGATGTAGCCTGTCCCATGCTGCTCGAATTTGCGCCAGCCGCGGAAGAACAGGGTCGCGCTGGAACTGCCCGCCTGAAACTCCCGCCCCCCTGCTTTCCATACCTGGCGGTCGGCATCGATCCCGATCCAACTCATGTCGAAGTCAACCAGCGAGTGGTCGTAGTAACCCCGGCCCTGGGCATCAAAACCGAGGTGAATCTCCAGATCCTCCTCCTCATAGGTCTCGCCCGGCATACAGGCGTACATCCAGAAGTCAATGCGGTACAGTTGACCCGGGACGGTGTCGATCACCTGGAAAATACCACCATAACCCTCACCCTGACCATAACCGGGCTGCGGAAGAATGACCTTCTGGGCGTGCTGGCCTTCGTGGACGTTACCAGTCTCGTCCTGGCCGCCGGGGTTGTACCCATCCGTATGGAACAGGGTCCACCCGTTGGCCACCCCGTTGCCGCTGAACCCGCCCTCGAAATCGCCGTTGACTATCTGGGCATTCAGGGCGGCGGTCCAGGCCAACAGCACAAGAGCGCAGAGGCCGAAGCCAAGCGCTCCGCTTCGCCGATCCAGTGACATGTTTCTTCCTCCCAGCTCACCTGGCCCCACGATGAAACAGCCTTGGAAAAGACTACTCCGCGATGCACGCTACGCGGTCGCACATCCGAGTCGGGGCCTCAGCCCGCACACTGCGGATCGGCCGGGACGTTCGGGCCGCTGATGCAGCCCCGG
>CAZOIA010000408.1:0-1555 GCA_964579675.1 uncultured Planctomycetales bacterium | reverse complement strand
TTGTCGAACCCGACTGCATCGCCGACGACGCCGACCTGCACGCAGCCTGGCTCGAGGCAATCGAGAAATGCCGTGAGACCTATCGCATCCTCGTTGAACGGTTGATGAGCAAATTCGCGGCGGTTGGCGACCGGACCTCGCGTCGCAAGATGGCCCGCCAAGCGGCTCGATCCGTCCTGCCGAATGCGACCGAAACGAAGATCTTCGTAACGGCAAACGCGCGGGCGCTGAGGCACTTCATCGAACTGCGGTGCAACGAACATGCCGAGGTCGAAATCCGAAAGGTCGCGGGCGAGATACTGCGCATCCTCCGGCACGAAGCGCCGAACATCTTCGGCGATTACGAGCTTGCGGAGTTGCCGGACGGCACCTTCGCGGCCCGAACACCGCACGTCAAGGTCTGACTCCACTCTGCTGAACGAGGGCTCGATCCCGACCGTGCGTCCAAAAAGCTGGCCCGCATTGAAAAAACGCGGGCCGCCCTCCTTCCCGTCCATCCTGGTGCCGGCATCCATCACGGGTGGCCGAAAGGTGTACGCCAAGCGGTCTGGGTACGCTGACCACGGTGATGACCCGCCGATGGTCCTTCCCACTCCTGGCCCCAGCGGGCGCCCTCCGGTAGTCCGCTGGTATCATCAACTGCACGAAAACGTGCCGAAGGGATCTACAAAACAGCGGGAGCGGCACAGGCGAGACCGCGCGCACTCCCTTCCTGGACCGGGCAATCCGGAAGAACATGACCTTTGGCCGGGTTGACCCGCTTTAGCCTCCTCCTCCAGCCATGTAGAATAGAGCAAACACTGTGCCAGCCAGGGGGCCGCACACCGTCCGCCTGTCCCGGATGTGCTCAAGCTTTGTCAAGATCGGTAATTAGCGACGCGGCTAGGGTTCAGAAAAGCGGCAAGGCCGGTAATCTGCGCCAGAGCTAGCACGTCTGGCGATGCGTGCATGCAACATGGTTTGATGAGCCCGATAACCCGGAGCCGGCCTTAACCTTCGCCCACGAAAGGACCTAATCGTTACGTTTCGGGATCGCCACAATCCTGGCGGGAAGATGCCTGCCCGCAACAGGCTCATATCCGGTCAACGCCGCGACCAATCGCGATAGCGACCCGGCCTACCCTTGTCATGCGGTGAAATGGGACCGCCAGGAACCGGTGGGCACCGTGATCATGGTCAGGATCAGAAGCTCGACCGATCAGGAGATCTGGTCGGCCTGGGTCGAGCTAACAAGCGGGCTAGCGTTGAGCGATATCTCATCCGGCAAGTACCTCCAGATGGAGGTCACCCTGCAGATCCTGTCCGGAGATGTGTCACCCACCGTCTCCTACGTCGCGGTGTTCACCCAGGACTGGAACGGTCCTCTTCACACTCCGCGGTGAATGGGCGACATCTCGGCCAGGGGCAAGCGCCTCGGATTACTTCTGATGAATCAAAGGACCAGTTCATTCCCGCCTCTTCCAAGGCTTTCCGCACCTTCGCACGCCTCCAATCGGCTGACGGGTGCGTGACAGTTCCGGCGGGGACCTTCGGGCGGAGAAGGGGACCGCACCTC
>CAZOIA010000407.1:0-1613 GCA_964579675.1 uncultured Planctomycetales bacterium | reverse complement strand
AAGGCTGACGGCTCTGATGCGGTTCACGCCCGGCGGGGTAAAGACATGACCGGGCAGCCGATTCGCCAAGGTCGCGAGGTCGGTCTCGATGTGCCAGCGGCTGGTCAGGACACGCCCGAAGGTGTAACCTGTCATTTGATGGACTCGATGCTTCGCTGGAGGTCTTCGTGATTCATGTTCGTGGGGTGGGCGGGCCGGAAGGCTTGCCGATGGCCGGGGCGATCGCGAGCATTACGGGTTCCGGCGTTTGACTGGACCTGGACTGCCAAGACCTTTCAAGTGGATCCGGGGATCGGGTCCGGAAAGAGAAGCTTGCCATGGCGGACACTTATGGGCTGGATGTCCCCCAAACCCTGGAGGGGTGGTACGTGCTGCATGACATCTACGCTGTGGATTGGCCGGTGTGGCGGTCGTTGGAGGAACCGCGTCGTGACGAGATTGCGGCCGATGCCGCGCGATGGTTGACCATTGCCGCGGGATGCGAGAAGGGCGATTCCGCCCTGTACAGCATCCTGACCCAGAAGGGCGACCTGATGTTCCTGCACTACCGGGAAACGCCGGAGGAACTGAAGCGGGTGGAGCTATCTCTTCGCCAGATGGACCTGTTCGGTTTCCTGGTACCGGCCGGCTCGTATCTCTCCATGATCGAGCTTGGGCTGTATGAACTCACCACGATTGTGTGGAAGCGGCTGGCGGATCAGGGGGTGCATCCGGGCTCGGATGAGTACGAGGAGTACTTCGAGACGGAGATGGGGAAAGAGAAACGGCGGGCTGAGGCCCGGCTGTTCGGCAAGATTCCCGAACATCGCTACATCTGCTTCTATCCGATGAGTCGGCGTCGCGGCGAACAGCTCAACTGGTACACGCTGCCGATGGAGGACCGGCGGGAGCTGATGCGCAGCCAGGGCCGCGTCGCTCACAAGTATCACGAGCAGGTAACGCAAGTGGTCGGCGGCTCGATCGGGCTCGACGATTGGGAGTGGGGCGTCAGCCTGCACGCCGACGATGCCCTGGTGTTCAAGAAGCTGGTCCATGAGATGCGGTTCGACGCGGCCGGGGCATTGTATGGCGAGTTCGGGCCGTTCTATACCGGAATTCGCGTTCAGCCCGGACAGATGCCGGAACTGCTTTCGGGCGCACTGAAGTAGTCCTCTGGATGCCGGCTGGGCACATCACGAAGCCGGGACCGATCCGAAGACCGATCCCGGTTGGGCGAGCAGGTTAGCATTGATCAGCACCCTGGATCAGCCGGTTGCTCGCCGCTGATGCAGCGCTGGAACATCCCGAAGTCCGATTGGTCCACATCCTCGTCGTCGTCCAGGTCAGCATCTTGGCAATCAGGATCGGTCTGAGGGATGGCGGGTCCAGTAGCGCAATTCTCAAAGTGGTCAAGATCGTCCTGATTGACGTAGCCATCGGCGTTGAAGTCAGCAGGGGCAACAAGCTCTACCTTCAGATTGTCGATTCCCCAGCTTTCGTCTGTGATTCCCTGAAGGCCGGAAGCCGACAAGTCGAGAACGAGCGAATCTGCGGAATGGTCGAAGCGGAATTTCAGATTGTAGAGGGCATCTCCCCATTGGGCAGTCCCGAAGCCAAGACTATCGATTTCATTC
>CAZOIA010000406.1:0-1620 GCA_964579675.1 uncultured Planctomycetales bacterium | reverse complement strand
GGGGCAACGGCGGCGGGCCTGTTTCTGCGGCCGACGGGAATGGCGGCCTCGACCCCGGGTGCCGCGGCCGGGGTAGACAACAAGGGCACCGCCACCATTCGATGCCGCCTTAACCTGTCGATTCGTGATCCGTGGGGTTCCGCGGCCACACCAACTTTCGGAAAGAATGAATGCCCGCCAGTAAGCCTAGGATGATCGGTAGCATGAAACCGACCAATCATATCCAATGGCTCGGTTCCAGCGAAGACATTCCGAAGGAATAGTCCGAGGATCAGCGTGACGGCAACGAAAACGAACAGCCCGCCAATGATGCCAACCAGAAGGCGAACCAGAATGATTCTTTGGCCTCCCGCTTGTCATCCAACGCACTCCCATGACATTGCGGCGCACGGGTGAAAGCAAGCTCATTCCTGATTTCGGACTGCACCCAGCAACCCCATCCTACCGCCCCAATCAGCAAAACCAGCGAGAGCAATAAGACCGACAGGTAATCGGAAAGACGCATCATGAAGCCAAGGTCTTTGAAGAAGGGTTGCTCGCTTTCGGGTCGGTCGTGGTCATAGTTCAGCCATTGCCCGAGAAAGACGAACCACGGACAGCAGAGGAACAGGCAGACAGTTATCACGACAATCGCCACCATTCGATGCCGCCTTAACCTGTCGATTCGTGATCTGTCGGGTCCCTCAGCCACGCCACATTCCTGCCCTTGTTGCTCTTTGCCCTGCGGATTCCCATTTCAATACGACAGGGTGACTGAGTCTGTTCGAAGGCAGCCGATGATATCCTCTCCCCACATTCAGGGCAGGTCCCCGGGACGTTGCCGGTGAGATCATAACCGCAGCGGCCACAAAGCCCCTTTGCCAGTCGCCTTGCACGCCGCCGTTCGATTCGTATGCATCCTGTCGATGTGTCCTCTGTAGATCGCGTGTTCCGCGAAAAGTTCATGCCTGGGGACGTACGAATGCCGCCAATTGACCTCGACGATGTGATCGTACAAGGTGGCGGAGACGAGGTTCCCACCAAGCACACTTTGCCAAGTCAAGTAGCCTTCGTGGGCCCACAAAGTGGCATAAGTCATGGTGCCAAGCAGCACTAACGCTGTGGATGTGCATAAGGCAAGAATCACTCTGCGAATCATATTGTCCTGCTTCAGTCGGAATTGGAGAAACCCGCCGTCTGAGTTACACCTATATGGGCGTACCAGACGGAGGATCGTCCAATGCCGAGAGAGCGACGGCGTTTCAGCGGGGCTGAGAAGATGGCCATCCTGCGGGAGCACCTGATCGAGCGGGTTCCCATCTCGGAGGTCTGTGACAAGCACGGGGTTCAGCCGACCCTGTTCTACGCCTGGCAGAAGAAGCTGTTTGAGGAGGGGGCGGCGGTATTCGAGCAGCCGGGGGCCAAGTCCACTCGCCAGCAGGCGGCCGAACAACGCAAGATCGACACCCTGGAGGCGAAGGTCGCCGAGAAGAACGAGGTTCTGGCCGAGCTGATGAGCGAGCACGTGGCGCTAAAAAAAAGTCTTGGCCAGATCTGAAGGCCCAGTGGGTTGCCCACGACGTGCGTGATAAAGTGGTGGACTTCGTGAATTGCTGGTCGAGCCGGGCGGAGTTGGCGGTG
>CAZOIA010000405.1:0-1624 GCA_964579675.1 uncultured Planctomycetales bacterium | reverse complement strand
GTGCCTCCTTCAGGAGGGCGGCCGCGGCCCTGATCTCGTCGACGCCCTTGACCTCTTCCACGCCAATATTCAGGAGGCCGACTGAAGGCTTGTCCATGCCGAACAGAGCACGGGCCATCGCGGAGCCCATGAGGGTGAACTCGATGAGCTGGCGGGAATCGGCGCCGACATTGGCGCCGACATCGAGCACGATGCATTCGGCATCGATGGTGGGCCAGATCGCGGCGATGGCCGGGCGGTCGATGCCCTTGATGGTCTTCAGGCAGAATTTGGCCATGACCATCAGCGCGCCCGTATTGCCGGCGGACACTACGACATCGGCGTTCCCATCGCGGACGGCCTGGATGGCAAGCCACATGCTCGACTTCCAGCGGCCGCTGCGCAGGGCCTGGCTGGGCTTTGCGTCCATGGAGACGGCCACGTCGGTGTGGACGACCTCGCATCGTTCCGCGAGGCCCGGATGGGCCTCGAGTTCATGCGTGATCTTGGCCTCGTCGCCCACCAGGATGAAGCGGATGTCCGGATGGCGGACGAGCGCAATCGCGGCGGCCGGAATGACCACGGTTGGACCGTGGTCCCCGCCCATGGCGTCAAGCGCTATGGTGACTGGAGAACCCATTCCTCACCGAGCAGGAAAATGTTGCGTTCGCCGCAGCGTTCGGTACTGCAGCAACCCCCGGAAACCGACCCCGAATAGACTTAAATGACGGCCAGTGACAACCTGTTTTGCCCTAAGAATGTGGACCTCAAGATTTCTTCAGCTGTTTGAGTGCCGCAAAGGGGCCACTTTCCGGGACTTCTGCCTCAGGTTCGGCTTGCGACCATTGGAAGCTTGCGCCGGCCTTTTTCGGGTACGGATCGAGTGCGGTCGCCAAGGTTTCGTAGACAATCGGTCCAAGATCGATGGTCCCGGCGGTGATCGGCTCAGGCCAGTCTTCCACCGCGGCTTGGCTTGGATCCTCGGCTTTTTTCGCAAGATCCTCGATCAGGGCCGCGGGCCAAAATTCGATCTCCAGTGGCACGTCGACGGGCCCGGGAATTGGCTCAAGGGACACGACGCAGGTCTGAACGGTGTCTGCCTTGAGGCGGCCTGAGAGATAGACCTTGCCGCCCGCGCCTAAGCGCAACCGGTAGTCGAAACGCAGATCTTCGAGCTCGACGAGCTCCAGCAACCCCTTGATCGCCTCACGTTCGGCCTCCGTAAGCACGATCGTGTGCTCGACGTTCTCCTCGATCTCGGACACACGGATTTTTCGCGTCAGTGGATGGCCTTCTTGCTCCTGGTTCATAGAATGGTTCCGCGATTTTCGCTTCAAATCTCCGGAAAACTCAAGATTCCGGCGTAAAGGTCTTGAATGGGTTCGGCTTCTAGATGCCGAACCACCCCTAGTAGATAAGGCGCCAGGCGCTCGCTTGCAGCTTTTGCGGCGCCCTCCTGCCCAGGCAAGACAGAGGCGATGACGTTTGCGAGGGTCGCTTCACCCTTTGGCAGAGCCTCTTCGAATTCCTGGACCTGCGCGCCGCCGGCGGCGGCAAGCTTCCGCATCCGTTTGGGGATGGCCATATCGGAGACTCCAAGCTCCCTCAGCACGGTCTCCATGTCCGCGGTAAAGCGGTCAGTCAA
>CAZOIA010000404.1:0-1729 GCA_964579675.1 uncultured Planctomycetales bacterium | reverse complement strand
AATAAGGCGGAACAACCGAGGCTCCACGGGTCCGCCGGGGTAGTGGCGACGGCATGCCTGCAAGGAGAGCGGACGCAACACGGGAGACCCATCCCGGTGGTGGCCGAAGGACCACCAACCGGACGCCCGCGAGGGACAGGCCGGGCCGGGGTGGGAGTCGGACAGGCCCATAGTACCGAGGAAGCGGGTAACGACCGTGGAGGGAAGGGGCCTGAGTTGAAGGGTCAGCGCAGGAAGCAACGCGGAAGCGAAGGAGAGTGACGGTGAGTCTAACACCTCCGGCCAAACTTCAGAAGTTGCGGGCGGCGCTGCATGCCAAAGCCAAGGCATCGCCGAAACAGCGGTTTCATGCCCTATACGACAAGGTGTACCGCTCGGACGTGCTGGCACACGCCTATGTCTGCTGCAAAGCCAACGGCGGAGCGGCGGGGGTGGACGACCAGACGTTCGCGGACATCGAGAAGTATGGGCTGGATCGCTGGTTGGGCGAACGGGCGGAGGAACTGAGAGTCAAAGCGTATCGGCCAGATCCGGTCCGGCGGGTGTGGATACCCAAGCCGGACGGGAAGCAGCGGCCCCTGGGAATCCCGACGATCAAGGACCGAGTCGTGCAGACGGCAGCGATGCTGGTGCTCGAACCCATCTTCGAGGCCGATCTGCAGCCCGAACAGTACGCCTATCGGGCGAACCGCAGCGCATTGGACGCGGTCAACCGTGTGCGGAACCTGCTGAATAGCGGGCATACGCAGGTGGTAGACGCGGATCTGAGCGGGTATTTCGACAGCATTCCCCACGCTGAACTGATGCGGTGCTTGGCGCGTCGCATCGTGGACGGGGCGATGCTGCATCTGCTGAAGATGTGGCTGGAAGCTCCGGTCGAGGAGATCGACGAACGGGGGAACAGGCATCGAACGACGCGGAACAAGGACGAAGGGCGAGGCACGCCGCAAGGCGCGCCGATCAGTCCGTTGCTCAGTAGCCTGTACATGCGTCGGTTCGTGTTGGGGTGGAAGACGCTGGGCCACGAGGCCCGGCTCGACGCCCGGATCGTCAACTACGCGGACGACTTCGTGATCTGCTGCCGGGGCACGGCCCAGGAGGCCATGACCGCCATGCGGAGCATGATGACCACGTTGAAACTGACGGTCAACGAAACCAAGACGCAGGTGCGGGAGGTGCCGGCCGAGACGTTTGACTTTCTGGGCTACACGTTCGGGTTGCACTGGACGCACCGCACCAGGCGGAAGCTGCTGTGTGGGACGCCCAGCAAGAAACGGGTCGTGCGGGTGTGCAAGAAGATCAGCGCGATCACGGACCGAAAGCGTAGTGGCCTGGATCGCACCGAGCTGGTGACCGAACTCAACCGCGTGCTACGCGGCTGGGCCGGCTACTTCTGCCTCGGTCCGGTCAGCGATACCTACCGGGCGATCAACGCACACGTCCGGTACCGGTTCCGCCGGTGGTGGGGGGCCAAGCACAAGACCCGCAAGTTCGGGCCGTGCTGGTACTGGAGCCCCTGGCTGGAGCAGACCTTCGGGCTACTTCAGCTCCGATGGGCCCCGTCCCGCCTGCCGCATGCGAAAGCGTGAACCTTCTCCGAGAGCCGGATGCGGGAGATCCGCACGTCCGGTTCGATGAGCGGGACCTGGAAACGGAGCATGGATCGGCTTGCGAGGCACCGGCAACCGAAAGGGCCGGAAAACAGATAGGCCGCTCCTACACCACCGCG
>CAZOIA010000403.1:0-1794 GCA_964579675.1 uncultured Planctomycetales bacterium | reverse complement strand
CACCTGGGGGCGGCGCCTTCCAACAAGCCGCCCAAAGTGTCATGCACCCGGTTTCGGTCGGCCATGCCGCCCGAACGCACGCAACCTGAGCCGTTTGGACTGATACAGTCTCGCATTGTTTCCCATCAGAGCCCAGAGCGCCAGCGACGGGTCCTTCGCGCAGGCAACCGGCTGAGCGTGCGCCAGCGCACGATACCCCGCGCTGGCGATTCGGGCTCGGATCAGAATCGGACGAAACTCTGTTACTGAAAACGGCGCTAGCCGCGCTGCTTCAGGCCCTCGACCAGTTCGGCAAAGGCTTGGGTCTCCTCGTGAACCTGCTTGACGAAGCTGTTCTCCTCGGCGGTGCCCAGCACGGCTTCCATTTCCGAGGGCGCATCGTAGGTCATTTGGCGAAAGCGGCTGTCGTAATCCTTCTTGCGCGTCTGGTAGGTTTCCTCGGCGACGTATCGCTGGATCTCGACGGCCCGGTCGAGGGCCGCTTGCCAGAGCTCGGGCGTCAGGGCGTCGGCTTCAAGCAGGTCCAGCAAGGTCCCGAAGGCGTGGCGCTGCTTGTCGAGTGGATACTTCTCCCAGAGGCGATCGTACGCCTCGTGGATTGCGGGCCACGTGTCGAGCCTACCCGCCTTGTCGGCCCCGCCCTCCTTGATGTCAGCCTTGAGCGCCTCGAGGTCGTCGGAGCGAATGAGTTGCCCGCCCAGGTTGACCCACTGGCGGTGGCGCTTGCCGGCCAGGGCCTCGGTCATGGACACGAGGTTCGCCTGGGGGTTGGCCCTCAGGTACTCGATCAGGTTCCTGACCGCGTAGTAGTGAAGCATCTCCCGGTACGCGTGGTAACCCTGGCGGGCTTTCAGAATGACGACCTTGCGGGGAGAGTTCTCGATTCCCTCGCCGAGGATTTCGAGGTCGTCCATCTGGCCCGCCGGTCCGGTCAGCAGTTGGCGGCCGATCCGGGTGAGGTCGCCGACCTTCCTTTTGTCGGACGATTTCCCCTGCCGCCGCAAGTGGGCCTCGGCCGTCCACATCTCGAGCTGCGCCAGGCCGGCGAACATCTCCTCGGCGGTGTCCGGGGCCAGGGAATCGAACTCGATGTTCTGGACCTTGACCTTGCGCTTGTCCCGGGCGTGGAACTTCCACGTGTTCCGGGCCAGGGCGTACATGTTGTAACGCCACCAATAGGCGGGCATGATCTGGAGCTGATCGTTGGCGGCGTCGTTGCTCACGAGGCTGAAGGGCAGGGGGATGTCCATCTCGGCCGGATAATCTCCCTTGGCCAGCAGCACGAAGGAGGCGAATCGGCAATTGTGTTTGGCACTCACGCACAGACCGGGCCAGAAACCCCGGCCGGCGTGGATCTCGCCGTCGGGGGCCCGGCTGTTGTGGTTCGAGCCGATCGTCGCGCAGGCGGCGATGTTGCTCTGACCCATGACCACCGACGCGATCAGGAACGAGTTGTTGTGGTGCTGTTCGTGGGCCGGGAACACCAGGTTGTTGAGTATCTCGCAGCAGGAGACGGTCGAGTTGTCCCCCAGGTACGAGTGAATCAGCCGGGCACCGTATTTCAGGTTGCTGTTCTGTCCCATGATGAATCGCACAGCCTTGCACCCGTAGAACACGTGGCAGCCCGGGCCGATGATGCCGTTCACCAGCTCGACCCCTTCGCCGATCTGCGTGGGCTCGTCCTCGGTGGAATTGATCGTCAGGTTTTTCAGCTTGTTGGCGCCCTTGACGTAGCAGGACTCCCCGATCTTGACGTCCTTGATGATGCGGCTGTTCTTGATGACGCAGCCATCG
>CAZOIA010000402.1:0-1800 GCA_964579675.1 uncultured Planctomycetales bacterium | reverse complement strand
GATGGCCATAGCCGTCTCCTCATCTCACAGAACTGGCCCACATGCGGGGCAGTCGATCCTTGATCTTCTCCAACGCCGGTCCCATGAAGGCCCGGCGGTCATAACGCTGTCCCCGAAACCGTCCGCCGAACTCATGGGCCATCGCCGACGGGCCGACGATCGCATACGCCGGGCCGACGACCACACGCTGGGCCTGTTTTTCCACCGCGTACAAGATCGCGCGGCGCAGTTGCCCGCGTCGGGTTTTCGGTGGCGTCCCGGGCCGTGAGGGCTTCAGACTCCGCCGAATGGACCGGCGAGCGACCAGTCGGACGGCCGCTCCCGCGTGCCCCAGCGATTCGATGTTCGCCCTCCGCAGTTGGCGAAGGACCTTGGGCACATCGTCTCGCGTGCGGATACCCATACCGACCATCACCCCGCCCCCATTCGCAGAAGCCCGTGATTATTACCCGGCCGCTGCTCGGCCCCGATGTCGCCCGACGGCCAGGCCCGGCCGATGGCCGGACTGATCGAACGCAGGCGATAATCGCCGTTGGCCGCGTCCACGAACCCGGGATCGTCGGCGATCACGTCGCCCACGCCGGGGGCCACGTTCTCGTAGCTCACGGTGCAGCTTGTGATCAGGTTGTTTCTCAGGACGACGATCGGGCCGGCCGCTTCGTAGGCTTTCACGCCGATGGCGTAGTTATGGATGATGTTGTTCGCGGCCAGGGCAGATTGAGCACTGAAGAAGAGGCCCGCCTTGCCGCTGGCCTTGGCAGTTTCACTGCCGACAATCGTGCAGTGGATCACCGGCGGGTTGGACATGGACGACGTGTTGACCGCGTGATTGTCATTATTCAACAGGCGGCAGAACTGCAGCAATCCCGCGCCCGTGTAGGGCGTACCGGCTCCATTGATGAATTCGCATCCCAATGCGTCCACCGGCCCGTATGCGCCCTGGATCATGAAGCCATCGAACAGGCAGTTCAGCGCGAGGCACGGATCCGATGCATACAGGTCGACGAAGTTGTTCCGACCCGCGCAGTTCACGAACATCGCAGCGGAGATGTCGATAGCCTGTCCATTGGCACGGTTCTGCACCTGCACGTTCCTGAATACGTAGTAGAGCTGCCAGGACAGACTGCCCTTGGAAATCCCTGCGTAGCTGGTCCCGTCGCAGTCCAGACGTACGCGGTAGTCGTCGAACCGGGCATCGCTCGGCCAGATGTGTGCGTTGGCCTGGAAGAAGGCGGTAGCGCCGCCCTTCGTCTGGCGATAGCCCTCGACCACGATCGGCTGAGCGATCGTGCCCTTGGTCTTGAGGGTGATGATGGGCGCCCCGTTTGGCAGATAATCTCCGTCGCCCTTGATCCAGATCGTATCGCCCGGATCGACACAATCCGCGGCCTTCTGCGGCGTGGCGAAAGCACCGCCGATCGTCCAGGCCTGGTCGCTGCCGACGCCAGGAGCGGGAGTCACCGTGAGCCGGTCGTTCGGATCGTCAACATCCGTGATCTCGAAGATGTCCGTTCCGTGAATGCCGTCGCCTCGGGCAGCGATACGGATCGTGTCGTGACCGGCGCCCTGGTTGACGCCGGAGAGATTCGTGCCGACGGGCAGCTGGACGGTTGCGGTGCCGTCCGTGATCGCGCCGGTCCCGCTGACGATCATCGACTCGGACGAGCCGCTGTTGTTCGCCGAGCCGTTCTGAGCTGACACGTGATACACCAGCGCCATCATCTGCCCTCCCACGGACTCTCTACGGGCGGCGAGAGGTAGACGTACCGCTTGGTCTCCGGGTCCCAGCGGCCATGCAGG
>CAZOIA010000401.1:0-1856 GCA_964579675.1 uncultured Planctomycetales bacterium | reverse complement strand
CCAGGTGTGGGAATACTTCTCAAGTCACCCGTAAGGGGTCCGCTCCCGCGGGCGTGGCGCTGGTCCGCCTGTGCGGATACCTGCGTGCTTGACGGAACCAAACCCCGCAAGTACTCGGGCTCCGAATCCCGACCTGTGCCCGCACAGTGCTTCGCTCGACAGGGTGCTTTCAGGGCAATGTGCCATTACCCGGGCTGCAGTCAGGAGTGAGCTACTGGCTCCACCGAATCGCCGGCCCCGTCGCGCAGTCCTCGAACGCCCCCCAGTCGTCCTGGTCGATGTCGCCGTCGCCCGCACCGTTACTGTCGCGGTCGAAGCACTCGCACCCGGCCGGCACCCCGCCGCCTATCCCGGTAACGCATGCCTGGAACACGCCGAAGTCCTCGTGATCCACGTCGAAGTCCCGGTCCGTATCCGCAAACGGGTCCGGGCAGAACTCGCACTGGTCACAGGTCGTCCAGGGACCGAGCCACGTCCCTTCGGTGCAATTGTCCTCGTAAGTAACGGTGCAGGTGCCGGAACCCCAGCCGGTCTGCACGCAACAAGCTCCCAGGGCCTGGGGCTCGATCGTAACCACGAAACCCTCTTCGACGCCGTTGTGCAGGCCCCAGCCCACGACGACCGACCCGTCGTCCGAGACGCCGTTGGCTTCCCGCAGCTCCCAGCCGGCGAGGTTCAGGCCCTTATTCTCGAGGTAAACCTTCAGATCCCACATGTCCTTGTCGAAGCCGACCAGATCATAGCTGTCGTGGATGAAGCAGACGAAAGCTCGCTTCTGGCTCCCGTTGATCCCGTAAGACTCGAATGTATCCCCCGAGGCTACCGGGGAGTTGAGCAGGCCGTTCGGACCCGGGGAAACGACCACCGTGTCCGAACTTAATCCACTGGTTCCCACCGGCACTTCCTGGACGTCGTCGCACTCGGCGGTCGAGTCCGCCATGCCATTGCTGCCGGCGAGAATCCGATAGCCGACGTGCTTGCTCCAGCCGACCACCACAATGCATTCGCGCGACGGGTCTGGTTGATGGGCGTTTGAGACGCCGAGGGCTTCGCTGTAGTTGTCGTCGTCCAAGAAGCCCAGGGGAAAGTGCATCACTTCGTAACAGGTGTGCCCCCAGAGTGCCCTGTCGTGGAAGTTGGCCTGAAACAGGCGAAACGTCGGGTGAGGATCGCCGCAGGTTTCGTCGGGGTAGGTGCAACGCCCCACACTGAACCGGCCGTCGGGCGACACCGCTCTGCTCAGACTCTCAGACGAGCCGTCCGCGTCGTGTCCCGGCGGCCAGGAGAGATCGTCGCCAACCAGCCCGCCGCCGGACCAGTGTGTCGTTCGCAGCCAGCTTTCGCCGTCGGCGTCGATACCAGCGGAAACAATCACCTCTTCGCGATCCAGACCAGTCGTCCCCACGTCAATCAACTGGAGATCGGTGGGATCGGCCATCGTTTCTGCGATGCCGTTGTCACCGGCGACGATCTGAAACCCGTAGTCACAGACGTAGTCCAGGCCGGTGATACCGACCATTCCCCAATCGGGGTCCCAGCGAAAGGCCTCGCGATGATTCCCGGAGCCGGAGATCCACCAGTTGGAGTTGCTGACGCCGACAATGATGTTGGTGCCGCTTGGCCGCCACCCGAGACCATAGGCACCGCTGTTTCCGTCAATAATGTCCTGCAAATCGAGCGTGCCCCCGGCGCTTCGCCACCGAAAAGCGTGCCATTGGGCCCCGTGGGCCTTCTCGGCCTCGCCCACGACATAGACTTCATCGTTAGAGGGCTTGATCCTCAGGGCCCGTCCGCGGCTTTCGTCTCCATCGGGGAGGAAAGGAATGGCCGTGTACGAGCCCACGCCCAGTTGATCA
>CAZOIA010000400.1:0-1906 GCA_964579675.1 uncultured Planctomycetales bacterium | reverse complement strand
CGGGTGGCCCATCCATCCGCCGGGGCGGATGGGTGGGGTCACGACGATCGCGTGGTAACCGAAGCGAGACAGACCCGTCCCGTCCTCCCATCATCGAGACCCCACCCTTTGCTGTCGCAAAGGATGGGCCACCCGTCGGGCGCTTACGTCGCAAAGGATGGGCCGCCCGTCCATTTTTTACGCGGCCACTCGCTTCGCTCGTGGCAAAGGGTAAAAGAACAAAGAGCAAAGAGTTACGGAGAATCCAGGGCCAACCGGAACCCGAAGCTGCTGCCCCGGTTGGCCGGGCCGTTGATGAAGCGGCGCGCTACCCGGCAGTAGTACGCGTTGTCGTACCAACTGCCGCCGCGGAGAACCCGGTACCCGCCACTCGCGGGCCCTTGCGGGTTCTCGTAAGGGCTGCTGCTGTAGTAGGTGCTCAAGTACCAGTCGTTGCACCACTCCCACACATTGCCCGCCATGTCGTACAGGCCGTAGCCGTTCGGGGCAAAGTAGCCCAGCGGGCTGGTGTAAGGGTATGGCGGGTTATCGAAGTCCGGGTGATAGCCGCGCGTGGGGCTGTTGTCATACGAGAAGCTCGACGAGCTGTAGTAGTTCGCCCGGGCGTGCTGGATGTAGTCGGAATCCGACCACGGGAACCGGTGCCCGGCCGCGCCGCCCCGGGCCGCCTTCTCCCACTCGGCCTCCGTCGGCAAACGATACCCGCTGTTCCAGTTGCAGTCCCACGTCGAGAGGTCATAGCCAAGTGGCCGGCCCTGTATGGCGCTGCGCCAATTGGCATAGGCTACAGACCCATACCAGCTCACCCGGACCATCGGGTGGTTTTCCTTGCCCGCGGTGACGCCGAACGTGCTGCCATTCCACGTAATCCAGCTGTAAGAGCTGCTCGTGGTATCGCAGTACGGATAACTCGTCCCGCTCCCATACTTGTAGACCACGCCGCTGGTGACCGTGATGTGCCCGCCCTGGGCGTAGGCCCAGTTGAGCGCGTCGGCGTACTCCTGGTTCGTCACCTCGTAGCGGTCCATGTAGAACGCGTCGGTGTAGACGGTATGGACGGGCAACTCGTCAGGATTTCCCTCACCGAACGTATCGCCCATATCGAACTCGCCGCCGGGGATGAGGACCATACCGCCGGGTGGATTCGTACCTGGACACGTCGCCGAACCGCCGTTCAGGCTCTTGACCAGGGCCATGTCGATCAGATCGTTGTGGCCGTCCAGATTTACGTCGAACCGGGCGTTGCCGGGCACCGCTGGATCAGAGCCATTCATGCTCTTGGTCTGGGCCATGTCGATCAGGTCCGTATCGCCGTCGCCGTTGGTGTCGCCGACAAGCCCCCTGGCCATGCAATCGGTATCGCCCTGAAGCTCCGGGATGTTGTCGGCCAGGTCGATCCGGTAGCAGCTCTGATCTGGCAAAGGCGGATCCCACTGGGCCTCCAGCGTGTACGTGCCGTCGCCGTGATCGGCGAGGCTCTGGAACGACGCCGGCGTTGAACCGCCCGCGGACACGTCGTCCGCCCGGACCGTGCCGGTGAGCGTCAGGGGCACGGGCGATTGCATGTCCACCTCAATCATTTCGATGCCGCCGTCCCGCGGCTCGCTGGTGACGTCCACACCCGTCGCCGCCGGGTCCAACTCGATCCCCAGCAGCACCGCCCCGCCGTGCAGCTTCAGACTCCGCCACGTAGCGGGCTCAGGAACCTCGGCGACACGGAACCCGACGTAGTAGTACACGTACGACGGGCTGCCGTCGTAGCGATTGGACGCGTGCACGTTGTTGCCGCTGAAGTCGAACGCCCCACCACGCAGACCGCGAGACGAACCGTAAAGTATGGCTTCATTCCACTCCCACACGTTCCCGCCCTGGTCAAACGTGCCATAGGGGCTCTCCGAGTTCTCAT
>CAZOIA010000399.1:0-1911 GCA_964579675.1 uncultured Planctomycetales bacterium | reverse complement strand
TCGTGAAGAAGCCGATCGGCGTGCACGTCGAGCGGGTCTATCCGACATCCGATTTTACTGCCTTGGGGCTTGGAGCATGAGTTCGCAACTGCGCAAAGTCGCTCGCGGCGAGACGCTGAGAGTCCCAGCGGACACTTGGAACACGCTTATCGACGTAGCCCGCTCGCACCGCCAGCGGGAGCTGTCACAGGGTGTAAATGCGGGCGGCCTGAGGACGAGCACGGGTATCGTCACCGTCCGCAATACTTCGGGCGCGGACCAGGACCGATTCGCTGTCATGGGCCTCTCGGGCATCGTGATTCCCCCGGCGGACAACGAGCTGGAGTTCCAGAGCCGCCCGGCTTTCGACGTGGTCGTGCCCACGGAAGATCACAGCGATAGCTTCGTCATCCTTACCGAACCCGTCGCGGCTGGGCGGCTCGCCAGAGCGATGGTCGCGGGCGTCACGCCGGTCAAGCTGGATGTCCAGAGCGAGGACGATCAGTATGCGGTTGCCAAGGCGGGCGAAACGGCCCACCTGGAGACGGGCTCAGGATCGGCCCGGATCCTCTGGAAGGAATCCGGCACGGGCCTGAAGTGGGGTGTCGTGCTGTTCCCTGTCGGGCAGGCCCAGCTCACGGCATTTGCGGTGTTCGACGGAAACAGGACCAACACACGCTACACCGGTCATATCAAGAACGACGGCGGCTCCCTCGGTGATGCCGTGCAGTTCATGTTCCTCAACGATCCCGGCGTGGCCGATCTTCTCGACCCGAACGACGTGGTCGAAATCAAACCCTGCCCGACGTGGAAGGAATCGGATTCAGACTGGGGTGATGAGGCGACGTACGGCAAGAAGTACCTGGCCACGCTGTCGCCCTGGGCGGCCATGGGGTGATTGATGGGCTGGAAGCAGACGCTGCCGGTCAAAGGGGCACGAGCTACAGCTGAGCCCCTGCACAACGAGTTCCGCCACGCCTGCCTGGAGCGGGCGGCCGCCCGGAACCAGTGGTACCTGCCGTATCTTCCCCAGGCCCATCAGAAGGGACGCAGGCTCACCTCCGAGCTGACCGACGGCTTCAACTACATCATCAACGGGTGGAAGTGGATCGAGAGCTACACCGACTGGAAGACCTTCAGCGTCTGGAGCCTGGTGACGGGCCCTACCGATCCACCGGAGATGCAGTGGAACATCTTCGAGAGGGCTATGGGGCCGGGCATCACCACCTGGCGGGACCCCCGCGGCAAGGGTGCGCGTTTCAATGCCCGCCAGTTCGAGGACATGAGGGAACTCGCCAACGAGATGACCGTCTTCACCCTCACGTCAGCAGGCGGCGGAACGCAAGGAAGGCGCCGGCGAGGATCCGCGTATCAGCCCACCTGTGCAGCCGCCCTGGCCGAGCTAGCCGGGACCGCCTGGTTACAGACCGCCTACGCCTTCGGCATTCATGTGTGGCACTACTACCCCGGCTACTACACGCACCTTGGCGCCCAGTACACCGGCCAGCACCAGAGGGCCAGCTACTTTGGGTTCACGGTTCACCCGGTCCGGCCAGGCTACGAGGACATGACCGGCCATCCGTGCCAGCACATCTACCCGTACGCCAAATACAGGGCCTATCGGTCGAGGTACACCGGAGGATCAAGCTTCACCATGTCCATCGGCCGCCCCATCACCGCCCTGATGGACATCTCCGAGACCAATCCGTCTCCGTCCAGCTACGAGGACCTGGTGGCCGCCGGTGGCAACTTCAAGTCGGGCACCATCGAAAGCTCTGAAGAGCAGACAACGGACAGGACCGTGCTCTTCAGCGACGCGACGGTCTATCCGCCCGGCACGCGGTATCTGATCCTGTACCTGGACAACGACGATCCGACGGAATCCGTGCTCTGCGCCGGCTGGAGTCCCGGCGGCGGAACGGAGTATTCGAC
>CAZOIA010000398.1:0-1937 GCA_964579675.1 uncultured Planctomycetales bacterium | reverse complement strand
ACGACCGCAGCCGCTTGCTCCAGCCGGTGGGGATCGTCTCGGTGCCCTCGATCGTGTAAATGAAGTACTCGCCGAGACCTTCTTTTTCGATTTTCTTGGGTTCGCCGCCACCGGATCTGTAGTACCAGCCTCCGTAACCTCCCCCGTACCCGGCGCCCATCCCGAGCATCGCCCCGCGGGTCACGTCCAGCCGGAGCGACCTCCCTGCCTTCTCGCTCAACTCTTCCGCTGGCGCACCATGCAATCGCTGGGCCAATTCCGCAATCTTCTCTACCAGGTTGATCTTGCCGACCACGAGCCGGACCTGAGCGTCCTCGTACTCTTCGCCCGAGTTGTTGGACACCCGAACGTAACCCGTGATGTCCATCTGCGTCTCCTCGGGGTCGGTGATGCAGATGTAGTCGGCCGACCAGGTCAGACCGCTCGTGAAGTAGCTGATCTCCACCACCGCCTCGCCGTCGATCTCGGACTGTACGTTCCAGTAGAGCATCTGCGGCTTGTCGTGCGGGTAAGTCGTATCGAGCAGCTCGAGCTTGTCCGCCGCCTTGGGGAAGCGAAGCTCCACCGACGTCGGGTCGATCAGCGTATTCGCCCACGAGAATTGGAGCGGGTTGACGCCTTGCTTGAACGTGATCCGCCGGGTCTCGCGGACAAGCGTGAGGTCCTCCGCGTTGTAGATCGTCAGTTGCACCGTGTCCCGCGGCGGTACGGTGGACAGGTCAATGTTCCGCCCGAGTACCGGGGACATCAGCAACAAAACGATGATCGCACTGCGTCTCATTCTCAGTCACCCGTTTCCAGTGTGACGTTCTGCTGCTTGGCGAGGTAGTTCTGCAAGGTGCGAATATGGTAGGCGAGTTCAGTCTTCTCGCCTGCCGGGCAGGTTGCCGTCATCTGCGGAGTCTGGTAATCGTACAACGTCGGCTCCAACCGGCTGATGAAGAACGTGTGACCGCCGAACGTCCGGCGAATCTCCACCTCGGTCGGCTTGGCCCGGTAGTTGCGAATCCGCTCGACATACCGCGTGTGGTCCTCCCAGCCCGCCATGGTGTCGTCGATCTCGATCCGGTGAGAGCCGTCCAGGTTGCGGTAGACGTCGATGCTGCCCCGATGGAACCAGAAGTTGTCCCGCCAGGTCTTGAGCTTCACCCATTCGTGGATCACCTCGGGATCGGGCCCGAGGTTCAGCTCGATGTCCTCGCCGATGGGGACGTACTTGATGTTCTGCTGGACGCGAAAGCTCAGCCCGTCGCGTCCGTTGTCGCGGTAGAGGCGGACCACGCCGTCGGGCAGGGGGGTGGTCCCGAGCTTGGATTCCTCGTCGTTGACCAGCAGGAACATCCGGACCAGTTGGTCCCCGTACTCGCGGGGGCGGTAGCGGTACTGGATCCTGAACGGCACGTCATCGCCCTCGAACGACCGCAGCCGCTTGCTCCAGCCGGTGGGGATCGTCTCGGTGCCCTCGATCGTGTAAATGAAGTACTCGCCCAGACCCTCCTTCGCGATCTCCTTGGGTTCCAGCCGGCCTGCGAAGAAATACTCGAAATGGCCATTCACCTTTGCTTCGTCGAGGTCCAAGGAGTACCGAATAGCCTCTCTCTTAATCCGACCACGCCCTTCCGGCTCCAATTGCTCTACCGGCTTGCCGTACCGCCGCTGGGCCAATTCCGCGATCTTCTCTACCAGGTTGATCTTACCCACCACGAGCCGGACCTGGGCGTCCTCGTACTCTTCACCCGAGTTGTTGGACACCCGAACGTAACCCGTGATGTCCATCTGAGACTCCTCGGGGTCGGTGATGCAGATGTAGTCCGCTGACCAGGTCACACCGCTCGTGAAGTAGCTGATCTCCACCACCGCCTCGCCGTCAATCTCCGATTGCACGTTCCAGTAGAGCATCTGCGGCTTGTCGTGCGGGTAAGTCGTATCGAGCAGCT
>CAZOIA010000397.1:0-1937 GCA_964579675.1 uncultured Planctomycetales bacterium | reverse complement strand
CGGGGGCGATTCCCGCGCCGGGAAAGCGGCGCCGGCCGGCGGGATTTGGCGAATCTGGGGTATGGCTCGGCAAGAATCTTCAAATATGCCCGCGGATTGACCCAAGAATTGAGCCTCTTTGCTCAGTTGGCGCGGCCGACACCGGGACAGAAATGGCTGTTTCGATAACCTCATTGGTAGCAGCAGGTTATGAATAAGGCGGCTCCGGAAAAGACGTTTGCCAAGCGCGTATGCGCCGTATCCTGTGGTTCAAGCTAGATAAAAGCTCACGTAATACCGAGAAAAATGTCAAGACAGATGTTGCGTTGCAGGAGCTAATGCTGTATCCTCCAGGGGGAGGGGGTTGCTTGGCGCTGAGGCACGACGTATGACCCGGTCATCTGTTGCGTTGATCCCTTCGCGGACGCGGATGCTGACGGCGATGTGGACGAGGAGCACTTCGGGCTCATGCAGGCGTGGATGACCGGCACGGATGGCGGCGCGCCCGCGGGCTGCGAGTGCGTCAACCGCGACGATGATGACACCGCCCCGTGATGGAGGGACAGGCAAGGCAGATTGGCGGGGCCCCTTGGCCTCGTTCGTCAAGGGCGAGACAGGGTTCAGGGAACATGGTTCCTGCGACGAGTTGGCAGACTACCCGTGCCAGGGTGTGCAAGAAACAAGGATCGTCGCCCTATCTGGCGAGGAGATGTGGCGCGCGGTCTTCCTTCTCCTCCTCCGTGAGGCTTGCTCAAGAGGTAATCGGGCGCTGCTTACCTCGCGGCTCATGACAGCGCCCGGTCACCTCTGGAGCTGGCCCGGGCTTCTTGCGGCAGACCCTGGAACGTTTTTTGGGCTCACCTTGCACAGCGAGGGTCTGACATGTTTGAATCATCCTCGCGGGCGATGGCGTCCTCGAAGCTCCGCTCAGTCAGAGCTCGCGGTTTCACCCTCATCGAGATCCTCGTGGTGGTGGCAATCATTGCGTTGCTGGTGGCGATTCTCCTTCCGTCGCTCAGCCGGGCGAGATGGCAGGCCAGGAAGATGGCCTGTGGCGTATGCCTGCACGATCTCGGGATAGCATTCACCACGTATGCCTCGGTATCCAAAGACTACTTCCCCCTTGCCCGACACCCGGCGGACGACAGCCTGTTATGTCTTTGGGATGCCCACTTGCTCAAGAATCTGGACATTCTGGTCTGTCCGGCGACCAAGCACGTCGTCCGTTCTGAGACCTTGAACAATACGAGAACAAGCGATCTTTCGATGGCAGAGCCTCCCGTGGAGGTTGCCGTTCTCAGTCCCCAATCGGATATCGAGGACAACGCGAGCGGAGGGCCGCACGACTCGAGCGGTGGGATGAGCTATGAATACCAGGGCATGTACGGCGCCGGGAACCATGCCCTGGCCAAGCAGCACAAGAAGGCCAGTCACTCGCTGGTCCCGCCTTATCAGATGATGCTCGTTATCGAGGCCGATGACGGATGGACGGACGACCCCACCGGGTGCGAGAACTCCCTGGGTGGGAGTAGTAACGGGAACAACTGCCCCCAACCCTGGGACAACCACGGCAAAGAGGGGATGAACGTCATGTACGCCGACGGCCACGCCCAATGGGAAAAGAAAATAGGCGGTATGCTCGAGTATAACACACAGCGTAGGTTATCATCGAGCGAAGTCGAGTTTGACGAGAACAAATCGATCGATATGATCTGGATCAAGTCTGAATTCCCGTGGGTGCTCAAAGGCGACAATTAGCAATAAGGATCAGCTTCGCGCTGGTATCCCGGGCCCCTGTGGCAAGTTACGAGATCAAGTCAATGATTACTGGGAGATAGGCATGAGCCGGAATACGCACGACCGGGCGTGGACACTTCCTCGGCGGGATTTCCTCTGTGCGACGGGGGCAACGGCGGCGGGCCTGTTTCTGCGGCCGACGGGAATGGCGGCCTCGACCC
>CAZOIA010000396.1:0-2020 GCA_964579675.1 uncultured Planctomycetales bacterium | reverse complement strand
AGTCCGCTGAGCAGCACCGCGACACGCGGCGGTCCACCGGCCACCTTGGCGTAGTCCGACGGGCGGGCATAGACCTCGGCCGCGCGGCGTCCGTCGACCGCGATCTTGGGCAGCGGTCCATAAGGCGATTCTTCCACCAAGGCAGGCACGGGCACGGGCGACAGCGGGACCGAGCCCGTCAGGTCGATGCCGGCGGACAGCTCGGCCATGGCGACCTTGGGCCCAGCGGGGCTCTCCAGCGCTCCACTCGGACCCGGCGGTGGCGGCGGTGGCGGCGCGTTAAGCTGGCCCGGCGTAACCGGCATCATGGTCGTGCCCTGGCCCGGCGGCGCGAGGATCGGCGCCCCCGGGCGCTGCGGGGGCTTCGGTGCGACGGCGGGTCCTGTCACGGAGAACCCCGGCGGGAGATCTACACCGGGCGTATTGGCTTGGGGCGCTTCCGAAGGAGGAGGTGCTTTATCGATCTGAACGACGGCGACCGGCTCGCCGTCGTCGCCGCTCGGAAAAAACATGAGCACGGCAACGCCGAGCACCAAGGTCCAGAACACAATCCCAGCAGCGATGGCCAGGGCCTTCATGTCTTCGTCCTCCCCACTTCCCGGCCGTAGTCTGGGGCTAACGCTCCGGAGCCACCGCGATCAAAGCCGACAGGCCTAATTGGCTTCCGCCTTTTTCTTTGTTTCCGTGTCGACCGACTTGATGCCCCTCAACAGATCGAGGGCATAGTTGAGCTGCATATCTTTCTCCTTGTCCTTCGGCACGTAGGACGAGCTTCCCGACTCTTCCTCGTCGTCGTCGAGCTCGCCCTTGAGGTGCCCACGCAGGTTGGACTCGCCGCGGGTGCCTTGGATCTCTTGCTTCTTCTTGAGCTCCTCGGGGAGCTCTTCCTCGATCTCGAACTCGGGATCAATGCCCTTGGCCTGGATCGAGCGTCCGGACGGCGTGTAGTAGCGCGCCGTGGTCAGTCGCAACGCGCCGTTCGACCCGAGCGGAATAATCGTCTGCACCGACCCTTTGCCGAAGGAGCGCGTCCCGACGACGGTGGCGCGATGATGATCCTGAAGCGCGCCAGCGACAATCTCCGAAGCCGAGGCCGAACCGCCATTGATCAGCACCACGATCTTCTCGCCATCGGTGATATCGCCTTGGCGGGCATTCGAGCGTTGCGTCTCCTCAAGATTGCGGCCGCGCGTCAGTACGATGGCCCCCTGGTCGAGGAAGGCGTCGGACACTGAAATGGCTTGATCGAGCAATCCGCCCGGATTGTTCCGGAGATCGATGATGTATCCCTTGAGCTTCGGCCCAAGCTGCTTCTTCAGATCCTCAACTGCCCCTTGCAAATTCTCGGTGGTCTGTTCGTTGAAGGTCGTCACCCGGATATAACCCACATCGTCACCCTCGGCGTTGTACTTCACCGGGTTGATATGGATGATGTCGCGGACAACCTTTACTTCGAACGGGTCCTCGACGCCCTCGCGGACAACCGTCAGCGTGATCGGCGAATTGATCGGCCCGCGCATTTTCTCCACCGCTTCCTGAAGCGTGAGACCGAGAATTTGCTCTTTGTTGAGATGGGTGACCAGGTCGCCACTCATAAGACCGGCGCGAGACGCGGGCGTATCGTCGATCGGCGCCACCACCTTGACCACACCGTTCTCCATGGTGACCTCGATGCCGAGACCGCCAAATTCACCGCGGGTCTGAACCTGCATGTCGCGGAAGTGCTTAGGATTGAGATAGGCCGAGTGCGGGTCGAGCGCCGTCAGCATGCCGTTGATCGCGGATTCGATCAGCTCGGAGTCCTCGGGCTCTTCCACGTAGTCGGCGCGCACGCGCTCCAGCACCTCACCAAACAGGTCGAGCTGCTTGTAGATTTCCGAGTTCGCCGCAGATGCTGACTGGCTTCGCGCCAGGCTCACCATGGTCGAACCCGCAGCAAGCACGGCCAACACCAGAAGCGCCCAAAGCGCGTATTCGGATTTCCGCATCATCCTTGCACCTTTTCGGAAGCCTCGGCCCA
>CAZOIA010000395.1:0-2149 GCA_964579675.1 uncultured Planctomycetales bacterium | reverse complement strand
CGGACGGCGACGTCGACGAGAACGACTTCAACGTGTTCCAGAACTGCATGGGCGGTGCGAATCAGCCTCCGGGATGCTGACCGCCGGCCACGATGGTGCTCGACAGAATGCCCGAGGAGTCGAGGGGTTTTGGCATTTGAGTTATATTTGTAGACTTGGGTGGCGATGACCACATGGAAACGAGTCGAGGGAATGCGACGTGTGCTACGATTACTTGCTATGCCGGCCTTGGCCGCCGTGGTCTGCCAGGTTCAGGTAGCCGAGGGGCAGGTCTCCGTCGATCTGGGCACAACTAACGTCACGACCGGGCCCACCGTCCTGATGTGGGAGACCGTGGACTGGAGCTTCCAGAACTCTTCCTACAGCGGCAATCCGTATGACGTGATCGCGACGGCCACGTTCACGCACACCCAGGGCGGCGACCCCATTATCACCGAGCTTTACTACGACGGCGGGACGACCTGGAAGCTCCGCTTCACGGGGACCCGTGTCGGCGCGTGGACCTTTAGCACAACAAGCAGCGATCCGGATCTGAACGGGCTGGCGGGCAGCGTGTCGGTGCAGGCCAACCCCAACCACGCCGTCAAGGGGTTCCTCACGAAGCAAGGCAACAAATTCGCCCGCCAGGTGGGGCAGACCGGCGAGCTGGAGGGGGTCCGCTTCAACGTGTATATGAACGGGGAGGACTTTCCCGCCTATATATACGATCTCACGTCCACCGCAACCATTAATGCGTACATTGCTGATGCGCAGCAATACAAGTTCGATACGATCTTCGCTTTTGTCTGCAATAACTGGTTCAAGTTCGGCACGTTAAGGTGGGACGAGCACAGCAGCGAAGACCCCGACCCCCAGACGTTTCAGGCGCTGGAGAACCTGATCGCGATCGCCCGCGGCCAGGGAGTTTACCTGCAACTCTGGGCATGGGGCGACGAGGCACGCCGGTGGACACCCATTGGCGTGGGGGGAATCAACGGCGTCCCCGACCGGCGGCTTCAACGGTACATCGCCGCCCGGCTTGGTCCGTTGCCGGGGTGGACGATGGGCTACGGCTTCGATCTGCAGGAGTGGGTCTCCGAAGCCCAGATCGGTTCCTGGGCACAATACCTTCACGAGCATTTCGGCTGGCATCACCTGCTGTGGGGCCGGGGCCGCTTCCACGCCGAGCTGGACGTGAAGTCCTACTCGGGCTCCAGTAACGGCGGACAGCCGTTCAGTTACAACGACGCCGTCAATAAACTGAACAGCGACCTGAACCGACCGCACCTCTACGAGGAGCGCTTTTCCTACATGCGTGACGGCGCATGGACGATGGAGAACACCCGCAGAGCGCTGTGGGATTACACCATGGCCGGCGGGATAGGCGCCTGGTGGGGATTCTACGAGCATGGCGTTGCCGGTTCCCCCCTTCCTCCGTATCCGAATCCTGAGCAACTGCGCAACGTCGCGCAGTTCTGGGAGGGCCGGTTCCTTCTGGATATGGCCAGAGCCAACCATCTCACGGATGGCTACTGCCTGAAGACGCCGTCGAACACCTACTACGTGTTCTACAAGGAAAACACGGACTCCATCCAGATGGACCTTTCCGACATGGCCGGTTCGCAGCCGGCTTTGGCGGTGAATACCAAGCTTGAATATGCGGAGATCGACCTCGGCACGCTGAATCCCACGAACCAGACCTGGACCGCGCCGTATTCGTCGGACTGGGCGATTGCAGTCGGATTAGCAAACGCGCCCGTCCAACCCGTGATCGCCGAAGTGACGCCTGACCCCGATACCGTGGTTGCCGGCACCGAGTACGTCAAACAGTTGATGCTTCTGCAAGGCAATCCGGCCCCAAGCTGGTCGATCGAGCAGGCTCCGCCCGGGGCCCAGGTGAGCGGCAACGGATTGGTCAACGGCTGGACCCCGGGGCCCGGCGATATCGGCAGCCCGTTGACGTTTGCGGTCCGAGCCACCAACTCTGCAGGCTCGGATAGTGAGAGCTGGGAGGTGAGCGTGGAATCCCTCGCCGACCTTGACAGTGACGGCGACGTGGACCAGGAGGACTTCGGCGTGCTGCAGGCCTGCTTTTCCGGCAGCGCTCATCCCTATGAGGCAGGATGCGAAGAAGCGGACCTGGACTCGGACGGCGACGTCGACGAGAACG
>CAZOIA010000394.1:0-2155 GCA_964579675.1 uncultured Planctomycetales bacterium | reverse complement strand
GTTTCGATCGCCGCCACGGAGGTCTCTGTCGATCTGGGCACCTCTGACACTGCGGACGGTCTGACTCACCCGCAGTTCACCGACGACGGCAACACGACGCCTGTGACCGTCGCTGGGATAGACTGCCGGCGTAACGTGACGCCCGGGCCCGGCTACCCCAAGGACCTGTTCTTCTACTTTGCGGTGGATGACGGTTGGGCCTACGCGGGCAGGCGGCCCGAGGTGGATATCACGATCGATTACTACAATACGGGCACCGGAGCGATCCAACTGGAATACGACTCCTCCGACTTCAATGAACCCCCGTACGAAGGCGCCTACAAGTCCGGCGGCAGCGTCGAGCTCACCGGGACGGACACCTGGAAGCAGCACACCTTCCACGTGACCGATGCCAATTTTGCCAACCGCCAACAGGTGGGTGCCGTTGACGGGGACTTCCGCATCCGCAAGGACAGCGGCTATTTCTACCTGGACGTGGTGCGGGTGTTGGCGCGGGCCCCCAGGTGGCAGATGTATGAGGTATCCTTGACCGCCTCCGGTTCGCCCCCGAATCCGTTTACGGACACGACGCTGACGGCGACCGTGACGCCGCCGACCGGCGAGCCGTTCACCATAAACGGTTTCTACGACGGGGACGGCAGCGGCGGCCAGAGCGGCAATGTCTGGAAGCTGCGGTTCTCGCCGGACGAGTTGGGTACCTGGCAGTGGACGACCAGTTCCAACGATGCCGGCCTGAATGGCCAGAGCGGCCAGTTCGAATGCGTGTCGTCAGGCGAACCGGGTCCGATCGTCGCGAACGGCCGGTATTTCGAGTGGGCCGACGGCGGTCCGGTGTATCTCATCGGTAACTTCCTGGATCGGGTGCAGCCGACCTACGAGGAGTTCAGCCACACCATCCTCAGCGAGGAGATCAGTGAGACCAACCGTCAGAACATGATTGATCGCCATCGCGATTTTCACAAAGCCAACAAGATGAACATCTATGTGGCCAACGATGGGGATTACGGCGACGTCTCGACGACGCCGTGGGTCGGCAGCGACAATTCCAACGACAAGACCCGGTTCGACTTGAGCCGCTGGAAGATGTACGACCGGATCATTGCCCAGCTCAAGGCCGAGGGGATGATTGCGGAGCTGTGGTTCTTCGCCGACGACAGCGGCTTCGGGGACCTGTCGGATGCGGACCGTCAGCGCCTGATCAAGTACGGGATGTCCCGGCTGAGCGCCTACCCGCACACGATGTTCGTCCTGTGCCTCGAATGGCAGGAGGGCTGGTCGACCTCGGAGGTCTCCTTACACATGACCTATTTGCAAGAGCACAACCCGTGGGGCCGCCTGGCGAGTGTGCACGGCACCACGGGGAATTTTGCGTTCCCGAACGAGTGGTGGGCTGACTTCATGGCCACGCAGTCGGGCAACTCGATCACGCCGCCGGGCAACAACTCCCACACGGTCTACAACCGCGGGTTAGCCAATAAACCTTTGATCGTGGAGGAATTCGGCCTTCTCGACAGCACGTACGACAAGCGTTTGCGGGGCAACTTGTGGGCCTGTTTCTGCGGTGGAGGGGCCGGCAGCGGGACGGGCAGCGACCTGCCCCGACTGCGCCAGTTCATCGAGGTTTCGACGGACGTTGAATTCTGGAACATGGGGCCGAACAACAGCGTGGCCAGCAAGGGGTTTGGCCTGGTCAACGCGGGTGTCGAATACGTGTTCTATGTTGAGACGGGCGGCACATTTTCCGTCCAGCTCCCGTCCGGCACCTATTACTGCGAGTGGTTCAGCCCTCGCCAGTCGGACGGCACTGCCGGCCCGATCGCGATCGGGACCCGCAGCGGCGGAACCCAGTACTTCACGACTCCCGAGCCCGAGTCGGACGACTGGGTGTTGCACATCAGCACGGGCGACAGTGCTCAACACATCGGCAACACGATTCCTTCGGTGATGGACCCTGGCCAGCAGGTCTCAGTGAGCATCACCATGAAAAACACCGGGACCACGACGTGGACAGAGGACGCCGGGTACCAGCTCGGGGCGGTCGGTGATTCCGACCCGTTCGCGGGCCATCGGCAGTACCTGGCCGCCGGAGAGTCCATTGCCCCGGGCCAGCAGAAGACGTTCACCTTCACGATGACCGCACCGAGCACGCCAGACG
>CAZOIA010000393.1:0-2215 GCA_964579675.1 uncultured Planctomycetales bacterium | reverse complement strand
CGGACGGCGACGTCGACGAGAACGACTTCAACGTGTTCCAGAACTGCATGGGCGGAGCGAATCAGCCTCCGGGATGCTGACCGCCGGCCACCATGGTGCTCAAGAGAATGCCCGAGGAGTTGAGGGATTCCGGTATTTGAGTCACATTTGCAGACTTGGGTGGCGATGGCCACATGGAAACGAGTCGAGGGAATGCGACGTGTGTTGCTATTACTTGCCGTGCTGGCCTTGGCCGCCGTGGTCTACCAGGTTCAGGTAGTCGAGGTCCAGGAGTCCGTCGACCTGGGCACATCCGACGTTACAAACGGCGTCACCCACCCGCAGTTCGGGGACGACGGCAACACGACGCCCGCGAACATGGGTGGAAGGAATCGCCGACGTAACGTGGCTCCTGGGCCTGTGCAAGCGTCGGAACAAGAGCTCTGGGACGGCCCGATGATCGGGCTGAGCAGCGACGAACTGAATCACACGCTCGACTGCGGCGAGACTCCGGAAGATGATATCTTCACGGTGAAGAACATCGGCGTCGGAACGTTGAATTACACCATCGAGGTCGACCGGCCGTGGTTGGAGGTCCATCCGGCTTCCGGGAACTCAACCGGCGAGGAAGACGATATCATCGTATCCTACCACGACGTCGGAGGTCTGGCGCCGTGGTGGCCGCACCTCGCGACGATCACGGTGCACGGCAACGCCGACAACGATCCGCAGACCATCAAGGTTGGCCTCGTTGTTGAGACGGCGGCTGGTGATTTCGACGCGGATTGTGACGTCGATCAGTCGGACTTCGGGCATTTGCAGGCTTGCCTGGGGGGCCCGGCGGCTTGGCCGCCCGAGCCCGGCTGCGGGGACTGCGATCTCAGTGGCGACGGGGCGTGCAGCGAGACGGACGTCAGCCTTCTTCGCAGTCGTATGACCGGCGCGAGTGCCCGCACCGCCGACACCATCGGTGACGTGCCCCAGTACATCTTCTTCAACAAGGCCGCGACGGCCGCGGGCCCGATGACGTGGAGCCAGGCCAATCCCGCCTCGTTCACTCCGGAGTCGTGTGAGGATATCGTCGAGACCATCGGCACCCGCGGCAACGACTGTCTGCGAATCGGTGTGAACTTCTCGTTCTCGATCCTCGAGACAAACGTCAGCACGCTCGCCAGTTCGCTGGAGCATCTCCTGGCGGCCGCCCTGGCCGCTGACGTGCCCGTCCTGGTTACGCTCGACGGACAGAACTGGTGGGAAAGCCGGGCCGACCTCTGGAACTGGTGGGATCCGGGCCTGCCGGGCTTCGATCCGGACAACTCATACAACGTGGAATGGACTGGTTGGGGGCCCGAGTACGCCGTCAAGATCGGCTGGCGAAACTGGGGCTCTCAGATCCGCGTCCGCCCCGCGCCGAATCTGGCTTCGCCCACGCTTCTGGCTGAATACTGGGACCGCTACGATGTCCTCGTGCCCATCATCAGGGACTGGTATCGTGCCCTGCCTGCCACTCGAAAGTACCTTTTCGGCGGACTCAAACTCGGCTGGGAAGCCTCGATCAACGTCAACGCTTACTACCATCTGAACGGCAACTATTACCTCGAGCAATGGCCCCATGACCCATCCCACGACCCGAGCGGGAGCCTGCACGACATGCAACAGGGCTGGACGTGGGGCCTTCCGGCGCTCGGGTACGCCGCCGTCGCCACCAGTGGGATCAAACAGAGCGGCGAGCTGACCAAAGACGACATCGAACAGGTCGTGCAGCAGTACCTCGAGCGCTTGAGCGAAGCGGCGTACCGGCGGGGAATACCGCAGCATGTGATCTTCACGCATCAAGGCGGCACTTACGCCCCCTGGGACGGGCACCTGTCGTTCAATCCGGCCATGAATGCGTATTCCATCCCGGGCTGGAGTTTCTACAGTCACGATCCGGCGGATTGCGGCTCGCTCACGTCGGACCTGGAATCGGCCGGCCGCGAGCAGTGGGCGGCATCGGAATGGTGGCGTGGCGCTACCACCCAGTACGGCTGGCGCGAGCGGTTCGAGGCATCACTGAACTTCAAGCACTGCCGCCTGGTTTGCGTCTACAACTGGGAACCTTTCAAGGAGCTCCCCGCCGCCCACGCCGCGATCCGCGACCTTGTTTCAAGCTGCTCGGCCCCCTGATGTGGGGAAGCGGTACAGCCCACAATGCCGCCTTTGCTCTGTCCGCCCGTACCTGCCGTGGAGGAACCCT
>CAZOIA010000392.1:0-2227 GCA_964579675.1 uncultured Planctomycetales bacterium | reverse complement strand
CGCTGCGGAGAGGGGGTCCGCTTCCTTACGGGCGCGGTTCGGAAACACCTGGGGGCCGAGCCATCTGCTCCGTTGAGCAGCCGAGTCCACGTTCTTTGCTGTGAGTATCGCCTTTGGGGCTTCAGGTGGTTACAATTCCTCGGCGATCGAGCGTTTCACCATCAACGACGTGGCGATCTGGACAAGCGGAATCCGGAGGGAGGGCAAGGGCGAGACGACATGGGTAAATCCAAATCGCCGAGCCGATCGAAGAAAGCGACAGGTGCCCGAACGAAGAGTCGCGGGAAACGTCCTCCCCTCGCCGGTGAATCATTGGCCGATCGTAAGAAACGGGCACGCAGGATCATCACCGTCCTGAAGAAGCTCTACCCCGAGGCCGATACCGCGCTTAAGCACGCCGACCCGCTGGAGCTGCTCATTGCCACGATCCTCTCCGCCCAGTCCACGGACGAGACGGTCAACAAGGTAACGCCGGTATTATTCGCCAAGTACCCCACCGCCAGGGAGCTGGCTGCTGCCAACGCCGGTGAGCTGGAGAAGATCGTGCACCCCACCGGCTTCTTCCGCCAGAAGACCCGCAGCATCATCAACGCATGCGAAGCGATTGTGGAGCAGTTCGGCGGTGAGGTTCCCCAGACTCTCGCTGAGTTGACGCAACTCCAGGGCGTCGCCCGCAAGACCGCCAATGTCGTGCTGGGCACCTGCTTCGGCAAGAACGAGGGTGTGGTCGTCGATACCCACGTTGGCCGGCTCGCCCATCGGCTCGGGCTGACCTTCTCGAGTAAGAACGACAAGGACGCGGTCAAGATCGAACGGGACCTGATGCAGGTGATTCCGCAGAAGGAGTGGACCTACGCCGGTCACGCCCTGATCTGGCACGGGCGGCGGGTGTGCCCCGCCCGCAAGCCCCGGTGCGTGGAATGTGCGCTCAACAAGCTGTGCCCCGCCGGGTTCAGCTTCGAGCCCGACGTCGAAGACAAGCCCCCTGAGAAACGCCCGCCCCCACGGAGGTCGTAGCCATGTACTTCGGTGGTTTTCTGCTGCGAAGGCCCGGGGCCTGGCCGACGTGGCTGGCCTTTCGATCGACGCTGACCGCAGCTTCGGCAATCGTGGTGGGCTGGATTGTGAAAACGACCGCGCTGCCTGCGGTGGCGAAACAGGCGAGCGAACTGGGCACGGGTGGGCTGGCGTCCTCCGACTGGCTGGTTCTCGCCCGGGATCTGCTCCCGTTCGTGGGGGTGCCGGGGCTGGTGCTGGGGATTGCGGCGATTGCGATGCGACCATTCCGGCCGGCGCTGGCCCTATTGGCTGCCTTCGCCTCGGTGGCGGCGATTATCGTGATCGTTGGCACGCTCGTTGCGTCAATCCTCCCGATGTACGAGATGCCTGCGGACCTTGGATAGGGATAGTTCTGTTGTCCTGCCGGTCCCCGGAGAATCCTCAATGGAAAACGCCATATCACGACGCCAATTGCTGACTCGCACGGGGCGCAGCGCAACCGCGGGAGCGGTTTGGGCTACCGCGGCCAAGTGGGCGGGGGCGGCTGCCAACGGCGCCAACGATCGGATCGGGCTGGCCCTGATCGGCTGCGGGCGGCGCGGGGGAGAGTTGCTCGACCGGGTGCTTCGCCGGGACGACGTCGCAGTGCCGATCGTCTGTGACGTGGACGCGAAACGGTCCGCCCTTGCCGCCGGGAAGGTTCAACAGGCCGGCCGCCCGCGACCGGAGACGGTTAGTGACTTCCTCTTGACGCTCGACCGCCCGGACGTGCACGGAGTGATCATTGCAACGCCCGACCACTGGCACGCGATTCAGCTCATGCACGCTTGCCTGGCCGGTAAGGACGCCTACGTCGAGGCACCGGTCAGCCATAATCTCCTCGAGGGCCCGGCGATGATCGCGGCCACGCGAAGGCACCGCCGCGTCGTGCAGGTCGGCTTGCAGCAGCGGGCGGGAGCCCGGTTTGAAGACGCGGCCAACCAGATTCAGTCGGGCCAACTGGGCAAGATCGTCCAGACGAGAACCTGGACGTTCATGAACGCCAAGCCCGTCGCCCCGCAACCGGACGGGCAGCCGCCGTCTCACCTGGATTACGACCGGTGGATCGGCCCGGCACCGATGCGACGGTACAATCCCCGGCGGGTCGAGGGCTGCTTCGACAACTGGTGGGATTACGGCGGCGGCATGTTGACCCGGTGGAACGTGCACCTCCAGGACATCGTTCACT
>CAZOIA010000391.1:0-2245 GCA_964579675.1 uncultured Planctomycetales bacterium | reverse complement strand
CAGGTCGGGCTTGAGATACCGGGCCAGCACCTTTTCCTCGCCACCCAGGGCCTCGTCGTGCAGGAAGTCCCGCACCACATCGAAGATCGACCGGTACAGCGCCGTATGGCCCATCTTGATGGCCTGATACCCGATCGCCTGCACCAGATGGCTCTTGCCCGTACCCGGCGGGCCAAGCAGCAGCAGGTCGCGGCGTTCGCGAATGAACTTGCACGTGGCCAAGTCGAAGATCTGCTTCTTCTTGATCGACGTGTTGAACGAGAAGTCGAAGTCCTCCAGGGTCTTGGGATCGCGGAAGTCGGCCGCTCGGACTCGACGGGCCAGCAGGCGATCCCCCCGCACGGCCAGCTCATCCTGCAGGATCAGCTCCAGGAACTCCGCATGGTTCAGACTGTTCCCGGCGGCTTCCTGGAGCCGTACGTCCAGGGTTTGAGCCAGGCCGGACAGTCGAAGCTTCTTCAATGCCTTCTGCAGCGTGTCATTCATGCCATTTGCTCCTCGAATGCCGTGTGAACCAGTTGGCCATACTCGGCCATGGACCGGATGATGGGGTGCTCATCCAGGAACTCGAACCGCTCCTGGCGGTCCCCCTGACGTTTGATCAGCTCGCGGAGGGTGCGAAGGCGATAGGCCCCGTGGCCACAGGCAATCTCGCACGCCCGCTCGATGGCCCGGGCGGGATGCCGGTTGGCCAGGCTGAGCAGCCCCATGAGCACACGCACCCCCTCGATGCCGCGCTGGTGCACCATCTGCTCGGCCCATCGACCCGTGTGCGGGCCGATCAGGCTCGCCCTGTTCAGGTTGTAAGCCGTTCCCCGTTCGATGCCGGATCGCTTCCGGTCATGGATGTGCCGGTCGTGGGTGCTGAATCGTCCCGGCTCCTGCCTGGCGTGAATGCAGATCTGCTCGAAGCGATGATTGAAGATGCGGACGACGTGGGAGTCCCACCGAACCCAGACTGCTCGGCCCAGGTACTCGGGCGGCACGGAGTAATACGCCTTGGCCACTTCCACGTGGCCGTCGCGATTGACCTTCCGCCGACCCTCCTCGAAGCATGGGAAACGGTCTACCGGCAGCGGCAGCAACGCCGCCCGTTCCACTCCCTCAAAGCACTTCTTCACCTGCTTCTGTGTGGTGCCGTGAATCCGCGTGTCGGCCACCTGCGTTTCCCATTCGAGCAGATGACGGTTCTGGTCGGCCAGGCTCTCGAAGGTTCTTCCCTTCAAAGCATTATCCTGTGCGTACCCCACGATGCGTTCGACTTTACCTTTGTGGCGGGGCATTCTGGGACGGGTGGGCAGAATCACGGTCCCGTAGTGCTCGCAGAAGGATCGAATCTTCGGGTTGAGGTCGGGATCGTACCAGTCGGCCCTGATCACGGCTGCCTTGAGATTGTCGACAACCAGGGTGCGGGGTACGCCACCGAAGTGGAGGAAGGCATTCTCGATGCAGCGGATGAAGTTATCTGCCGTCTGCCGGTGGACCACCTCGCTGTAGGCCTTCCGGGAGTGGCTCAGGACAATACGGAAGATGTGCGTCTTGCGACGGCGGGTCTTCCCTTGACACGCGGCGAACGCTTCGCGTTCACGTGCGACGGAATCGCGCCGCGCGTCAAGGGTCTTCACGCCGAGCGGCAGCACTTCGCCTTCGGGGATGACCACTGGCGCCCCCGTGCCGAAGTCCACCTGGGCCTCGGCGCCCGGCTCACACTCCATCCGCCGAAACGGCAAGGGCGTGGTCGCCCCCAACCGCCGCACGAACCGCTTGACGCTGTCATAGCCGCCTTCAAAGCCATGATCGGCCCGCAGGTCCTGCCAGATCCGCTGGGCCGACAAGCCCTGCTCCAGGGCACCGATGACAATGTCCCGGAACGGTTCGCATCGACTGGCCGGGCCGGCTCGACTGAGCTCACCGAAGTCCGACGACCCGGCGGGCAGGTTTGGCCGGTTTTCACCGTCAGAGCCGACTGGCAGGGGGCCGCATTCCGCCGCCGCCCGCTCCAAATCGACATAACGCCGCGCCGTGTCCCGGTGGATGTCCAGTTCCCGGGCAATCCGCCGAAACGACCAGCCTTGCCCTCGAAGTACCTGTATCGCGTGGATCTTCGCCATCTTGAGGTGATTCGCCATCCTGGCCTCCTTCAGCCCACCATGGGCCGCAGGAAGACCTATCGCGAATCAACAACTCCTCAACATGGCCGGTTTTCACCTGCCCGCTCCTGGCCGGTTTTGCCTGCCCGGCGACA
>CAZOIA010000390.1:0-2272 GCA_964579675.1 uncultured Planctomycetales bacterium | reverse complement strand
GTGTTCAACCCACCGGAGGTGATCTCTCTGGTGCCGTTGGTGACATCCCAGACGGCCCCACGGGTGCCTCCTCCCGAGTCGACACCAACGTACTTACCATCCGGCGTGATGGCGCGTCCCTCGGAGCTTGTGTGGCCGGCCAACGGCGGAATGTTGTACAGACTGGCCGCCGTCGCGGTCGCTGCCGACGCCGCAATCGCTAACACACCTAAAAGAACACTCACTTTTCTCATACGCAAATCCACCTCCCGAGGCATTGCATCGGGCTGCCTCACCGCCCATTTCAAAAACCTCTTGACCCTTGCTCCTATCACCTAGAACCGACGCTTCCGATACTCTACCTCCTTCCGAGGCGTCGCCCCGGGCCGCCTCAACGCCCGTTTCACAAACCTCTTGTCAACATTAACCGGCCGCTGTTCACCACTGCGGTGAACTCGCTCCTAACACCTGGCCACTATCCCCACCGCTCTGCGGACAGATCCGCTGCCTCGCCTTCAACCCGATGAACTATCCTTCCCACTCCTTCTCCGGCGGCGCTGCCCGCGTTCAGCAGCGCTACAACGCTAGCGGTTTCGGTTTTCCGTAAAGCCCCCTCCTGCGTCACCGAGGCTGTCAAGTGAAGCGGCAAACCAGACCTGCGCTCGCCCCCGGGCGATCGTGCGGCGTCCGCCCGCTCCAGACCCTCCACCGGAGACAATCGGGCTTGCGTATTTGCTCATCACCTCCTTCGCACCTGGTCCCTCCTCTAGCCGACGCCGCCGGGAGCGCCCCCGGTTGTTCCATCGTACGTCGGCCCCAACTAAAGCTCATGATACCAGAAGGGAGCCACGCCGTCAACAGGAGTCGGCGGACAAAGGTAAACAAAAACTCGGCGGCCTCAGAGCGCCGGGGAATACAGCGCATGTACACTTAGTGATTCGCGACTTCATAGATCGCGTGCATTGCCGCCCATCGGCTCCTTGCCGTGCAACGCGGCTGAGCCGCTTTGCACGCGCATTAACGCGGGCTCGCCCTGCCCTGCGGGCGTCGAGGGGCCAGCAGCCGCGTCGGTTCGCGCCACCGTACCGCCTGGCGCCCTGGCGCGGGCGAGGACCTCCGTCGCGATTGTTGACAAGACACCGGGCGTCTGGTAAACTCCCATAATGAACATGAAGACACAGCCGAGGACATGGGTTGGCGGTCTGATCCCGACGGGCCCGGCTGCGGCGGTGCCCCCGCTTCACGAGGGCGGGGCCCAGCGGCAACGGGCGTACTCAGAATTGCGTCGGTTGCTCCTGCTGCAACAGATTCCCCAGGGGGAGCGCCTGACTGAGGCCGATTGGGCAGAGCGCCTTCAAGTGAACCGAATGGCGCTGCGGGAGGCGTTCGCCCGGTTGCAGGCGGAAGGGTTCATCGAGGACGGTCAGAAGGGCGGCTACTTCGTGCCGAAGCTCACCCGGGAAGACATCCTCGACATACTCAGTGTCCGTGCCGTGATAGAAACTGCAGCGATCGACCGTATCTGCGAGTCCGGGTTCAACACGCCGGACCGGCTGAAGTCGCTGACGGAAGCCTGCGACCTGCACGAGTCGCTGGCTCAGGGGGACTACCATTTCGCGGTCGTTGAGGTTGACCACGGCTTCCATCAGGAACTGGTACGGGCGTCAGGCAGCAAACGGCTGCTGCTCGCCTATCGCCATGCACCGCTGCCGATCATTCTTCCCGCGATCACGGCGGGAGAACAGTGGGTTGCGAGAGTGCGTCGCACGATCGAGGAACATCGGGCTATCCTCAAGGCGATCTTCGGTGGGGAGGTTGACCAGGCCAAGGAGCTCCTGCGTCTCCACCTGACCCCAGGGCGACCGCTCGGGACATGAGTGCAGGACTTCGCGCGGCTTCCGCGCCTCGTGGACAGAGTCACGAATGTACGGCCGCATAGTCCGGTCCGCGGCTCGATTCCGTAACACGCGAGTGACAAGATAGATGTCTTACCGCCGCCCAAAAGGAAACAGGGTCAGGCACCAAGCCGCCGGGCGCCGGGTGGGCGACCACCGGCCGCCGAGACGTGGGGAACCGACCGTGCTCGAGACGCCCAGACCTCAGGTTCGCCGGCCCGAAGGTCCGGGTTGCCGCAGGCGCGGTTTCACCCTGATCGAGCTCCTGGTCGTGGTCGCGATCATTGCGTTGCTGGTGGCGATCCTGCTTCCGTCGCTTGCCCGGGCCAGGGAGCAAGCCAAGGCCGCCGCCTGCCTGTCGAATCTCCGCCAGTTTGGGGCGGGATTCTCGACATATT
>CAZOIA010000389.1:0-2279 GCA_964579675.1 uncultured Planctomycetales bacterium | reverse complement strand
CAGCAGGAAAGCGTGAGCCCCAGTTCAGATACCCCAATTAAGGGTTACACTACCCAGGGTGCGGGGGGTGCGTGACAGCATCGGCGGGGACCTTCGGGCGGGCAGCGGGGCGGCACCTCGCTTTTCCGAACCCCGACCGTCAGGGAGGGGAATATTCGCGGATGCGCCAGGGCCGCTTCCTTACGCGCGCTGCGGATAGGGGGTCCGCCTCCTCATGGTCTCGGGGTCCGCTTCCTTACGGGCGCGGTTCGGATTCGGGGTCCGCTTCCTTACGAGCGCGGTTCGGAAACACCTGGGGGCCACGCCTATTCACGTGCCGAGCTGATCGTTCAGGTATTCGACGCATCGGCTCTTGTCGATGCGCTGTTGCTGCCCGGTGTCGCGGTCGCGAACGGTGACGGTGGCGTCCTGTTTGGTCTGGCCGTCGATGGTGAAGCAGTAGGGTGTGCCCCCTTCGTCCATGCGGGCGTAGCGTTTGCCGATGGAGGCCTTGGCGTCGTACTGGGCGGGCCAGCGTTTGCGAATCTCCTGGTAGATCGGCTCGGCAATCTCGGGCATCCCGTCCTTGTTCACGAGCGGGAAAACGGCCGCCTTGATCGGCGCCAGTCGCGGATGGAACTTCATCAGCTCCGGGCTGGGCCGCGATTCGTCCACGGTGTACGCCTCACAGATAAAGGCGAGGGTTGCCCGGTCCGTACCGGCGGACGGCTCGATCACATGGGGGATGTACCGCTCCTTCCGGTCCGGATCGAAGTAGGTGAGGTCCTTGCCGCTGCCCTTCCAGCGCGGCTTGCCGTCCGGGCCCACGTCGAGCACGAGTTGGCCGTCCCTGGCGACCAGCTTGCCTTCCATGTGGCTTCGCAGGTCGAAGTCGCCGCGGTGGGCGACGCCCTCGAGCTCGCCGAAGTCGCCCTCGGCCAGGAAGGGGAAGGCGTACTCGATGTCGCTCGTTCCGCAACTGTAGTGCGACAGCTCTTCCTTCTCGTGTTCGCGAAGCCGCAAGCGGCTGCTGGCCAGGCCGAGGTTCTGGTACCACCGCATACGCTCGTCGCGCCAGTATTCATACCACTTGTTCGACTCTGAGGGATGGCAGAAGAACTCGATCTCCATCTGCTCGAACTCGCGCGAGCGGAAGGTGAAGTTCCGCGGGGTGATCTCGTTGCGGAAGCTCTTGCCGATCTGGGCGATGCCGAACGGGATCTTGATGCGCGTCGAATCGACGACGTTCTTGAAGTTGAGGAAGATGCCCTGGGCGGTCTCGGGCCGCAGGTACGCGACCGCGTCCTCGTCCATGACCGCGCCGACGTAGGTCTTGAACATGAGGTTGAACTCGCGCGGTTCGGTGAGGCTGTTCTGGGCACCACAACGAGGGCACGCTCTCGGATTCTCCGCCTCACAGTCTGGCAGCAATACGGCAATAGCAAAGTGAGGAATCTCATTCTTGTCGTAGACGGCGAAGATGGCCTTCTTTGTTTCTCGGGCGGATTCGAGCGCTGCGATCCTGCATTTCTTGAGCTCGCTAACGTTGTGCAGTTTTGCCGCAGCGCCTATCCTTTCCTCAGCCCGCTCCACGGCCTCCCCCAGAGATGACGCCTCGACCGACAGGTCGAGGAGAGTCTCCAGTTGGATTAGCGGCTTACCCAGAGGGAATTGCTCAAGAGCATCGAGGCCATGCGTGAGGGCTTGGTTTGTCTCGTCCGTCGCTTGGCAGACGTGCATGCATACAATCTGGTCCGCCCGAAAACGGCTCTTGCACTCCCGGCAATCGACCATCATGTCGTGGAACATGTCGAAGTGGCCGGAGGCCTTCCAGACCTGCGGGTGCATGATGATGGTGGTTTCGAGGCCGACCATGTCCTCGCGGGCACGGACCATGTTCTGCCACCAGGCCTCGCGGACGTTCCGCTTGAGCTCGACGCCCAGGGGGCCATAGTCCCAGAACCCGTTGATGCCGCCGTAGATCTCGCTGTCCTGGAAGATGAACCCGCGCCGCTTGCACAGGGCGACGATCCGTTCCATCACGCTACCGGCAGGTTTGGCCATTTTGCTCCAATTCCTTCTTATTACTGCAAGTGGGGCCGTTCCGATCGCAAAGGAGCCGACATTCTACCGACAAGAGGGGAGATATCCAAAGAACCGCGGGCTCAAAGCCCGGGCGGCGCTTGCACGACAGTTCCGGCGTGGACCTTCGGGCGGGCAGCGGGGCGGCACCTCGCTTTTCCGAGCCCCGACCGTCAGGGAGGGGAGTATCTGCGGATGCGCCAGGGCCGCTTCCTTAC
>CAZOIA010000388.1:0-2296 GCA_964579675.1 uncultured Planctomycetales bacterium | reverse complement strand
CTCGAAGCGGTGCTGAGACGTGTCGAAGTGCACGCCGTCCAGCAGCATGTCCGCGGTGATCGCGATCAGCGTGCCGTCGGCCCGCACCACCGCCGCGTCGTCGCCGATGCCGATGGGCACGCGGTGCTCGTCCGCGGTGAACCGCTCCCGCAGCCATTCGATCAGTGCGTTTTCGCCCGTTGCCACGGTCCAAGCTTACCCTTCCGGCGTGACTTGCGGAAGCGGGTGTGGGCCGGGCACGCCGTTTCTGCCAGACGAGGGGAGAATCGATCAGAGGGCGCCCTTTCTCCCACCCCTTCCGCGAATGGGAGGAAGCACCGGCAGCAACCGTTCCTGCGCCCCGAAGGGGCGGCGGTCAGTAGCCAGGGGCGCAAGCCCCTGGTACGGTCGGCGCCTGGTACCTTGAGCCCCAACGGGGCGGCAGGGGCTTGCTGCCCAACGGCATTGCTCTGTCCTTCTGTCGCCCCTCCGGGGCTTGTCGCGTATGCTCGCCTCTGTCCCAGGGGCTTGCGCCCTCATCCTTACCCATAAGTTGAAGGGTTTGGACGATGATGGCCGACATACTATACGGTGGTTCGCGCGAACCGGGTAGCAGGACGTGGTTGAACAGGAGGTTCGGTCATGTCGGAGTGTGTCTGTGCGCAGGCGGCGGAGTGGGCTTGGGAGCAGTTTGGCGGCATCTCCGTCGGAGATCGCCGTCTTTCAAAAGAGTCTTGAAGGTTGCGGCGGCGATGGCGGAGGCCCCGGATCGTTCCCTGCCGGATCAGCACGAGAACTGGGGCGACATCAAGGCCGCGTATCGTTTCCTCAATAATCCCAAAGTGACCCCGGAGGGGATTCAATCCACGCACCGCCAGCAGGTTCGCCAGCTCTGCAGTACTTATCCGGTGGTGTTGGCCGTCGAAGACGGCAGCGAATTGGATTACACCGCCCATCGTTCGGTGGAGGGCTTGGGCTTCGTGGGCGGCGGGATCGGGCGGGGCCTGCTTCAGCACTCCACCTTGGCGGTGACCACCGAGGGCCATCTGCTCGGGATTCTTTATCAAATCTGGTGGAAGCGGGTCCGGGAACCCAAGGACGAGAAACGGCGTCAACGGCAGGCGCGAGCCAAGGAATCGGATCTGTGGGCGGATTCCATTCGTGCCGTTGGCTCCATCGGTCCGAACACGCGATTGATCCACGTCACCGATCGCGGCGGGGACTGCTACGAGACGATGCATGCGGCCTACGCGGCGGGTCAAGGATTCCTCATTCGGGCCAAGCACGATCGTTACGTGAATGATTCGACGGAGCACCTGTGGGGCTTCATGGAGCGTCAGGCCGTGGCGGGGATACGTATCGTCCAAGTTCCTGCTCGGCCGGCGAAGGGCAAGCGGCCGGCCCAACCGGCTCGCACCGCCCGGCTGGCGGTCCGCTACGCGGCCATCCAGGTTCCCCCGCCTCGCAACGATCCCCGGTTCAAGGACCCGTTGCCAGCCTGGGCGGTGTACGTGATTGAACTCGACCCGCCTGCGGGTGTGGAACCGGTCGAGTGGATGCTCCTGACCAGCGAGGGTGTGGAGAACCTGGATCAGGCCAACACCCGTGTGGACTGGTACACCCATCGCTGGCTCATTGAGGAATGGCACATGGCGGAGAAGACCGGATGTCGCCTGGAGGCGTCCCAGCTCAAGACGGCCGAGGCCTTGGAGCGGCTGGCGGCCTTGACCGCGGTGGTCGCGGTGCGGTTGATCCAACTGCGGGAGTTGGCTCAGGCCGCGACGAATCCCGGTGTGGCGGCTCCGAGGTCCCTCCGCGATCAGCCGGCGGCATTACGGAACCTGGTGCCGCCCGACTGGATTCTCGTCGTGAGTCACTTGGCCAAATGCCGCCCGGAGACCCTCACGCCGCGCCTGTTCTGGCTGACTCTGGCCCGCCGCGGCGGGTTCATCGGCCGAAAGAGCGACGGCCCGCCGGGATGGCGGACGATCTGGAAAGGCTGGGCAGAAGTGGTGACCCTGGTTCAGGGAATCGAGATCCACCGGGCCATCCTCCAGGAGCAGAGTTGTGGGTAAGGATGAGGGCGTCAGCCCCTGGTCACGGTGCCGGAGGAAGACGCAAGCCCCCAACGGGGGCGACAGAGTGACGCCATCAGCGCGGGTCTGTCGCCCCTACCGGGGCTCACGGGTCCATGAGCCGCCCGGTACCAGGGGCTCGCGCCCCTGGCTAATGACCTCTGCCCCGCTGGGGCAGGGATACCACATAGGCCGGCATCGGGTGGCCGAGTTGTGGGTAAGGGTGAGGGCTCGCGCCCCTG
>CAZOIA010000387.1:0-2302 GCA_964579675.1 uncultured Planctomycetales bacterium | reverse complement strand
CCAATCCGCTCCCTGGTTTTCTTTTTCGCCGCGTCGGTGTGCCCGGGCTCCTTCGCTTCACCGGTGGCCGGCTTGGGCAAGCCGTGGGCAGGCGCCTGTTCCCGCGGCGAGAGGGTTGTCCTGCCCGCCACGATCTCAAGGAGGCTTCGGTTCGCCGCCCGGCACATGATCGTCGTCAGGATGAGGCCGGCTGCACCCACAATGCCGCCCGCCGCCACCAGCAACGGATCGCGGACGGCAAAGCCCGCCAGAGAGCCCGCAACCCCCGACAGTGAGTTAAGCAGGGAAATGGTGACGGGCATGTCGGCGCCGCCAACCCGTATCGCGATAGTGGCCCCGAAAACGAGGGAGATAGCCAATGCGATGATCGCAAGGGTCGTGAGGGGTGCTATCGAAGATGCCGTCATCAGCCCGATCAGGACACCCAGAACGATCAGAATGCCGATGCTGACGGACGTGTGCCCCGGAAGATGGATCGGGCGTTGGGCCAGTCTCCCATCCAGTTTCCCCGCCGCGACGGCGCTGCCGCCGAGAGTGACGCTCCCGACCGCGAGGGCAAGTGACCCCGTGAACTTGCCGGCCATGCCAATGCCCGCAGGATCGGTCCGAAGCACGACCAACGCGGCGAAAGCGGACGCGCCTCCACCCAGGCCATTGAAGACGGCCACCAACTGGGGCATCTGAACCATGGTGATTCTAATCGCGAGGCCAAAGCCAATGAGCGCCCCGACGGCCATCGAAATCCACAGCACCCCGTTCGACATTAACCCTTTGCTGGCGAGGGTAAGAAGGATGCCTCCGAGAACGCAGACCGCGCCGATCTGGCTGCCTCGCGCGGCGGTTCTCGGGGCATTCATCAGGCGTATCCCCCACAAGATGCCCCCAATGAAAACGAGGGCGAAAGAATTGTGCACCACGGGATTCATTCCTGGCGATCGCCTCCATCGGATCTGAACATTCTGAGCATTCGGTGAGTCACCAGAAAACCGCCCACCACGTTGACGGTGGCGATCGAGATAGCCACGGCCCCAACGAGCCGATTACCCAGGGTGGCGGCCGCAGCGGTGGCCACCAACGCGCTCAACAGCGTCACACCGGATAACGCATTCATTCCCGACATCAGGGGCGTATGAAGCAGGGGAGGCACGTCCCGGATGACCTTGAAACCCAGGGCCGCCGACGCGACAAACAACACCAGCAGGAGTAACAGGCTCACTCTCAGCCACCTTCCTTGCCATGGAGAGACATGGCTTCGAGAGCACCGGCGTGTACGATTTTCCCGTCCCGGGTGACCAGAGATGAGGTGATGATCTCGTCCTTGGTCTCCAGGTCAATCCTGCCGTCCTTCACCAGGTAAGCGATGTAGTTGTAGATGTTGCTGGCGAACATCCATGTCGAACTGGTCGGAAGCATGCCGGGGATGTTCTTGGTCCCGTTAATGCTGACCCCGTACTTCTCGATGACCTCACCGTGTCCTGTGACCTCGCAATTACCCCCCTGGTCAACGGCAACGTCAACGATGGCTGCGCCGGGGATCATCGATTTCACCATCGCATCAGTGAGGAGAATCGGCGCCAGCTTTCCCGGGACCAGGGCAGTCGCGATGATGATGTCGGCCCGGGCAACCGGTTCGGCCAGTATGGCCCGCTCCTTCTCAAGCCATTCCTCGGGAAGGATCCTCGCGTACCCGCCTTGCCCCACGGCGACTTCGGCAGGAACGTTCAGGTCGATCAGTCTGGCCCCCAGGCTCTTCGCGCTCGCGCACGCCTCCTCGCGTGTATCTGCCGCGGAGACCACGGCACCCAGGCGTCTGGCAGTGGCGATGGCCTGGAGCCCGGCCACCCCGGTTCCGAGCACAAGGACGCTGGCCGGTTCATGAGTGCCCACCGGCGTGCCCACCATAGGCATGAACTTGGGCAGCTTGTCAGCCGCCATCAAAACGGCTTTGTATCCCGCAATCGTACTCATGGATGTCAAGGCATCCATAGGTTGAGCTCGCGACGTGCGTGGGATGGAATCCAGCGTGAACGCGATCACGCCTCGAGACGCAAGTTCCTTGACCATGTCGTGGTTGTCGGGAGAGGCCGGGTGGAGAAACGCGATGATGTACTGGCCGGGCCGCATCATTTGTACTTCATTCCTGCCCTGGGCCGGACGGAACTGAAGCTCCTTGACCTTGAGAACAACATCCGAACTCGCGAACAGTTCCTCGACCTCGTCAATGATCTCCGCGCCGGCCGATCTGTATTCTTCATCCGCGAAATGGGAATTGACACCCGCGCCGGTCTCAACCAGCACCCGC
>CAZOIA010000386.1:0-2313 GCA_964579675.1 uncultured Planctomycetales bacterium | reverse complement strand
GTTCAGCTCCAGGATCACGCAGTGGTGCACCAGCCGGTCGATGGCCGCCGCCGTGGTCATGGGGTCCTTGAAGATGGCCTCCCACTTGGAGAACGGCAGGTTGCTGGTGATCATGACGCTGCCCCGCTCGTACCGCTCGGCCAGCAGGGTGAACAGCACCTCCATCTCCTCCCGGCTCTGCTGCACGTATCCCAGGTCGTCGATGACGATCGCCTCGTACCTGGCCAGTTTCTTGATGGCCCGGCTCAGCTTCAGGTCCCGCTTGGCGGCCAAGAGTTCCTGCACCAGCAGTCCGCAGCTTCTGAAGTACACCTTACGCCCCTGGCGAACGAGTTCGTGGGCGATCCCGCACAAGAGATGCGTCTTGCCACTACCCACCGTCCCGAACGCGAGCAGGTTCTCCCGGCGGTCCACGAACGAGCCGTCCAGCAGGCTCTTGACCTGCCGGGCCAGCTTGGCCGGTAACCGCTTCATGTCGAAGCTGGTCAAGTCCTTATCCAGCGGCAGCCGTGAATCTCGCAACTGCCGTTCCAGGCGGTGCTGCCGACGGACCTGCAACTCCCGTTCGGCCAGGGCCAGCAGGTAACGCTCGTAGCTCAGTGTCTCCTGCTCGGCCTGGCGGGCCAGTTCCTCGAAACAACTGCGGATCGTGGGCAGATGCAGTTCCTTCAGACGGTTCACCAGGGCGGCCTTCTCATCATTGGATCGCTTCATGAGGCCACCTCCTGACCCGTCATCAGAGTGTCATAGCCCGCCAGATCCACAGGATCCACGGTCACCTGGGTGGCTGACGGGATCTCCTGACCACGGCGGACCAGGGCTTCAACGGCCTCGAAGCTGATCGGTTGCCCCTCGTTGAACAGGTGCCGCAACGCCTCGTCCGTGCCGGACTCCGTCTCGCGAGCTGCCAGATGGAGGATGAGCAGGTACGCCTTGGCCGCACGATCCCCGTGCGTCTGCTTGAGGCTGTCGTAGGCCATGCGGAACCGGCTGGTGGGGAACAGATCGTCGCGATAACGGTACTGCTCGAATGCGCCGGGTTTCCGCACCAGCCAGTCGATGATGTGGCGGTAGGACACGCGATGCTTGTTGCGGCCCCGCAGTCGCGGTAATCGCTCGATGAGCCGCTGGGCATACCAGACCTCCAGGTGCTCCACGTACAGCCGGACCTCGACCTTCTCCCTGATCAGTCGGCTGGTGACCGAATAAGCATTACGGTCCACGTGGATCAGGCTGCCCGAATCCACCCTCGCATCGAATCGCTGGCAACTCTCGTAGCGGTGACCGGGCAACGAACGCAGGATAGCAAGTTCCTCCGCCAGCCGTTCACGCCGCCCGGTATTCAACTGGTCGATCAGTTTACCCACGAACGTCTCGTACTCCTCGCGACTGATAAAGTCCCGGTTGCCTCGCAACATCAACGCCTGGTCGAGGGCCTGCTTGAACCGGTGGTGACGCTGCTCGACATCCCCGTTCTCGTTCGCCTTGCCCGTCTGGATCTTGCGGCCGGTCAGACCATAGTGTTCCAGCAGAGCCTGGTATCGCCGGGTGAACGCCGGTTCCCTCTGCTGGTCCGCGTCCTTCGCCAGATTGTTGACCGCCGAACTGAGCCGGTCCGTGCGATGCTCGGCGGGAACGCCGCCCAGTGCCCACAGGGCGTTCTGCAAGCCTTCCGCCAGGCTCTCGAAGCTCTCCGAGAAGCAGACGGTGCACTGCTCCCAGTTCGAGTAGGTCAGCACGAAGTGGTAGATCATGTGGTCGAACGGCTGACCGGCAATGGTGATGCCCAGGTCCGACAGATGCGTGAAATCGGACTGGCAGAGCCGCCCTGGCTCATGCACCTGCGAGAAGAACACCTCCTTGGCCGGTCCCTCCAACGCCCGCCAGGTCTTGATCCGCCGCTGAAGGGTCCGCACCTGCCCGTCCTGGAACCGGCCCGGATACTTCCGCTGCAACGCCGCCAGCAGGGTATTGGCCTGCAAACCCGGGTTGACCGCCAACTCCTGCCGGACCTCCTCCCAGACCTCGGCGAACGGATCCTCCCGTGTCCGCCAATTGTGAGTAACCGCGACTTCGCTGGGCAACCTCCCCAGCCGCCGATACTTGCGAGCGGTCTTCACGTCCATGCCCGCCTTGGCCGCCGCAACCACCTGTGAATTCTCCGTCTGCAACATTGCGAATAACCTCCTGACCTGTCGATCCTTGACCATCCCGTGCTCCTTTCCATCAAAGAGCACCTGGATAGCCGAAACCGCGACGATTAACAGGGAGGTCTAATTGTCGCTGGGAGGGAATTCTAATCGTCGCCCATCA
>CAZOIA010000385.1:0-2426 GCA_964579675.1 uncultured Planctomycetales bacterium | reverse complement strand
GGCCAGACGCAGGCGTCCTTCTGCCGCGAGCGTGGTATCAGTTACGGCTCGTTCATCTGGTGGAAGCGGCAGTTGGCCTCTGCGTCCGTCGGCAATGCGGCGCCGCGAGGTTCACGCGGCAGGGGTGGCTGCACGACGAAGACGAACTCCTTCGTTGAGGTCCAACTGGGCCCGGCACGGGCGAGTTACGAAGTGGTCCTGGCCCGCGGCCGGGTTCTTCGAATCTACGGGCCGTTCGATTCGGAATCGGTCTCCCAATTGATCACAGCGGTGGAGGCGGCATGCTAACGTTACCTCCCGCGGTCCGCGTGTTCGTTCATCTCGGACCCACGGACATGCGCCGGTCTTTCGACGGCCTGGCCGGGATCGTACGCGAAATCATCCAGGCCGATCCGATGTCAGGCCATCTCTTCGTGTTCTTCAATCGCCGTCGCGACCGGGTGAAGATTCTCTTCTGGGACAGAACGGGCCTATGTTTATGGTACAAGCGTTTGGAAGAAGGCGTGTTCGCGTTGCCCGCAGTCACCGAGTCCGATCCACCGCAAAGCGTGGAGATGAATTGGGCTGACCTATCTTTGATCCTTGAGGGTATTGATCTGGCCGGCGCAAAGCGTAGAAAGCGCTTTCAAATGCGTCGGTCCGCGTGACAACCGGTGGATGAGTTTTCTTTGTTTTTCCGAGGTTTATCGTTGCTTCTCAGTTGGCGATCGTGTATAAAGAGATGACGGTCATGGAGGACACGTTTCTATCTTTTTTCGCGTTGCCCGATGCCTTTTCCGACAGATCCCAATCAACTTCCCGACGATGTCGACGCCCTCAAGCAGATGGTCATCGATCTGAAGACCCAGGTCGATATCCTGAAGCGGATCGTGTTCGGCCGTCGCAGTGAGAAGCGGCATGACGATGCGATGAACGACGCGAATCAGGGCTTCTTGTTCGAGCCGATCGATCCGGACGCCGAAGAGACCGAGGAACAAGAATCGCCGGAGGAAGAAGACGAGCCGGAGGCGGTTCCCGAGCCTCGTCGCAAGAAGAAGCGTCCCTGTCATCGCGGCCGGCGGCCTCTGCCGCCGCACCTCATGCGGTGCCTTCATGAGATCCACCCGCCGGAGGGCGAACAGACCTGCCCCTGCTGCCAGACCCGCAAGACCATCTTCAGCCAGGATGTGACCGAAGAGCTGGAGATGATCCCGGCCAAATTCTTCGTGAACCGGTACGTTCGTTACAAGTACGCCTGCCCGGCGTGTGAGGGTTATGTGAGCCAAGGCTCGCTGCCACCGCGGCCGATGGACAAGGGGATCCCGGGGCCGGGGGTCCTGGCCGAGGTGGTGGCCAATAAGTATGCGAACCATCTTCCGCTGTACCGTCAGGAGGAGATGTTTGAGCGTATCGGCCTGAGGATTGCCCGTTCGACGCTCGGCGGCTGGGTAGCCTATGCGGCGTCATTGCTCCTGCCGATCGTGGATAGCATGACGTTGTCGGTGCTGGCATCGCGCAAGATCCACACGGATGACAGTGCGATCACGGTTCTGGACCATTCCATCAAGCCGGTGGGATCGCGCAGAGGGTACATGTGGGTGTACGTTGGCGATCAAGATGATGTGGTGTTCGACTACACGATCGCTCGAAATCGAGACGGCCCGGAATCGTTCTTGAAGGGGTACCGCGGTTATCTTCAGGCGGATGCGTTCAACGGATACGATCGGCTCTACTTGGAGCAGCTCATTCGGGAGGTGGCCTGTTGGGCCCATGCGCGCCGAAAGTTCTTCGACGCCCGAACCTCGCACCCCACCGAGGTGGATCGGATCCTCGCGTTGATCGGTGAGTTGTATACCGTCGAAGCCTGGGCGAAGACGTTCCGTCTCCCGGACGAGAAGTTGCTCGCCTGGCGGCATCGGTATTCGCGCCCGCGGTTGGCGCGCCTACGGGAGGAGCTGGATGCGCTGTCCGTGCGCGTTCTGCCAAAGAGCCCTTTGGGCAAGGCGATCACGTATGCGCTGAAGAACTGGACGGCGCTGAACCGGTACACGGAAGCCGCCTTCCTGGACATCGACAACAACCTCTCGGAGCGTCAGATCAAGCAGATGGTCATCGGCCGGAAGAACTGGCTGTTCGCCGGCAGCGAAGGGGGAGCCAGGAACGCGGCCATCCTCTTCAGCGTGATCGTGTCGTGCAAGCTGCACGGCGTGGATCCGTTCACCTACCTCCGGGACGTCCTGACACGGATCCCCACGCATCCCAAGGACCGGATGCACGAACTCACCCCCCGCGCGTGGAAACAACACTTCGCCCCCGACGTGGCCCCACCGTCACAGTCCGCGGCGTAGATGGCCACGCCCCACCCGGTACGCCAGACCCGATCTCACCGCCATCGCCCAGGCCTCCCAACCCGCCCGCAACCACCGTGGGCTTGGTCGCGCGCTTAC
>CAZOIA010000384.1:0-2433 GCA_964579675.1 uncultured Planctomycetales bacterium | reverse complement strand
AGGTGCCGTCCCCTTCTCCGCCCGAAGGTCCCCGCCGGAACTGTCACGCACCCGTAGAGAATGATGACAGGCGGGGGAGGCATGAAATGATGGCCGGAATACCGCTATACTACCGGTTTGTGTTCGGGGGCAGCGTGCTATCGTTTCCGGGGCTTTGCCCGGGCGGTCCGGCGGCCGGGCCAGATGAGGGTTGCGGATGTCAGCTCCGTGGTTGAATGGTCTGAATCGCGAGCAGCGAGAGGCGGTCATGCATGGCAGCGGACCGCTGCTGGTGATCGCCGGCGCGGGCACCGGCAAGACGCGGACGCTGGCGTGCCGGGTGGCGCACCTCATAGACCAGGGGACGGCACCGGACCGCATCCTGCTGCTGACGTTCACCCGGCGGGCCGCGGCGGAGATGCTTACCCGGGCAGATCACATGACCGGGCTGAAGACCTCGTCTCGAGTATGGGGCGGGACATTCCACGCCGTCGCCAACCGGCTGCTCCGAATCTACGGGCGGGCCCTGCGGCTGCCGACCGATTTCACCGTGATGGACCAGGGCGACGCCGCCGACATGATGAACCTGATCCGCAACGAGCTCGGCCTGGCCAGGAAGGAGCGACGCTTCCCGCGCAAACAGACCCTCGTCAGTATCTACTCGCGGACCGTCAATGCACGGGACAAGCTGACCCACGTGCTGGAGCGATACTTCCCCTGGTGCCAGGATGACATCGACGGGATCAGCGAGGTCTTCGATGTGTATACCCGGCGCAAGAGAGAGAACAACGTCCTCGACTACGACGATTTGCTGCTGTTCTGGAAGCTGCTGTGCGAGGCGCCCGGCGTGGGAGATGCGGTGGCGAACAGGTTCGACCACGTCCTGGTGGACGAGTACCAGGACACCAACGCGGTCCAGGGTGACATTCTGCTCGGGATGCGCAAACACAATAAGAACATCATGGTCGTCGGGGACGACGCCCAGTCGATCTATTCGTTCCGGGCGGCCACGATCCGGAATATCCTGGACTTCCCCGAGCACTTCCCCGGCACCCGGGTGGTAACGCTGGAGCAGAACTACCGCTCGACGCAGCCCATTCTGGCCGCCTCCAACGCGGTGATGGATCAGGCCCGCGAGCGGTTCACCAAGAGCCTATGGTCCGAGCGGGCCAGCGACCAGAAGCCCGTCCTGTTCACCTGCCTGGATGAGCCCGAGCAGTGCACCGTCGTTTGTCAACACGTCATCGCCCATCTGGAGATGGGTACGCCATTGATGAGGCAGGCGGTTCTGTTCCGGGCGGGGCACCATAGCGATCAGTTGGAGGTGGAGCTGGCCCGGCGGAACATCCCGTTTCACAAATACGGCGGGCTCAAGTTCATCGAGGCTGCCCATATCAAGGACATGCTGGCGTTTCTCCGCGTCATGGAGAACCCGCACGACGAGGTCAGTTGGTTCCGCGTTCTGCTGATGTTGGAAGGGATTGGCCCCCGGACGGCCCGGCGGGTGATGGACGAACTGGGCGTTCGCAATCGGCCGGCGGAACCGCCCTCAGCCGGAGCAGACGACAGCGCCGGCAACGGAGACGACGCACGGGCGAGGGGCTTCTCGCCCTTGCGGCACCTGATCGACGATCCGCCCGACGTGCCGCCCGCCGCCCGCCAGCACTTCGAGCAGTTGCGGGTCGTGATGGCTCAGTGCAGTGGGGTCGAGGCCGGCCAACCCGACGATGCCGAGTCATCCGAACGGCCTCGAACCAGCGGACCGCCGGTAGCGACGCAAATCGGGCGGCTCCGGCATTTCTACGACCCGATCTTCCAGCACGCTTACGACAATTGGTCCATTCGCGTGCGCGACCTCGAGCAGTTGGAGCAGATTGCCGGGCGCTACCGTTCACGCAGCCGATTCATCACCGACCTGACACTCGATCCGCCCACTTCTACCTCTGACCTGGCCGGGCCGCCTTTGCTCGAAGAGGACTTCCTCGTGCTGAGCACGATACATTCAGCCAAGGGCTGCGAGTGGGACGTCGTGCACATCATTCACGCCGCCGACGGCATGATTCCCTCGGACATGGCCATCTCGGACGAGGCGGGCGTGGAAGAAGAACGCCGGCTCTTTTACGTGGCCATGACCCGCTCGAAAGACATGCTGTACGTCTATTGCCCGCTGCGGTACTACCATCGCCGCTCCAGGATGAGCGACGCCCACAGCTACGCCCAACTGACGCGGTTCCTGCCCGCATCGAGCCGGCACCTGTTCGAACCACGGGCCACCCAAGACTTCGAGGCGGACGAACCGCAACTCCAGCCGCTCAATATCCAGGAACTTCAGAAGCGACTCAGAGAACTCTGGCGGGAATAAGGAAACCCCGGCGTCGCCTGGTCGGCCTCACCGCCAAGGGTGCATGACAGTCTCGGCGGGGACCTTCGGGCGGGCAGCGGGGCGGCACCTCG
>CAZOIA010000383.1:0-2449 GCA_964579675.1 uncultured Planctomycetales bacterium | reverse complement strand
CGTCACTCCGCGTCGTCCCCTTTTCTGTGTCCTTTTCATTTCGACGTTCCTCCGCACAATTAGACGTTCAATCGCCCAGGACACGCGCCCGGGCTCTCATCGCTTACAATTTGTCCAGCAGCGTCTTGAGCTGGTCGCCATCCAAGTCAACGGCGTCCCCGTGAGTGTCCCGCAGGCTGAGAAATCCCCTGTTGCCGGCAACGCCCAGCGTGAGCACGTCCCGGCCATCGGTGCCATACAGGCGCAGACAGCCGAGCAGGCCCGCGCGATCCGTCGCCAGCTCGATTCGTGGAATGCCATCCTGTCCAGCCACGAACAGAACGGCCGCCCCGTCCGCGTTGGTGGTCCCGGCGATCCGGACCTTGCCGCCATCTTCTGCCAGGGCAACGCTTGGTTGTCCGCCCTTATTGACGCCGGCCGCGATACGAGGCTTTTCATCTGCCCCAAGCACGCTCAGCCCCGTGACCCCGTTCGGGCCGATCGCGGTGATGATCGCCCGGGCCTGGCCTGTGGCGTCACACAGGGCGATGCGTTCCGCTCTCATTATTTCCTCATTCATGTTCAACTCCCCCGCGACTTGTGGATGATGTCCAAAATGGCCGCCCGCTGCTCCGCAGTCAGAGGGGCAGGACAGGCCCGAATCCACGCCTTTACGGTCGGAACTGCTGCGCAATCTGCAGCGCTCCGAGCCTGCGCCGAAGTGCGGCCGTGCCGCAAGTCCTTATTCTGCTGTGCGTTACGTGTGGGCTGGGTGCCTGATGATGTGCGACTCATAATCGCTTGGTCGGGGGTTCGAATCCCTCCGGGCCCAGTTTTCAATCGGATCGCAGGTTTCGGAAGATTCCTGCAAGCTGCCGCAAGATAGAGAGTTGCGGGCCTCCGCCCGGCAGAATCCCTGCCGTCCTCATCCCTGTACATCTGCAGCCGGCCCGAATCTGTCCCGTGGGTTTGGGACGGCAGGACGGGCCCGATCCGCGGTCGTGGAATAGTATCAACGCCTCTCGCCCCCTGGCGGCCGGTGGGGCTCACGAGAGCCGACAGGGTGGCAGTGGTGAAAGCCCCGCGCCAGATCCCACGGCCAAGCTCCGCTCGTTCCTCGCTATGCTTGACCGTGCCACCCGCCGGCTGATGGACGCCTCAGGGGTGGAAGATCGCGCCGCGGTCGAATCGTCCGGCCCGTTCCAGGGCGTCGAGGATCGGCATGCGGCCATACTTGGGATTGTCGTGCCAACTGTCGATGGCGAAGCCGCCCTGGTCGGCGTGCCAGATCCATGACATCTGGGCAAACAGGAGATCGCCCCAGTAGGCGGGGTGCTCGGGGTTGAACCGCTGGAAGATTTCGAGATTCCAATCCCGGTGGATCTCGGGGCTGGTCATGGGGTACGTGGTGTCGTCCCGGTTATCGACGAACGTGCCCCCTTCAGTGCTGAGGATCGGGATCGGATAAGGTAGGTACTTCTCCATCAGGTACATGAGCAGTTCACCGCCGAGATAAGTGGTGTTCCGTTTCATGAGCGAGTCGAAGCGCTGGGCCTTTGTGGCGTGGGGCAGGTTGCGCTGCGGGTCAAACGGGTAGTCGATCGGATGATTGACGGTGCCGAGGTGGGTGCCGAAGGCGGTGCCCGCGAAGGCCTCCTCGATCTTGCCCCACCTCTGGAAGGTTCTAAAGCAGTCGTCCCACCACTCGCCGGCGGAGCGCTTGGCGCCGGTCGGTTCCTCTTCGCCGCCGACGCTCATGGCATAAAAGACGGGGATCCCACCTTCCTCGGCGATCATCTTCCTGACCCGCAGCCATTGTTTGCAGACGCGCTCGGTCAGGTTGCCCTTTTCCCACTCGCCCGGCGCCCACTCGATGCTAAGGTTGGGTTCGTTGCCGGCTTCGATGTAGTGGGCACCGGCGGCGACGTACTCCGCCACGTACCTGCGGAACTTCTCCTCCCCTTGGCCGGGGCGCGGATAGTGCGGGGCGGGGTGGGCGACATATAGACGCACGACGGGCTCGATCCCCTGCCGCCGGCACGCAGCCACCACTTCCAGCTTGCTGCTGCCGCAGGCCAGCACCTTGAACCAACTGAAGCCGTAACGCTGTTTGAGCGCCTTGAAGAACGCGTCGGGATCGTCCGGCTGCCACCCGCAGTTCGGGTTGTCGTGGATGCCCCAGCCGGTGTCCGGGGCAGGCGGGCGCGGATAGTCGGCCAGGGCGAGCCAGGGCGGCTCAGGCCGGACGTCTGGCTTGAACGTGGGCTTGGCGATCATCGGCGTGCGGGCCCGCGGGGCGCAGCCCGGGCCGCTTGCGACGGCAACCGCCGTGAGGACGAGCAGACTTACGGAATTGAGAGTTGAGAATCGAGAATGGGAATCTGAGAGTCGGGTCGCGGTTCTCCGGCAAAGGAGTGAGAAGCCGGCATCCCGGGGCGTTCCAGGGTTCGGGAACGGGCGTTTCCTTCTG
>CAZOIA010000382.1:0-2454 GCA_964579675.1 uncultured Planctomycetales bacterium | reverse complement strand
CGAACCCGCCTCACGCGCAATCGGGGCCGCTGAAATACGCTTGTTTTGGGCCTAGAGTACCGTCAACCTGGAAACTGCCAGTCGGCCCCTTCGCGCACCGGCCCATCCGAGCCCGACCATCCGACCCGGGCTCTGTGAGCCCGGTGTGCTCGGTCATACCACCGGCGTCACAGACGCCGGCTCGGAAGACAGGCAGTTTCGGCACGCAGGCAAAGGAGAAGCCAATCATGGGATTGTTCTGGGACTTGTTACAGCAAAGTCAGATCAGCGACCAGAAGCATATCGCGGAAAGTCTGGAAGCCCGAGTGGGCGTGCTCGAACGCGAACTCTACCAGACTCGCAAGATGCTTCACGAGCTGGTCGTGCTGCTCGAGAAGCGCTTCAGTCAGGACATCGACAAAGACGGGCGGATCGGTTAGGCCACGGCTGCCCTACCCCCCGAACTTGTCGCGGAGGCGTTGGGCGACGAGGGGAGGCACCAGGCGGCTGAGACGCTCAAGGTCCTGGCATCCCAGCTCGACGATCTGCTTGATGTAGGTGCTGGAAGTCAGGGCGAACTGGTCGCGGGTCATCAGGAAAAGCGTCTCGACGCCACCGACCGCCATGTTGATGTTGGCCTGCTGAAGCTCGTAGTGCAGATCGACGTTATCGCGGATGCCCCGGATCAGGATCCTGGCCTCAACCAACTGCACGAACTCCGCGGTCAACCCCTCGTAGGGCTCGACCCGCACCCGCTTCATGTCCCCGAGAAGCTCGCGGATCATCTCGACGCGCTCCTTGGCCGTGAACAGATCTTCCTTTTCAGGATTGTGCCCGACGGCGACGATCAGCTCATCCACGAACTTCCGGGCCCGCTCGATGAGATCGAGGTGGCCGTTCGTGATCGGATCGAACGCCCCAGGAAAGACGGCTCTGATCAGTGTGCGTTTCGGCATCCACACGCCCCCACAGGACCGGTGCCCTCCGCAGGCTGGGCCGGCGTCGGAAAGAATTGTAACCCCACCGGTCGGGGGCAGCAAACAGCCCTTGCCGCCGCGGCCGCGGCATGCTACTATACGAGCCGTTATGGACTCCTCATGCGAGATCCTCTCGGCAATTTGCCACACGAGGGTTCCCTTGTCTGGCATCGCCATTATTATCATTAGTCCGAGAACCCCCGGGTAGGGCGATGTGACCCGCATGAGAAAGTCAAACCGCCCTGCCCGAAAGGGCAGGGCTTTTTCTTGGGCCGGTTGAACTGCATACAGGTCAGACCCATGCCAGCAGCCAGACAACGTATCGAACTGTACGACACGACCCTGCGCGACGGTGCGCAGCGGCAGAACGTCAGCCTGAGCCTGCAGGACAAGCTGATGATCGCCGCCAAGCTCGATGACCTCGGCATAGATTACATCGAGGGCGGGTACCCGCTGAGCAACGCGAAAGATGCCGCTTTCTTCCAGGAGGTGCGAGGGCTTCGACTCAAACGGGCCCGGCTGGCCGCCTTCGGAATGACCCGCCGCAAGGGCACGAAGCCCGAGAAGGACGAGGGGCTCAAGGCCCTGCTCGACGCCGGGACCGAGGTCGTCGCCATTGTGGGCAAGACCTGGGACCTGCACGTCAGGAAAGTCCTGCGGTCCAGCCGCCGGGAAAACCTCGATATGATCGCCGACTCGGTCCGGCACTGTTCCAAGCGAGGCCGGGAGGTGATCTACGACGCGGAGCATTTCTTCGACGGCTACGCCGCCAACCCTGAGTACGCCCTGAGCACCCTGCTCGCCGCCCAGGACGCCGGCGCTGATTGCATCGTGCTGTGTGATACCAATGGCGGATCGTTGCCCGAGCGGATTGCCGAGTTCGCAGAGGCGATTCGCCCGCACGTTTCCGTCCGGATCGGCATCCACACCCATAACGACACCGGCCTGGCAGTGGCCAATACCCTCGCCGCCATCCAGCACGGAGCTACCCATGCCCAGGGCACGATCAATGGTATCGGCGAACGCTGCGGCAACGCGGACCTGACCACGATTGCCGCCAACCTGGCCGTCAAGCTCGACAAGGACGTGCTCGTCCCCGGCGGCCTGCAACGACTCACCGAGGCGAGCCGGTACGTCTACGAAGTGGTCAACCTGATCCCCGTCGAGGACCAGCCTTACGTCGGCCCGTCCGCCTTCGCCCACAAGGGCGGCATGCACGTCCACGCCATCCGGCGTGTGACCCACAGTTACGAGCACATCGATCCTCTGCGGGTCGGTAACTCACGCCGCATTCTCATCAGCGAACTCAGCGGAGCCAGCGGCGTGGCAGCGAAGATCGGCCATAAGCTCGACGTCGCCCAGGACAAGTCGCTCCAACGCCGCCTGCTCAAGCGACTGCAGGAGCACGAAGACGAGGGCTACGTCTACGAATCGGCCGAAGCGAGCTTCGAGCTGCTGTGCCGCAAGGAGCTGGGCCTCTACCACCGGTTCTGGGAGT
>CAZOIA010000381.1:0-2481 GCA_964579675.1 uncultured Planctomycetales bacterium | reverse complement strand
ATTGTGGTGCTCCCGCAATTGTACGATGTCACCGTGGGATTACCCGGGTTCGACGGATTGTTGTAGACGGTGACCGCCACGCTGCCGCAGCCCGGCGACCAGGTATAGGGCGAAGCATTTGCCCGGGCCCGGATGTAGTACGTGCCGGAGGCGGTGGCGTTGTAAGTCGTACCGGAACCCAAAGCCGTACTGGTCCCACAGGAGGTCCCCTGCCAGTACCAGGTCACGCCCGACGGCGGTGAGCCGCTCCGCGTGATCGTGGTGCTGCCGCAATTGTACGCGGTCACGGTAGGATTACCCGGGTTTGCTGGAGCCACCACAGCCGACTTGATCGTGTCGATGCGAACGTCGTCGTACCACATCGTGCCGTAACCATAGCCCCAGTTTCCACCGATCATCAGGGTGGAGTCAGTCCGGGTGGACGGTGGTACGAACGCGCACTGAACGTGCGAGAACTTCGTGGTCCCGGTCAGCTTGTTGGTGATAGGCATCGAGGTGGACGTCCAGCCATAGGTCGTGCTGTACATGGAAAGTCCACCCCAGTTCACGGCGGCAGCGGTTCCGCCGATGGCGGCGCTCTTCAGCCACCCGGACAGCAGGTAGGTCTGGCCGCCGGTAAGGCTGATGCTGGTGATCCGCGTGTCCTGGTCGGTGCCGCTTGACGGAGAGAACACCCGCCAGCTATTCCCGTCGCGTGCGGTGCCGCTGCTCGCCGTCTCCAGGCGATCGGACCCGCTGTGATAGTACCTGATTGCCACACCCGGCAACGGGTTGGCGCGATCCGTGGTGCCCCTCTCGTAGTAACCCCCGTCGTTGAAACCGGCGTTCTCGAGTCGCGGATAGTTGCTCTGCGTGGTGATGGCGTCGTGGGCTTTCAGATGGTAGTAGTACATCCCCGTGCTGAGTCCGGTGTCGGTCTGACTCGTTCCGCTGACGAGCGGATAGACTTCGACATTGTCGTAGCGTACGGGGCCACCATAGCCGCCCATCAGGCCGATTGAGCCGGCAGCGCGGTCATAGGCCTCGTTGAGCGCAAAGCTCCCGAGGAAGGACCCGTCCACGTAGATTTCCATGGTGTTGTCCCATGACACAATCTTGATGTGATACCACTCACCGGGGCGCCAGCCCGTGTCTCCGACGTCGGCGAGGGTCCCCGATTGACCCGTTGCCCCGCTCCAATTGTGAAACCTCCAGAAGTTCCACGAGCTGTGGGCGTACATGAGGAAGGAGGTGCTCGTGCTTCCCTGCTTCCGCCACTGAATAGCGGCGTAACCAGGGGCCTCGCCGTAGAAGTCCACCTCGAGGACCATGTTGCCGAGCGTGACGGGGTACGTAATGTACTTCCAACCGTCGGAGGTGTCTGATTGCCGTAACTCGCCGCTGCTTGCGCTCCAGGTGCCCCCGGACGTGCTCCAGCCGGTGTAATTCCCGTCGTCGAAGTCGTCCCAGACGCCGGTGACCGGCTGGTAGGTGCCGTTGGAGGACGTGGCGCGGTAGTTGGAGTAGTCGATGCCGCGGAAGTTCGCCAGGTAGGACGAGTTCACGTTGCTCCAAGAGTAGATCGCGTAAGCCCAGTTGGCAGGGAAGCCGCTGTATCCATAAGAGTTGTAGCCCGAGCGTTGGCTCCCGCGGGGATAAACCCAGGACCGGCACATACCCCAGTCGGGCGTGCCATCGTTGTTGAAGTCGTGCGGGTAGTACTCGAGTTCGATGGTGTACCAGGTATTCGTTTGGACCGAACTCGGCTCGGGGAACGTGAAGGCATTAGTATAGGATCCGTTAATGCCAAGCTGTGCGACGAATCGACCGCTCTCGACCTTCACGCAGAATCGGTAATTGCTGCCGTGGAAGGCCAGAATATGCTGGTTTTGCAGCGCGCTGCCGCACCAGTCCACCTTGATGTGCTGGGGCACGCCCGTGTACGTAGGCGAGTGGAAGTCCTGCCAGGATGGGCCATTCACGCGCACGCAGGTCTCGCCGTTGTAAGAGACCCCGAACGTGACGTCGCCGGAGACCGTCCAGTTTGAGCCGCTGGCAAAGGTATCGCTGGGCTGGCCGACCGCGCTCCAGGACAGGTTCGCCTGCTCGGCGCCGCCGGTGGCGGTAAGGTTCGGGGCCAGTGGGGGCCGGCTGTCTTTGTACCGGTTGGTGGGGCAGAAGACGAAATCATCGACCCCGGCCACGTTCCACGGCCTCGTGTTCCCGCTGAATCGCCAGTAGCATCGCGCGTAGGAGGTGCCGGCCGGCGCGGTTCCGTGGATGGCATGCAACATGTAGGCTGGACTGGAACTATAGCGGTTGTAGGTATCGGGAATGGTGTCCCGGCTGTTGACGGTGCCCAGCAGGCTGCCGCTCTCGTTGTAGAAGTAAATGTGGGACCAGGCGGCCGGGCAGGTGGCGCTGGATTCCCGGTAGCCGAAGAACCAGAAGGCGAGTGTGTAGTCGATACCAGGGACGACCATCACATCCTGATAACCGCCA
>CAZOIA010000380.1:0-2491 GCA_964579675.1 uncultured Planctomycetales bacterium | reverse complement strand
GGAAACACCTGAGGGCGGCGCCTTCCAACAAGCCGCCCAAAGTGTCATGCACCCGGTATCCTGCAATCCATCGGGGCACCGGCAGGTAAGAGTGCGAAGGAGACCACGATGAGATCAGGGAACGTGAGTGTGCTGGGGGCGGTGGCGTCCGTCGCGATGGGAGTTGGGCTGTCGGCCTATGGCCAGACGGCCTCTTTCACGGGCGTGGGCACCCTGGGCGGTGCCACCAGCCGGTGCAACGCCGTTTCTTCGGAAGGCTCGGTCGTCGCCGGCGTGAGCCTCGATGGCAACGGCAACCTTCAAGCCTTCATCTGGACGTCCGGCAATGGCATGAAGGGCCTCGGCTTTCTGGACCCCACCTACCAGGAGAGCGATGGCCGGGGCGTGGACGTGGAGTCGGGGGGCATCGTGCACGTCGCAGGCACTTCGCTGAACAGCAACAACAAAGACCAAGGCTTTCACTGGTACGGGGATATCCTCGTCCCCGGCACTGGAACCATGGTCGGTATCCCCTTCCTCCCTGGGGGGAACGAAAGCTGCGCCCGGGCCTTGAGGGTCAAGGCCGGTACCGATGAGGTCTACATCACCGGCACGAGCAACAAGGACTTCAGCGGCAGCCTCAAGAAGCGCGCGTACCGGTGGCGAACCGGTGCCCCGGGGGCTTCCCTTGACCTGGGTGACCTGCCGGGGGGCAGCAATCGGAGCGAAGGGTATGACCTGGGGTGGGATACCGGCGGCAACAACATTATCGTTGGCTGGAGCAGATCCACCTGGTGGGTCGGAGACAGCGCGAATGAGGCGTTCCGCTGGAATAGCAGCGGTAGTTCGATCCTCGGCCGGAAAGGTCTCGATCATGTTTGCGGCCGCGGATTCCAGATTGCAGCCGGTCCGGACGGCGAGGCGGACACACCGGCTCACGCCAGCGATATCCAGGTAGAACCGGTCGGCACGACCGGCCTGGATCCCGAAGACATCATCGTCTCCTCGGGTGCGGACCGATGGCTGCAAACCGAACATGCTGGTGCCGGGCGGGTGGACGACGACCTGCTCAGGCCCGAGGGCCACAGCCCCCAGGTAGGCGATGGATACAAGAGCCAGTTCGTTGCCATTTCGCGGAACGCGCGGTTCAGCGTGGGCAAGAGCACCTACCCGCCGCTTCCCTCCGAAGGATGGACGGATCCCTACCGGCCCTACCAGGCCAATCTCCGCGACGTGAGGATAAAAGACGGCGAGCCGGACGTTGACGACCACTGCGGCGGCAATGTCATGCACTTCGGTCTGGGTTTTCTCCCTGGCGATAACTACAGCTACGCCCTCGACGTATCGAATACCGCTGATTACTACTCCCGCGAAGGACTCGCGGTCGTGGGGTACAGCCGGAGTTACGACACCCAAACCGGCGAGTACCTGAACGAGCCGCGGGCCGTTGTGTGGTTCATCAACGAGAGCTACGACGTGTTTGGCTTCGACCTGGAAATGCATGACCTCAAAACCTACCTGGAGGGCCAAGGTCTGGACCTGAGCGAATGGGAGCTGCGAGAGGCCACAGGAGTCTCCGACGACGGGGCGATCGTCGCCGGCTATGGGCTGCACAACGGCGTCGAAGAGGGGTGGGTGGCGGCCCTCATTGGAGGTCCCGTCGGCGCCTGCTGCCTGCCGGATGGCTCGTGCGTCGAGAACCTGGGATGGGAGTGCAACGACATGAACGGCCAGTGGCAAGGCGGCGGGACGACTTGTGACCAGGTGATCTGCTGCGTCCACCCCTTTGCCGACGCGGACGGCGACGGCGACGTGGATCAGGGCGACTTCGGCGTGTTTCAGGCTTGCCTTACCGGCGAGGGCGGCAGCGCGTCGGGCTATTGCACCTGCTTTGATCGCCGCGACCAGAACAATCAGCACGGCCAGGACGGTGACGTGGACCAGGACGATTACGGAGCGTTCGAGAACTGCGCGACCGGGCCCGGCATATCGGCCGATCCTTCGTGCGACGATCCGCCGACGTAAGGCAGATTCCCGTGGCCCTGACCGGGGAGCGACCGCCGGCTGCGCTGCCGCCCGGTCAGGCGATACTCCAGCGAACAGCCGAGCGACAGGCTGAACGCGCTCATGTAGTCCCGATGAACAATGCGATGGTTCTCGAGAGTGAACTCGTCGCCGATATTCGCTCCGGTGAACCTATCCGAGACTGCCCCGCAGCCGTCCCGGTCAGCAACACCACCACCATTGTTGTTCTGAGCATCGCGTCTATGCCCCGTCAGCGTTGCGCAAGCGAACGGGATCCGGCCAGTCCTCGCCCCAACACTGATCCTAACCAGATCAGTGGCTTTCCTGAAGCCTCGGCCTCTGGCCGAGGACCGGCAGAGGTTCGACCGTTCCATCGTGTGAATCGGGCGCGTACGTTCTCCCTCCGGCAAGGCCCCGTGACGCAGGAAGGGGGCGGCGGGTGCGTGACAGTTCCGGCGGGGACCTTCGGGCGGAGAAGGGGACGGCA
>CAZOIA010000379.1:0-2509 GCA_964579675.1 uncultured Planctomycetales bacterium | reverse complement strand
TTGAGGCCGAGACTGTGCCACCCGCCCGCCGCGACGGCCACGAAGCCCGTGTTGGGCGAAGGCACGTCGCACTGGCCGGAGCCGTTGTATCCCCACGCCACGATGGAGCCGTCGTCCTTCAGGCCCAGAGTGTGACCATCGCCCCCCGCGACCGCCGTGAAGCCGGTGTTGGGCGAAGGCACGTCGCACTGGCCGTCCCCGTTGTATCCCCACGCCACGATCGAGCCGCCCGTCTTCAGGCCGAGGCTGTGGCCCGGACCAGCCGCGACCGATTCGAAACCCGAGCTCAGGTCAACGCCGACGACTTGTTCTCCCCAGCCCACGATCGATCCCGTCGGCGTTGTTCCCTCGGCCCTTGCCGAACGGGAACCCGCCTGGAGGGCCAGACCGAGCACCAGAACGGTCCCTCCGACAGACGACCAGACCCCACCCCACAAGCCCAAAACACCACTTTTCTTGCTGATACGCATTTCTATTCTCCTTTTTCACCACTCCACACACGAACCGGGTAGCGTATCCAGTGAGAGGGTCCTTGTCAAGTGAAAAGTGGTGCTTTATCCGGCCGGATCGGCCGGGTGGCACGGTCAAGCGTACCGAGGAACGAGCGGAGCTTGGCCGTGGGACCTGGCACTGGGCTTGCACCACTGTCAGGATACCGGTCCTGGCGGATTGCCTCCTTGACAGTGTCACCCAGCCACCGGTTCCCTGACACTGCCGCCCGGTTACGTACAGGGGGCCTTTTATGGCGTTCATTATACCCAGGCCCCTGGCGCCGGGAAAGACAATTCCAGTCACGTAGGGCGCCGGGCGGGGAATCACAATAGAAGCGGATACCCGGGCCGGGGACGGCCCGGCTCGCGCGCACGGGGACGGGCGGCGCTGAATCCGGAGTTCAGTATGCGCCGCGGGCCCGGCAGACGGCGGGGATGGTCTTGAGCAGGTACTTGACGTCTTCCAGGATGGAGTACTGGCTGATGTACATGAGTTCGAGCTTAATGCGTTCGTCGAGTGAAAGCTCGCCGCGGCCGGCGACCTGCATGGGGCCGGTGATCCCGGGCTTGATGCTCAGACGCCTGCGGTGCCAGAGCTGATAGTGCTGGACGACCTGCACCTCCTCGGGCCGGGGGCCGACCATGCTCATGTCACCCTTGAGCACGTTGACGAGCTGGGGCAGCTCATCCAGGCTCGTTCTCCGCAAGACCTTTCCCACCCGGGTCACCCGCGGATCGTTCGGGATCTTGAACACGGGCTGAGCCAGTTCCCCGATGTCCACCAGGTCGCGGAGCTGATCCTCCGCGCCCTTGATCATCGACCGGAACTTGTACATGCGGAACAGCTTGCCGTTTTCGCCAACCCGAACCTGCGAGAAAAACGCCCGGCCGCGGGAGTCGAGCCAGATCGCAATCGGGATGATGACAAACAGCGGCAACGCGAGCGCGAGGCAGAACGACGCCACCGCGATGTCGAAACAGCGCTTGACCACGCTTTGATACCCGGTGATGACCGGATCGCGCAGGCCGATCAGCGGGATGTCGTCGATCTCCGAGAGCGTGGCCCGGATCATGATGACCTCAAAGAGATCCGGCACGACCCGCAGCCGGATGTTCTCCGCCTGACAGCGGTGAGCGATACTGAGTACTTCCTGGTGCTGGCGTCCGGGGAGAGCGATGATGATCTCTTCGGCCTGCTGGCGGTGGATGATGTCTTCGAGGTTGCCAAGTGTTCCAAGGTGATCCGGGTCCGAGGGTCGTTTCCCGGACTCGGTGACGAACCCGAGGAACCTGTAGCCCAGGGCGTGGTTCTCGCGGCAGGCGGCGGCGAGCCGCCGGGCAACCGGGCCGGTCCCCACGATCAGGACCCGGCGGACACCGTATCCCCGCCGGTGCAGAGCCCGCTGGGCGCTGTGCTTGATCACCCGGGCCACGGTGAGCAGCCCAGAGCCGATCCCCGCATAGAACAGCATGAAGTATCTCGGGTACACGAACAGCCTGGTGAAGTACGCATAGGTGTTGAAGAAGGCGATGGTGACGGCCAGGCAGGCGATGAGACTGGCGACCTCGGGGAACGGCCGCCGCTTATAGGTGTATATTTCCAGCGCACTGGAGGACCCCAACCAGAGCAGGGCGACCACGGCGAAGGTGTGGATGACGATCGGCGGGGTGATCGGCTCGGTGGGGATGCCTACCTCAAACGCCTCCTTGAGCAGATAGGCCAGGGTGATGGCGAGCCAGTCGAGGCCGACATCGAGCAGGCGATGCAGCCAACGTGAACGGAGGTTTTCGCGGCGGATCTTCCGCGCCATGGCCCATCCGCTTTGTGATCAGGTGAAAGGAGGCCCGCCTGGCTGCGCGATGACCGCATCACGGGCGTGGCAGATCTCCCACCGGCGTGCGTGCGATTGTACCGGGACCCCCTTGAGCGGATCAATCAGGTGCAAGTCACCAGGGCGAAACACCGGGTGCGTGACAGTTCCGGCGGGGACCTTCGGGCGGAGAAGGGGACGGCACCT
>CAZOIA010000378.1:0-2521 GCA_964579675.1 uncultured Planctomycetales bacterium | reverse complement strand
AGCGAGGTGCCGTCCCCTTCTCCGCCCGAAGGTCCCCGCCGGAACTGCCACGCACCGGCCAGGCGCCCGGAGGGGTGTGTGTTCTTCTCATACCTGGCCGGCTCAGCTATGCTGAGGTCATGGAAAACCCGATCGTTGCAGAAGAAACGGCTGAGCGTGCCGGCGAGGCCCCGTTGATTCCCGAGCGGGACCCCGCCGACGTGAAGGCATACCACCGTGCCAAGCGTGCGGTGCACATTGCCGACATCCTCATTTCGCTGGCCTACTGGATTGCATGGTGCGGGCTGGCTGGGGGTTTTATGGCCTGGCTTGGCGGTGGGGTTGGCTTGCGCTGGCTGGCCCTGTTGATCGCTGCGCTGCTGATGCTTGGTGGGATGATCCTGGTGACGCTTCCGCTGAGCTACTACAGCGGCTACGTGCTCGAACAGCGCTACCATCTCAGCAACCAGACGCCGGTGAGCTGGCTGGTGTTCCAGGCGAAGGGGTGGCTGGTGGGGGGGGTGATTGCCGGGCTTGTGCTGGCCGGTCTGTATGCGGCCCTCTGGTATGCCGGACCGTGGTGGAGCGTGCTGGTCTGGGTCGGCGTGATGACCCTGAGCGTGGTGCTGGCCAAGGTGTTTCCGCTCATCATCCTGCCGCTGTTCTATCCTTCGCGGGCCCTGGACCGCCCCGCACTGGCGGACCGACTCACGGAACTTGCCGGCGGGGCGGGCATGACCATCACCGGCATTTTCAACCTGGAAATGAGCAAGGAGACCAAGAAAGCGAACGCCATGCTCGCCGGGCTGGGCTCGTCCCGCCGGGTGTATCTGTCGGACACGCTGCTTGCCGCGTTCGGCGATGAGCAGATCGCGGTCGTCTTCGCCCACGAGCTCGGGCACCACATCCGGCGGCACATCTTCAAGGGCATTGCGATATCGGCGGTGGTCAGCTCGCTGCTGGTAGCCCTGATCCACTGGCGGCTCAATCCCCTGGCCGGCAGCGATCCCGCCGGCTGGCCTGATGCCGTTGCCGTCCTCGCCCAGGTGATGCTGATTGCCACCGCGTTCCCGCTCGCGATCGGGCCGGTGACCAACGCGATCACCCGGCATTTCGAGCGACAATGCGACGGTGATGCCCTGCGGCTCACGGACAACCCCGAGGCCTATCGCGGCGCTTTCGAGCTGCTCGGCAAGCTGAACCTGGAGGACCCGGACCCGCCCCGCTGGGAGGTCATCCTCTTCGACGACCACCCGCCGCTGGCGGAACGTATAGCAATGGCCGACGCTTATGTCGCGCGCCGCTGATGGCAGCGATTCCCGGTATACTTCCAAAGACGCGACGCATAGAATCCGATAGAAGCGGCCTGCACTCGAACCTTGGCGGTGGCGGGATTCGCATCCAGGCACCATCGAGGGAGAACCGCAATGGATTCACGCCGCGTTTGCTTCCCCGTCCGTGCGGAATTCGAATCGGTGCCCGGCGCGCGATCGCCCTGGTGGTACCGCCATGCCCTCACACAGGTCGAAGTAGTCGTGCTACTGGCTATGGCTCTACTGCTCGCGAGCATATACGTGCTCATCATGGTTCCATACATTGGCCGCCCATACATTGGCAGCCAACGGGTGTTGTCACGAAGGACTATTTGCGCCTCTAATCTGAGAGGCATTGGCCTGGGAATGATGGAATACGCCAGTGAGAACAATGGTTGCTGGCCGGTAGCGCGGCACGCGCCGGCGGTGGAGGAGCAAAGGGGCCGGGTAACGTACGCCCCGGGCAAGATCGGTACGCATCGCGGAGATGCCGACGACCCGACACGCGGCGAGACGACCGAAGACGATGCGGAAATGTCCACGACGCGGAACCTGTGGCTGTTGATCAGGGTCGGCATGGAGGCACCTAACAGCCTCATTTGCCCCAGTAGCGATGATAACCCGAACCTGGAGAGCAACCTGGAGTTGTTGTCGGATTTCAAGAGCTGGAACGAGGTGAGCTACGGCTACCAGGTGCCGTACGGCAAGCGTGGCCGACCACGTTCTGACTGTCATCCGAAGATGCCCTTGGTGGCTGACAAGGGCCCGTACGGGGCAGCGTTGGAGGCGGGCAAGTTGAATCCGGGCGTTCCGACACCCGGCAGCCTGGACAAGCCCGAAGCCTGGCAGCCGTGGAATTCGCCCAACCATGGCGGTGACGGTCAGAACGTCTTGTTTGCCGACACCCACGTCGAGTGGCATTTCAAGCCGACTGTTGGCGTCGAGAACGACAATATCTACACCCGATGGTCCGACGCGACAGGAGGCACAGAATCCGACGAAACGCCACGGACCCACGGCACACTGCCCACCGGCAACGAGACACCCTGGAGCGATACGGATACGCTGATCTACCCTTGAACGGGGCAGGTTGGCACTCCAGTACTCGTCGAACACGTACGGCGTTGCGGATGCGTGGGCGGAGGCGGTCGGGTGAGGCGGACCAGTCCGTTGTGGGTGCATGACAGTCTCGGCGGGGACCTTCGGGCGGGCAGCGGGGCGGCACCTCG
>CAZOIA010000377.1:0-2524 GCA_964579675.1 uncultured Planctomycetales bacterium | reverse complement strand
GTGCAGGAGAGGAATCGACCGGTCTTGCCCCAGCGGTAGACCATGTCACTGCCGCAAAGCTCGCACTTGTAATCGCTCGGCTCGGCCCGTGCCGCCTCCATCTCGCTGTGGGCCCGAACCAGATCGCGGTGGAACGGATCGTAGAACTCGTGCAGCACGCGGACCCAGTCGAGATGCGCTTCCTCGATCTTGTCCAGCTCATCCTCCATGAACGAGGTGAACTTGAGGTCCATCACGTCGGGGAAGTACTCGACGAGCTTGTCCGTGACGATCATGCCCTTGTCGGTAGCGTGCAATCGTCGGTCGGCCTGGTAAACGTAGCCGCGGTCCTGAATGGTTTGGATGATGGCGGCGTAGGTGCTGGGTCGGCCGATGCCTTCGGCCTCCATTCGCTTGACCAGGGATGCTTCAGAATACCGCGAGGGCGGGCTCGTGAACTGTTGCTGGGGACGGATGTCGATCGGGGCGACCATCTGGCCGACCGCCGTTTCAGGGAGTGACTGCTCGCCGTTGGAGTTAGGCGGGCCTGACACCTTGTAGAAGCCATCGAAGGCAAGCGATCTTCCCGTAGCCTTGAACTCCGCCTCGCCCGCCGGCGTGTCCGCTTTGACGACTACGGTGGTGGAGTCCCACTCGGCCGGCGTCATCTGGCAGGCAACGAAGCGGCGCCAGATCAGCTCGTAGAGCTTGAACAACCCGCCGCTCAGTCGGCCCTTGAGAAACGCTGGCGTTCGCGTCACGTCCGTCGGTCGAATCGCCTCGTGCGCTTCCTGGGCCCGCTTGCCGGACCTGTAGACGTTGGGCTTGGCCGGCAGGTAACGTCGGCCGCAGTCGTCTGAAATCCATCGTCGGGCGGCCTGGACCGATTCGGCGCTCAAGTTGGTCGAGTCGGTCCGCATGTATGTGATCAGGCCCACCGGACCATCCTCGCCCGGCAGATCCACGCCCTCGTAGAGTTGCTGGGCCAGCTTCATGGTCCGCGCGGTCGAGAGACGCAGTTGCGTACTGGCCGCCTGCTGAAGGGTGGCCGTAGTGAACGGTGCCCCCGGCTTGGCCCTGGATCGCCGCGACTGAATGTCAGCAATTTGAAACGCCGGCGCCTTGCTGCGGTTGATCGTTCCGACGAGATCAACCGTGTGCAGGCCACGGTCGGCATACTCGGTCCAGACCTTCTCCTCCTGCTGCTCGACGACGAACCCCAGCGCCTCCACCACTCGCCGGACTTCGTCGACGGCACTGGTAAATGCCGAGGCGGCGTCGGCACTCGAGTCATAACAACCGGTTGGCTTGAACGGTTTACCGTTGATCGCCGTCAGAGAGGCGTGGATGGTCCGGTGTTCGGACAGCCATGCGTAAATCTCCTTCCGCGTTCTGGCCGTCTCCGGATCGCTCCCCTGTTCGAGGAATCGGTTCCATTCCGGCTGGAGGCGCTCGGCCTCGGCCTCGCTCAGCGCGAAGTAACCGGCGACCTCCCAGTACTCGCTCGGGATGAAACTCCGGATTCCCTTCTCCCGTTCGACGACCATCCGCGCCGCCACCGACTGCACCCGTCCCGCCGAAAGCCCTTTGGCGATCTTCTTCCACAACAGCGGGCTCAGCTCATACCCGACAATCCGATCCAGAATGCGCCGGGCCTGTTGGGCATTGACCTTGTCCATGTCGATCCGGCGCGGGTCGGCGAACGCGTCGTGAATCGCACTGCGGGTGATCTCATTGAAGACGACGCGGCGGATCTTGCCCTCGTCGAGCCCCAAGGCCTCGGCGAGGTGCCAGGCGATCGCTTCCCCCTCCCGGTCGAGGTCGGTGGCGAGATAGACGGCCTCGGTATTGTCGGCGAGCTTCTTGAGTTCGCCCAGCACCTTCTTCCGGCCGCGCACGAGCTCGTAGGCCGGAGCGAAGTTGTCTTCGATCTCGACCCCCAGGCCACGCTCAGGCAGATCCCGGACGTGTCCCAGGGATGCCTTCACTACATATTGCTTGCCCAGATACTTGTTGATCGTCTTGGCTTTGGCCGGCGACTCGACCACGACCAGGGCCCGCCCGGCGGCGGATTTCCGTCTCCCGCCGGCCCCCGCGGCCGCGGCTTCACTGCGCTTCGATCGGCCCGGCGCGGTTGAAGAGGCTTGGCTGGTACGTTTGCTCGCTGGCATAACGGTGTCCCGAATGACGCGTTGTCTCCTGCTCACGTCGGTGAGGGGGACTGTAAGTCCGAGTCCCGACGAGGTTTACTGGCCCGTCGTTGCCGGTTTGTTCTGTCGGCTCCTCCCAGGAGCGCCGGACGCCGGGGCCGCTAATCTATCGGTTGCCCTGCGAATCCGCTGCAGCGCATAGGTACGGGTATTATAGGATTCACCCTGGGGAATCAATCGCGCCATCGGAGATTGCCCAGTTTCACAGGGTGGGCGCGACGCGCGGCTGGTGAACGGGCTGGGCTGCAACAGGGCGGCACGGGTGCATGACACTTTGGGCAGCTTGTTGGAAGGCGCCGCCCCCAGGTGTTTCCGAACCGCGCCCGTAAGGAAGC
>CAZOIA010000376.1:0-2532 GCA_964579675.1 uncultured Planctomycetales bacterium | reverse complement strand
CGCAGATACTCCCCTCCCTGACGGTCGGGGTTCGGAAAAGCGAGGTGCCGCCCCCTTCTCCGCCCGAAGGTCCCCGCCGGAACTGTCACGCACCCGGGTGGCCGGGCCCATCCAACAGGGGCTTGATTCGCTCCCGCAGACCGGCTAGGCTGGCATCGTTTCCAGGCGGGCAATTACGCGCGGGAACAGAAGAGTGGCAATGGCCCAGAGAATCGACCCGGAATTGATGGAGATCCTCGTGTGTCCTCAGAGCCACGCCCGCCTGATCCAGGTCGGCGACTGGCTTTACAGTACGGACCCGGCCACCCGGCGCCGCTACCCCATCCGTGACGGCATTCCGATCATGCTGATCGACGAATCGGAGGTGGTGGACGAAGAGGAATTCCGCAAGGCGACTCGACAGGTTCAGGAGCAGGCATCGAATGGCGAGAATGGCTAGGACTTCTCCGACGAGGAAACGCAGGGTTCAAAAAGGCAAGCGTCGTTTCCGCGACCGGGGCGGCAAGGAATGGAAGGGCTCCATTGTGGACTACAAGGAAGTCGACCTGCTGCACAAGTTCCTGACCGCCAGCAGCAAGATGATGTCGCGCAAGCGGGCGGGGACGAACGCCCGGGAGCAGCGGGACATCCGGCGTGCGATCAAGCGGGCCCGGTATCTGGCCCTGCTGCCGTTTACCGGGACCTAGCCGTCCCCGCGTCCGCCACATCCCTAGTCGTCCCAGGCCCGCGCCCGTAGCTCAATTGGACAGAGCATCTGGCTTCGGACCAGAGGGTTGGAGGTTCGAGTCCTTCCGGGCGCGTTGAACACAAACCATGCTGAACGCTTGACTTAGCGTACCTGCCTGTGTCGGGCAGTGCGGCACGAAAAACCTTGCCAAAACGGTACGTACCGTTTTGTCCAGGAAAGGAAGGCCGCACATGCCTACCCTGAGACACCAGAACCCGCGCTATCGGAAACACAAGGCGTCCGGCCAAGCCAGCGTCACCCTGAACGGCCGGGATTTCTACCTTGGCCCCCACGGCACCAAGGCGAGCCGGGCGGAATACGATCGGCTCATCGGGGAGTGGCTGACCGGGGGCCGGCGGCTGCCCGCCACCAGCGATCTGACCGTAGCTGAGCTGATCGCCCGGTACTGGCGGCGCGTCACCGGCTACTACGTCAAGAAAGGCCGCCCCACGTCGGAGCAGCACAACATCAAGCGGGCGATGATCCCGCTTCGGCAACTCTACGGCGATCGCCAAGCAGCGGACTTCAGCCCCCTGGCCCTGAAGGCCGTCCGCCAAGCGTTCGTGGACGCCGGCCGCATCCGCGGCCAGGTCAACAAGATGACCGGCCGGATCAAGAGGATGTTCAAGTGGGCGACGGAAAACGAGCTGGTGCCCGCGAGCGTCTACCACGGGCTCCAGGCGGTGGCGGGGCTCAAGGCGGGACGCTCCGCGGCCCGCGAGTCCGAGCCGGTCAAGCCCGTTCCCCCCGCCTACGTGGACGCGATCCGCCCCCACATATCTCGACAGGCGTGGGCCATGATCCAGATGCAGCGGCTCACCGGAATGCGAAGCAGTGAGGTCACCGCCATGAGGTCCTGCGACCTCGACATGACGGGCGACGTTTGGACGTACAAGCCTCGCAGCCATAAGACCGAGCACCACGGCCACGAGCGGATTGTCGATCTTGGCCCCCGGGCGCAGGCCGTCGTCAGGCCGTTCCTCAAGTCCGACGTGGAAGCGTTCCTCTTCAGCCCGGCCGATGCCGAAGCCGAGCGCCGCGCCCGGATGCACGCGGAGCGCAAGACGCCGCTGTCCTGCGGCAACCGGCCGGGCACGAATTGCAAACGCCAGCCCAGGAAAAGGCCCCGCGACCGCTACACGCCCGGCAGCTACGCCAGGGCGATCGCGGGCGCCTGCAAGAAGGCGGACGTGCCGCACTGGCATCCGCATCAGCTGCGCCACCTGTTCGCCACCGAGAAACGTAAGCGACACGGGATCGAGGCCGTCCGGGCCTTGCTTGGCCAGAAATCCGTGGCGGTGGCTGAACTGTACGGCGAGATCGACCGGGGCAAGTGCCGGTCGATCATGGCGGCGGAGGGCTGAACCATGGCCAGGGCACCTACAACGAGCGAAGCGCCTCCGCTGCGCATCGTGCGGCCGGGTGACAACCCGGCGGCGTAGGCCGGGGGCGCAAATCGCGATTAAGACGACCGTTTCACGCCCATCCCGATACGCGTTACAATGCATCAGACCGGGACGGTGGTTTTCGCGAGCCGCCAAGCGGATCGGGAGGCGTCGATGGTTTTGCCACCTGCTCACCATTGACGCCCCGATTCGACCCGGTAGGAAGCAGGTGGAACTGTGTCAGATGAGTCATGTCACACGGCGTTGGAGGAGCTTCGCGAGCGTTTCCGAGCCGCTGCAGATCGCTATCCGCCCTTACGCTGCCTTTTGCTTCAGGCAAACAAGGATAGGCGTGGCCAACTAGTCCTTGACCAAGCGTGATCTTTGCGATTTTCGCGCGGTTTTCTCAAAAAGCACTCG
>CAZOIA010000375.1:0-2552 GCA_964579675.1 uncultured Planctomycetales bacterium | reverse complement strand
AAGAACGCTCGCGTCGTGTTGTCGGTGGCGATACCCGACGGAACGAGGAGTCCCACCCGTCCACGCGGTGCCACGATCTTTCTGGCGAGTTCCGCGAAGATCATGTACGTGTTGATATCTCCTTTCGCGGTCAGCGGGTACTCGCCACAGGCGCGAACGTGGGCAAGCGTGGCCTCGGCACGCTCCTTGGCCTCTTGGTATCGCGCGAACAGATCGGGATTCGTCTTGGCCAGTTCCGCGATGCGCCGCTTTCGCCGGGCGGCGTTGACCGCCCCGGCGATGTCGGGGGCCGAGAGAGCGAAAAACTCCCTTTCCTGCAGCTTCATCCGCTCCCAAGGGGGGTTGCCGATCACACAATCGAAGCCACTCTCTTCCCCATCGAATACCGCCGGGAACGCGGAGCGCCAGGTCAGGGCCTTGGGATCGACCTGGGGATCGGTAACCAGGCTGTTGCCCTGGACGATGTTGGCAGACAAGTCGGCCAGGGTGCGTCCCGGGCGGGCGGAGCGGATCCACAAGGCCAGTTGCGTGATCTCGACGGCCTGAGTCGAGAGGTCCACCCCGTACAGGTTGTCGGACAGGACATGGTCGGCGATACGGTCCCTGAGGCATTCGGCCTGAGGGTCGCCGTGGTGCGTGAGATTCTCCAGGACGAGATCGTAGGTCTCTTCGAGCAAGTCGTACGCCTGAATAAGGAAAGCCCCGCTGCCGCACGCTGGATCGACGATCTTGAGGCGGATAAGCGTTTGCAAGCAATCCGACCAGTAGGATCGGAACTGCTTCGACGGCTTGGAGGAAAGAGAGGCATCCGGGTCCACGCGATGATCGCGCGCCAGCGACGAGAAACGCTCGCGGATCAGGTGGCCCAGGGTGTGCTCGACGATGAAGGTCGTGAACTCGGGTGGGGTATAGTAGATGCCGAATCGTTTCCGCTCCGGCGATTTCTGCATCGCCACTTCGATGGACCCATATCCGGCCCCCGGACCGAACAGCCCCCCCTTGCGGAGTCTCTCCAGCTCCGTGATAGACTTCTCAAACAGATGACCCAAGACGTCAACGTTGACCTCATCTCGGAAATCGTATTCGCCGACTTCACGGAAGAGTTCCGTCCACCGATCGTCGAGCTGCAAATCGTCGACGGCGGGGTCCTTGCGAAACAGGCCGCCGTTGTAGCCGACATCGAGTGCGATGTCCTTGTGGCCCTTGTCCACCGCGCGGAACAGCGCCAGGAAGTTCTGCCACCGCGGATTGGTGGCTCGGGCATACCGCGGAACCTCTCGATAAGTCTCCTTGATCGTCTGTCCCGGCAAAAGCCCGCGGTCCTCGCAGAACGCGATGAAGATAATCCGGTCGAGCAGCTTCTGGGCAACGTTGATTGCCTGGTCGATCGTATGTCCGCGTTCCTTGACCAGGTGCTCGATCAATTGCAGACGCTGGTCGCTGTAGTAGTCGTACAGCTTGTCACCGACTTCTCGCTGGTGCTGTCCCGTTTCCTTGATCAGTTGAAGCGCGAGGGGTTCGCTGCCCAGAACGCCCTTCAGCAAACCTTCTCGTCGAAAGAGGCAATAGAACTCGCGGAACCGTTTCTCGTCACGCAGATCCGTCAGCTCGAAATACTCAAATGCCAGCGTACCCCTGTCCCGATGGTACAGACGAATCGTGACGAAGTTGCTGACGATGCCCCACTGGCAGTCCGGTAACTCTCTGAGGTAATCCCAACACTGCTGGACCGGCGTACGGCCGTTGAACTTGTCGCGATCCAAATCTGCGTTCGCCCCCTTGAGCTCGATCACCGCAACCGCATTCTTCGGCTCTACAGGAGGGAACTGGCCGATGCAGCCATCGGCGTGGCCAGCACCCGGAACATAGAACTCACGTTCCAGGTCATATTCCTCGGGATTGCTCGTTGCCGTCCTGTATCGCAGGGCTTCGCCGAAGACCTCGTTAAGGAAATTGGCGTCAAGAGATCTCTCTTTCTTGTGAAGTTGGCCCCGCTCCGCCATATCGATCCATCGCTGGATCACCTCACGGGCGCGTTCCAAGGCCTTTCCCTCGTGATACGCCTTCGAGGCCTCGTCCTTGAGGTACCTCGGCAGAATCAGATGCTTGCGCTTGCGCAGCACCGTGTGGCCGAACATGTTGGAAGCGTTGAACAGACCGTACTTTTCCTGCTTCCGCTTAGCCATCGATCTATCCCGACCGCCTTCGCCCACCTCTGCTTTGCCACACAAGCATACTTCGTCTGGTCTACTGTGCAATAACCAGCCAGGTAGGTCGGGGCGACCAGCGGTAGGGCACGGTCGGAGTCCGCCGGTGGCGGACGCAGACCTGCCTTTACCATCATTCCTGGATCTCCGGCAACTGGAGCGGGGTTTCGCCCGGCCAATCGGGATCAAGCGAGCCCTTCTGAACGTGTCGGTGAAAGCTCGACCAAGGCCAATCACCGGGATTCTCCGCGTAGCCGTGTTTGACCGGGTTCAGATGAATGTAGTCGCGATGCCGCAAGTAGTCATCCTCATCGCGAATACGGTGCTCCCAATACCGAGGTTGCC
>CAZOIA010000374.1:0-2609 GCA_964579675.1 uncultured Planctomycetales bacterium | reverse complement strand
CGTACCTTTCCGGTGAACCACATCTTGTTTTCGTGACCTCCGATCGGCGAAGATGCTGGCCGGAGGTGCGCGATGCCGCAGAATCGTCGAGGGCAGACTGAACGGGCCCGGCACTGGCAGCGGTTGATAGCAGCCTGGCAGAAGAGCGGGCTCAGCCAAGTGGACTACTGCCGTGAGCGGGGAATCAACGCCGGGACTTTCGCCTGGTGGAAGCGGCGGCTGATGGCCAAGGCGTCCGGAGGTGAGAAGCGCCGGTGGCCCCGCCAACGGCGGGGTGCCGCCAAGACGGGTCAATTCGTCGAGGTATGCCTGCCCGGCTCGAAGACGATGTCCGCTCCCATCAGTATGACGCCGACCAGCCCTGCGAACTCACCCATCTGCGAGATCGTCCTGGCCCGAGGGCGGTCGATCCGGCTCTTCGGAGCCCTGGACCCGTCATCGGTTTCGCGGCTGATCACTGCGGTGGAGTCGGCATGCTGACGTTGCCGCCCAGTGTTCGGGTGTTCGTCTATCTGCCCCCGGCCGACATGCGCCGATCCTTCGATCGCCTGGCCGCGATGGTTCAAGAACTGATCGGCCAGGACCCGCTGTCCGGGCATCTGTTCGTTTTCGTGAATCGCCGGCGCGATCGGGCAAAGGTGTTGCTGTGGGACAGAACCGGCTACTGGCTTCTTTACAAGCGCTTGGAAGCGGGTACGCTCGTGTTGCCAGAGGGATCGGAACCGAGCATCGAGATCACGTCGGCGGAACTGTCGCTGATTCTGGAGGGCATCGACCTGTCGAAGGCGCGGCGCCGCAAGCGGTATTCACGAATCGCCTGATTTTATTGGCTTTTCTGCATTTTCGGGGTTGACATCAGAAGCTTCTTCGGATATCTTATACTCGTCGGTCATGGATGATCGTTGCTGTCCTTCCGTTGTTGATTCCCGCATGTCACAGGCCGCTGTTGCAAGCAGTCTTCCGAACGATCTCGGTGCGTGCCACCAGATCATCGCGTCGCTCTCCAGCGATCTTCACACCAAGTCGCAGATGGTCGAGCATTTGCTGACCGACATGCAGGACAAGGATCGTGAGATCCTGAACCTGAAGTGCCAGCTGGAGGCCTTGAAGCGCCGGATCTTCGGTCGCAAGTCGGAGAAGGTTGATCCGAACCAGCTGGCCCTGTTCGAGGATCTGACCCGGCAACTGGAACAGGCCGAGGCTCAGAAGGCATCGTCACAAGAATCGGCGGACAACAGGCGGAAGGTCAACAACAACGGCCGGAAGAACGGCCATGGCCGTCGGCCCTTGCCTCCGGACCTGCCGCGGGACCGGATCGAATTGCCCCCCGCCGAGGCGGACCTGACCTGTGCCCACTGTGGCCAGGACAAGGTGAAGATCAGCGAGAAGATCACGGAAGTGCTGGACTACGTGCCGGCGTCGTTCGTCGTTCGCCAGTACGTCCGGCCCGAGTACATGTGCAAGGGCTGCGAGGGCCAGTTCGCCATCGCGGAACTCCCGCCGCTGCCGATCCCCAAGGGTATTCCCGGTCCCGGCCTGCTGGCTCAGGTTCTGACCAGCAAGTACGCCGATCATGCTCCGCTGAACCGCCAGTTCGGCATCTTCCGCCGTCACGACATCAACATCGCGGTCTCGACGATGTGCGACTGGGTGCGGGACATGGCCGACCTGCTGAGCCCCATCGTGATCGAGATGAAGCGGCAGATCCTGCAATCCCACCGGATCAACACCGACGACACGCCCGTCCTGGTGCAGAACCTCTCGGGCAAGACGTGCGGCAAGGGATACCTGTGGGTCTACATCGGGGATGGTGTGCAAGTCCTTTTCGAGTTCACCACGACCCATAGCCGGGCCGGGCCCCTCGGCGTCCTGGAGCACTATGCGGGTTACGTCCAGGCCGATGCGCACTCCTCATACAATGCTCTGTTCGAACCGTCGCCCGACGGCGTGCCTTCCCCGCGCATCGAGGTCGGCTGCTGGTCCCATACGCGCCGCAAGTTCTACGACGCCCGGCTGGATGACCGCCGGCGCTGCACGGAGATGCTCGCGCTGATCCGGCGGCTGTATAATGTGGAGCGTGAGGCGACGGAGGCTGAACTCGAGCCCGATGCACGACTCGCCCTGCGGCAGGAGAAGTCCGTGCCGATCCTGGACGGGATCCGGTCCCGCCTGGATCCGTGGTCGATCGAACTGCTGCCCAAGAGTCCCGTGGCTCAGGCGGTCCACTACGCCCGGGCGCAGTGGAAGCCCCTGACGCGCTTCGTCGAGGACGGCCGGCTGCCCCTGGACAACAACATCGCCGAACGGACCCTTCGCTTGGCCGCGGTGGGACGCAAGAACTACATGTTCTTCGGCTCCGACGCCGGCGGCCACCGGGCCGCGGTGATCTACTCGCTGGTGGCGAGCTGCAAGCTCATCGGCCTCGACCCGTTCGCCTACCTTCGTGACGCGATCTCGATCGCCTGCGACCCCCCCTTCGACCGCTTCGCCGATCTCACCCCCGCCGCCTGGCAAGCCAGCCACCCGGCCTGATCCGCCGTCAATTCCGCAAGCACGAGGCGTGCCGTCGACGCGAAACTCAGCATGTGTAGATCACCGGAAAGCTACGA
>CAZOIA010000373.1:0-2631 GCA_964579675.1 uncultured Planctomycetales bacterium | reverse complement strand
GGAAACACCTGGGGGCGGCGCCTTCCAACAAGCCGCCCAAAGTGTCATGCACCCATTCTCTACCGCCCTTAACGAGTGAGGTGCAAGGCGCGGCAGGGCCGACGTTGTTGCGGCCTCCACCGGTGTCGCTTGATGCCGGCGAATGTCCGGCGGCATCGGGCATGGTTTGCCTGTTGTCCGGCGATTCCGGTTCGTGTACAATGTCTTTGTCATTCGATGCTTGCATTTGGATTCACTCCGAATCGGACCGGGGTGACGCGCCAAGAGTTGAGAGCTTGGCAAGTCAGCGTGAGGGGTGGAGGTCTCGTACCACGAACAAACTCGTTGTTGCCAGGAGGACCGTTATGAGCCAGTCGATGTCCCTGCACACGGGGGTCTGCCTGAATTACAGTGGGCGCTGGAGCGGGAGGCGAAGCTCAACACCTGCGCGGGTGATGCCCGGCGTCCTGGTCGTTCTTGTCCTGGGTGCATTTCCGTTCCGCAGTTCGGCCGAAACGCTGACCCGTGTGCGGATCGACTCGGACGCCCCGCGGATACTGGCTGAGGAGTTGAAGTCCGCCGGTTTCGACGTCCTCGAAGGATCGGTGAGCCGCGTTTCCCTTGAGCTGATCGTTTCCTCGCCCGAGTTTGCGATGCTGGAGGATCGGGGGTATTTGCCGGTCGTACTGGAGCGTGGCCGGCCCTTCCGGGAAATCCAGGCGGAGCGGCAGGGACCCGACGAGGCTGTACCTTCAGGCTACCCGCCGTTGGCAGAAGTCCTGGCTGAGATGAACACTGCCGCCGCCAACTTCCCCGCCATCTGCCAGGTGCTGGACCTGACCACCACGTACAACGTGTCGCCCACCGTAGAAGGTCGTCACATCTACATCCTCAAGATCTCCGACAACGTCGCCCAGGACGAGGACGAGCCGGACTTTTTGCTCGTCAGTTGCCATCACGTGCGGGAGATTGTGACCACCGTGATCGCCCTCGACGCGATTGAGCGGTTCACGACGCAATACGGCAGCGATCCTCAGATCACCAACTTGGTGGACACGTACGAGATTTGGATCGCTCCGGTCTGGAATCCAGACGGCTACGAGTATGTGTTCAATGTGGACAACATGTGGCGCAAGAACCGGCGGGTCTTTCCCACCGCCGTGGGCGTGGACCTGAATCGCAACTACCCGCTCGGCTGGTCCGCCCCGTGCTCCGGCAGCACGAACCCGAGCTCAGAGACCTACAAGGGCCCGGAGCCGGCCTCGGAGGCCGAGACCCAGACCATGATCGAGTTCTCACAGGACCAGAGGTTCGCCAAGGTGCTGGACTATCACTCGTACGGACGCGAGGTGCTCTATGCATACAGTTGCCTGAACCATCCCTTTGAGTCGTTTTTTCAGCAGCAGGCCGTCGCACTGTCCACCGCCCAGGGCTACGGCGGGTCGGCCCGGTCTCCCAGCGCCGAAGGAGAGCACTACGAGTGGCAGTTGGGGATGATGGCAGGTCTCGCGTTCCTGACGGAAACAGCGACTTCCTTCCAGCCGAGCTACTCGGTGGCCCAGGCCGAGGCGGCTCTCGTCTGGCCCGGGACGCTGTGGCTGCTCGAGCGGCCGATCTCGCTGAGCGGACACGTCACCGACGCCGTTACCGGGAACCCGCTTGTGGCGACGATTACCTACGTGGGCGTCAACTTCGAAAACGACGAAGTGAACGAGAGCGGCGGTCCGTTCGGTCGCTACCATGCCTTTTTGCCGCCGGGGGTTCATACGGTCGAGTTCTCCGCCGAGGGCTACGTGCCCCAAAGCCACGTCGTGGAAGTCACCACCACGAGCGAGCAGGTGATCGAAGTGGCGCTCGTGCCGACCGCGGTGCCGGTAGCCATCACGGAATGGCGGAGCGTGCGGTTCCACGGCGGCCCACCCAGCGCAGAGCTGGCGATCGAGTTGGATGCATCCGCCAGCGGGATCAGCGTCGTATCTGAAACCCGCCGGGACGGGGTCCAGAAGATCGAGGTCGATTTCGACACGGACATTACGACCCTGGTGACCGGAACCGTTGAGGCCGAGGACCTGACCCACGGCGGCACGATCTCCGCGACCGGCCAGACCCCGATCAACAACGGAATGACCCTCGCGATCGAGTTCGCGGGCGGCTTGCCGGATGAGGCCTGCTACCGGATCGACCTGGCCGGACAGCTTGCGGGCCTGTTCGGCGATACGGATTGCCTCATCAAGGCTCTAACAGGGAACACTAACGGTGACAATTGCACCGACCTGATCGATATGGCGCAGGTCAAGAGCAGGAACGGGCAGCCGGTTGTGCCCGACAACATCTGTTTTGACGTGAACCTGGACGGCAACGTGGACCTGATCGACATGGCCCTGGTCAAGAGCCTGAATGGCAGCTCGGTGACGTGTCCTGCATCAGCAGGCATGGTCCTGATCCCCGGCGGCGAGTCTGAGATAGGGGATCATTATGATCTCGGCTACCCTGACGAGAAGCCTGTCCATGCGGTCTATATCGACTCGTTTTACGTGGACCGCTATGAGGCAACCAACCAGCAGTACTGCGATTACCTGAACTCCGCCTATTCACAAGGGCTGATCGAAGTGCGCAGCGGTGTTGTCTATCCGTTCGGCGGAAACGACCCCT
>CAZOIA010000372.1:0-2646 GCA_964579675.1 uncultured Planctomycetales bacterium | reverse complement strand
TCAAGGACGCACCGGGCGAGTCGCAGCTCCCGGCCGATCCGCTTGTGGAGGCGGGGCTTGATACGCTCGTAGAAATCCTCTCTATGTGCATCGCAGCTCATATCACAGTCAAAACGTGATGACCCGGTCGGCTTGTTTGACCCACTCAGCCAGTTCGGTCATCTTCGCCTCCTTCGCGCCTTCAAAGTAAGGCTCACCCTTGTGGATGCCACAGCGGACCTTGCAGGTGCCGCACACCCTGACCGTCAGCCCCTTGGCGATCAGGCCTTTCAACATTTCACCAAGGTCAAAGTAGTCCTCGGGAGGCTTGGCCGCATCCCGGGCCATATCCACTGAGTCATTCATGAGGAATACTCGTACGTCCACAGCCGTGCCCAGCAATGTCTCAGCAAGGCGCAAACCGTTCCAAGTAACATCCGTACCATCGTAAGGCTGCCGATTGAAAATAATCAGCTCATTCACTGCTCTTTCCTTTGTCTTGGCCTATGTCAGCGGGCACGTTCCTGTCGGACAGCTCGCGCTGCCAGAGCCAGAGGCTGCTGCAGTTCTCGCAGCAAAGGTCGAAAGAACCTTTTCCGTCGTCTTGGAGCCGCATTCCTCGCATGCGTGGCTCTTTGTGCTGTCAGCCTTTTCCAGAAATGAACTCACATGGCCGCACTTCTTACACCGGTACTCGAAAATGGGCATCTCTATTCTCCTTCTTGTTTCTCCTAGTCACCGAAGTAGTTGTCTCGCCACCAGACGAAGTAGCCCCACGGATTGTCCAGTCGGTATTTGCCGCCGGCTGACACCTCGCCGCGCAGCTTCTCGGAATCAAGTTCGTCACAGCCGACACCTTCGGTCAGGAACCTGTAGGCACAAGCAATCAGGATGAAGCTTCGATGTGACTTGAGGCTGCCACCGTTATGGTCGGGATGGTGTCTAAGGCTTTCCCGCCGCCAGGCGCGCTTGATGTCTTCCCTGCTTGCGGAATCCGAAACGCCCAGTATTTGCCGGGCCTTTCTCTCCCGCTCCTGCAGCAGGCGGATCTCGGCTTGCCAGTCTCTATCCCACACTTATCCTCACCTCTTCAGCAACTTCCTTCAGGAGGTCTTCAAAAAGGGACTGGTAATCCGGCAAGACCGCACAGATCATTTCGCCTCGCGAGTACGCCTCGGCGATCCGTCGGTCGTCCCGGATCTCTGCCAGAATCTTGATGCGATCCCGGGTGCAGTATCGGCGAACCTCGTAATCACCCACGTCCGCCCGATTGATGACCACCCCAAAGGGCAGTTCCAAGGCGCGAACCATTTCGATCGCGAGCTTCAGGTCATTAAGGCCGAACGGTGTCGGTTCGGTTACAAGGAGAACGAAATCGCTGTCCCGAATGCTCTCGATGACCGGGCACGAAGTTCCTGGCGGAGCGTCGATAACCACGAGGTCTGCCTGGGGGCGGGTGGCCTTGACCGCTTTGACAAGGGGTGGGCTCATGATCTCGCCGACATTAAGCAAGCCCCGGACGAATTGGATCTCTCCGGCGCGACCCGTTTCCAACCGTCCCATTTCACGGGAGACTTCGGTGATGGCCCCAACTGGGCAGACAAGTAAGCAACCGCCACAAGCGTGACAAAGCTCGGGGTAAACCAGGACTTTCTCGCCTATACACACGATGGCACTGTACTCGCAGATCTCGCCGCACTTGCCGCAATGAATGCACTTCTCCTCGTCTACGGTGGGGATCAAGTTGCCAATCGGCTTGCTGCTCGCAATTTCCGGTTTCAGGAAGATGTGGCCGTTTGGCTCTTCGACGTCACAGTCGAGATAAGCAACGCTCTGGCCATTGCGTGAAGCCAGGTGCGCCAGGTTAGTGGCCACGGTCGTCTTGCCGGTGCCGCCCTTTCCGCTTGCTACGGCGATCCTCATTCCGTTTCCTTCTCCTTGCAAGTGCGCCGTCTTAGAAGGCCCACAACCCAACGAGGCACGGTCATCAACGTGGCGACGATGCCCCCCGCCACTCCAGCCGCGGCCGTTCCTACACCGCAGCCCGGCTGTCCGCAAAACGGGCACACGGACAGTGGCCCCAGCAATGCAAACATGCTGCCCCACCAACCGAGAAACCGCACAATCGGTCTCCTCCACTTTCGCCAGCGGGAGGTTATCTCGGGCTCAGCGACTCGGATCACATGCGACGCCATGGGGCACCCGCGGTTTATCTTCCTTCGCGAACAGCAAGGGGAAAACGATGTCACTCGTACAGCACGGAATCCATACGGCAAGGAACAGGAAGACGGCAATCAGGCCGACCGTGACCACGCCAGGCTGCCCTGCCAACGCCATCGTCATGTGGAACAACGATGCCCACGTGCTTAAGAGCACATGTCCGGCGTGCGGGAATTTAGTCTTCGGCCAGCGATAGGCTATGGTGATTCCGGTTGCCGCCAAGGGATTCACGAGCCACCATTTCTCAATAAACCCGATGTGGATGCCTCGGTTGGGTAATCCAAGCAGACATTCGCCAACGTAAGGAATAACACAATCACTGACTGTCGCGATGCCTATAGACCCGAAGTATCCGATCAGGATGGTCGCCCGAAGCGAACCTCTGCTGTGAAGCCTGTACATCCCAGCCGTGACAAGCGCACTCAATAGAACGTGAAACGGGTGAAG
>CAZOIA010000371.1:0-2656 GCA_964579675.1 uncultured Planctomycetales bacterium | reverse complement strand
CGCGGCCCGCGAACAAGTGCCAATGCGAGAAAGTGAGAAAACACCGGCTGCGACGCGCCTTTTCTACTTTCGCATCTTCCCACCTTCGCACCCTCAGTCCCGAGTTCCCATTTCCTGTCCCCCCTTTTAACTTGGGTTGCGGGCAGAGCCCGCGACAGCCAGGTAGGTCGGGTCGACCGCCGGTAGGGCACGGTCGGAGTCCGCCGGTGACGGACGCAGACCTGCCTTTACTATCATTCCTGGATCTCCGGCAACCGGAGCGGCGGGTGGGACGGTCAAGCATAGCGAGAGTAAACGCGGCCAAGGCGGGAGCGTGAACGCGGAGCTTGGCCGTGGAATCTGGCGCGGGGCTTTCACCACTGCCAACGAGCCGGTTCCGGGCGGACCGCTTCCTTGGCAGTGCTACCCTGTCCAAACGCCCCGGCACAGGCCCCCGAGATCTGCTCTCGTGAGCCCCACCGGCCGCCAGGGGCGAGCGGCGTTGATAGTATTCCACGACTGCGGATCGGGTTGTCTCACCAAGCGGCCGCCCGTTCTGATGCCAAAATCCACGGCCACACCCCTTGGGACCGAGGTGAGCTCGCCATCCTTGCCCGTTGCCGGGAAATGAGGCAGAATAACGCGCATACGTTCGTCGGCGTCCTGGCGGACGTGGCGGGAGGTCGGTTCGGTATGATCCCGTTTGTCGAACAACATCGCTCGGCATTGGAGGCCCTCTGCCGCAAGTATCACGTGGCCCGGCTCGATCTATTCGGCTCGGCGGCGGACGGGAAGTTCGACCTGCAGCGTTCGGATCTGGACTTTCTGGTCGAGTTTCAGCCGGACGCGCCGATGGGCCCGTTCCATCAGTATTTTGACTTCCTGGCCGAGCTCAAGCAGTTGTTCGGATGTCCGGTGGACCTCGTCGAAGGCCGGGCGATGAAGAACCCGTACTTCATCAAAGCCGTGAACGCCAGCCGGAAGCCGCTCTATGCAGCCTGAGAGCTTGAAACTGTTGGAGGACATCCGCACCGCCGCGGCCTACATCCTCGACAAGACGCGAGGCAAGTCGCTGGTGGACTACGCAAGCGACGACATCCTGCGACCAGCCGTGGAACGGCATTTTGAAATCATCGGTGAAGCACTCAACCGATTGACCCGACTCGACCCCGATACGGCAGGGCAAATCACGGACGCCGCTCAAATCATCGCGTTCCGCAACGTGCTGATCCACGGCTACGACGCCATTGACGACAGCCGCGTCTGGGACGCCGTCCAGCATAGCCTGCCGACGCTGCACAACCAGGTCACAGCGTTACTGGGCGATCCGGCCGAATAGCCGCTCCCCCCTCGCAGCGAGGTTGGCCCCGCGGGCAGGACCCGCCGTACCCGCCTGGTCAACGCTTCAACCGGTCGTAGTAGGTGAGAATCAACTGCTCAGTCTCGTCCGCCTCGATCTCGTTGACGTTCTGGCCAAGATGAGCACGAAAGGACCGCAGGATGTAGCTCACGTCATCCCGATCGATCCCGTAGAGCAGGAAGAAAGCCGCATCGAGCTCAGCCATCAGCTCGCCCCGGTCATCCTCCCGCCATTTGTGCACGCCCCTCTTGAACCCGCACGCTTCGGCCAACGGACGCATATCGTCCGCGGTGCACATCAGCTTCATGACGCGATCGGATATCCAGTCGCTCAACGGCGTGCTTGCGTCCCATGGGGGCGCGTGATCGTAAGCATCCGGTTCCAGTACCGGCAATTGCTCGACAATGAAGAAATTCAGGTGGACTCCGCCGACCTTCTGTCTCGCGACAAAATCGAATACGAAGCTGTTGAGATTGGCCAGCAAGCAAGACAATCGTCGGAGATCGTGCCCGCCGATGCTCAGAACCAGCGGCGCCGAATTGACGACGGCAACATGCGGAATGAAGGCTGCGATCATCGTTCGCGTGTTGGTGGGGCTGGTCACGTCCTTGTAGCAGAGATACGCCGGGCCGACAAGATTGCCGAGGGCGGCGTCCACCTGACTCTCCTCCACCCACCATCGCGGCTGGACCACGAACTCTGGGTTCTGGTGGCTCACCAGCGACGTCGGTTCAGGCTGCCCCTGCCGAACCCAGTTCTGCCTGTCGATCAGCACGCTCGCTGCCCGGTGATCGTACGCCTGGACCATCTTGGCCTCGTAGAGCGGCAAGTAACGCTTCTTGCCCCTGACCCAGATGTTTCCCTCGAGCGTGTACCTCCTCTGTTTCAGCTCCCTGGGTTCCGTGAACAAGCCGGCATCATTCGTCTGGTGGAACATCGTCTTGAAACGGATTCCCCAGGGATTCCCGCCGCGTTTCCGGCTCCGATTGATCAGAACCGGCACGCGCCGGTAGATGTACTTGGTCAACTCCGCGTCACGCCGACGGCGGAAGACCGGGCAGGTGCGCGTATTGGGATTGAGCAGGGCAAGATCCTTGTCCGACAGATCGATCTGGCGATCCTTTGTCTCCAAGTCCTTCATGTCGTGCGCGAAGAAAACGAACCTCGCAGCGTCAGCTTCGTGCCCGGCACCCCCAAACAGCAGCACAGAGAACTTGAAGCGTCCATCCACATCAGGGAAGATCCTCTTGCGGTTCTCGAAATCGAACAGCCCGACAAGCGACCTCGCCCCAATGAGTTTTGAGAAGAACGCTCGCG
>CAZOIA010000370.1:0-2677 GCA_964579675.1 uncultured Planctomycetales bacterium | reverse complement strand
GACCTGGTACTGGCAGGGTACATCCTGCGGCACAAGTACGTCTCTGGGTTCAGGTTCCACCTATACCGCCACTTCTTCCGGAACATACTACATCCGTGCCCGCAGGAATTCTTCACCTTACTGTTGGTCCTCGGGTTGCGGGAGCGTGGCGGTGACGGTTTACAACAACCCGGCGGTGCCGGACGCCCCCAGCCAGCAGCAGAATTGCGACAATACGGTCCTGACCCGAGGTACGCCGCCGTCCGGCGTCACCTGGTACTGGCAAGGTACGTCTTGCGGGACCAGCACATCGGACTCTAACCCCACCTATACCTGCACCACATCCGGGACGTATTATCTCCGGGCCCGTCTGAATGCCTCGCCCTACTGCTGGAGCGACTGTCGAAGCGTTGCCGTGACCGTCAAGCAGACGCCGACGGCATCGGTATCCGCGATCCCCGGCTGCGGGACCGGCACGGTGCGGGTGAGCTCGACCTTATCGGGCACTCAGACGTTCTACCTGCGGGACAGCTCGTGTGGGGCCATCAGCGATTGGACCGGCAGCGCCGCCTATCACGACTTCACGGGGCTATCCGACGGAACGTACAAAGGCCAGGTCTCGAAGGACGGCTGCCTGTCGGCCTGCTCTTCGGGAACCACCTTGACCAATTACACCGCCCCGTCGATCACGAGTCACCCGACGAGTCAGACCAAGTGCGTGGGCGAGTCGGTGACGTTCTCGGTGACTGCGTCGGGCACGGGACCGCTGAGCTACCAGTGGCGTAAGGACGGAGGCAACATCTCGGGGGCGACGGGTTCGAGTCACAGCATCGCTTCGGTGAGCACCGGGGACGCGGGCGATTACGATGTTGTCGTCTCGGGCGCCTGTACGCCGCCGGCCACCTCGAATGCCGCGACCCTGACCGTCAACACCGGCCCCTCCGTCACGAGTCACCCGACAAGTCAGAGCAAGTGCCCCGGTGAGTCGGTGACGTTTTCGGTCACTGCGTCAGGCTCACCACCACTGACCTATCAGTGGCGCAAGAACAGCAGTAACATCACGGGTGAGACGGGTTCCAGTTACAGCATTGCTTCGGTGACCACGGGGGACGCGGGTAGCTACGACTGCGTCGTGACCAACAGTTGCGACAGCACGACCTCGAACGCGGCAACACTGACGATCAAGGCCACCACGACGATCACGTCGCATCCGTCGAACCAGGACGTATGTCCGGGCGGCACGGCCACCTTCACGGTGACCGCGACGGGCGAGGGGACGCTGACGTATCAGTGGAAGAAGGGCGGGAGCGATATCTCGGGTGCCACTTCGAGCACCCTGGCGATCACTGACGTGGACAGCGGCGACGTGGGCAGCTACACGTGCGAGGTGACGGGTGATTGCGGTATCGTTACCTCGAACTCGGCGTCGCTTACGCTCAAGGATACGACGACGATCACGTCGCACCCGTCGAACCAGGATGTGTGTCCGGGAGATACGGCCACGTTCACGGTGGCGGCCACGGGCGAGGGCGCGCTGACGTATCAGTGGAAGAAGGATGGCAGCAATATATCGGGTGCCACGTCGAGCACCCTGGCGATCACTGACGTGGACAGCGGCGACGTGGGCAGCTACACGTGCGAGGTTACCGGCGAGTGCGGCAGCGTTACCTCGGACGCGGCATCGCTGACGCTGAAGGATGCGACCGAGATCACCCAGCAGCCGGAAGACCAGACGGTGTGCCCGGGTGATACGGCAACCTTCAGCGTGACCGCGGGCGGCAGCAGCCTGACCTACCAGTGGCAGAAGTACGATACGGGTACCGAGGAATGGGACGACCTTGATGGCGAGACCTCGGCGACGCTTCAGATCACCGATGCGGGCAGCGGGGACGCGGGCGACTACCGGTGCGTGGTGGACGGCACTTGCGGTGATCCGGTGAACTCGGAGGCGGCGACGCTGACGGTAAATGACGAGACGTCGATCACCGCCCACCCGGCGGATGAGACGAGATGTGCGGGTCAGACGGCGACGTTCGAGGTGACGGCGGCGGGTGCGGAGCTGACCTACCAGTGGCAGTTGGACAGCGGAGGCGGGTTCGGGGACATCCCCGGTGCGACCGGTTCGTCGTACACGACGCCGACGCTGGTGCCGGCGGATGACGGCAATGAGTATCGGTGCGTGGTGGACGGTGCTTGCGGGAGCGCCCAGACCTCGAACGCGGCCACGCTGACGATCGCTGCGGACACGTCGATCAGCGAGCAGCCGGCGAACGCGGCGAGGTGCCCGGGCGAGACGGCGGTTTTCAGCGTGACCGCCTCGGGCACGAACGTGACGTACCAGTGGCAGGCGGATACGGGTGGCGGGTTCGAGGACATCAGCGGTGCGACCGGCTCGTCGTACACGACGGGGACGTTGACGGCGGGCGACGACGGGAATCAGTACCGGTGCGTGGTGGACGGGGATTGCGGTAGTGCCCAGACGTCCGATGCGGCAACGCTGACGATGAATGACGAGACCTCGATCACGGCTCACCCGGCCCCTGCGACGCGGTGTGTGAGCGATACGGCGACGTTCACGGTGACGGCGACGGGCGAGGGTACGCTGACGTACCAGTGGCAGTTGGACAGCGGAGGCGGGTTCGGGGACATCTCCGGTGCGACGGGCTCGTCGTACACGACGGATGCGTTGACGGCGGGC
>CAZOIA010000369.1:0-2711 GCA_964579675.1 uncultured Planctomycetales bacterium | reverse complement strand
CCTGTTCAGACTTCGAAGGCACCTGGACCGCGGTGATGTGCACCGGTTTACCGAGATTGCCCAACCGATCCAGTTTCTCGGATATCTGAAACATGTCACGAACGAACATGCCGTCCATCGGTGCTCCAAACAGGAACTGGGCACCCAGCCCGTCAAACCCGACCCCGCTCTGGACCACCATGTCCGCGTAGAGCATCGGCGGGATGGTGCGCTGGTTCCGCGCGTAGTACTCACCCCACGGGGCGATCAGATCGATCACGGCCTGGGCCCGCGGGGCAAGCTGCTTGACCAACGACACTGTCACCCGCGTCAGTTCCATCAATTGCTCGAAGCTGAAGCCGAAGGCGTTCTCGGCATGGACACCGCTGACCACATCCCAGTGGTGCACGTAGTTGCCGTAACGCTCCACCGTCCGCCGGACGTGCTCGAAGATCAGGTTCCGCACCGCCTCGAAATCCGACTCGTACTTGGTGAGCCAGTCGGGCATGTGAGCTTCGTCGAAGCTGACGAGCGGCCCCACCTTGATCGGAATCCGCAACTTGGCCAGCGATTCTACCCAGGAATCGACCCCGCGCCAGTCGAATTCCTGACATCTGGGTTCGATCATCCGCCAGGGCACCGGAAGGTAGACGAAATCGAAGGCCTCGCCAAGTCGCTGGCGATAAGGCTCGGACGTACTGGACAGATCGACCCGGCAACCGACCACCCGCTTGGAGAAGGCGTGGGTCTGCTTGCGACGGGTGAGGAACAGGTCGGCGTGGAAATGGCTCAACTGCTCACCTGCCCCGATAGCAATCTGGAGGGCCTCGCCGGCGATTCGGGATTGCTCGGCGAGCGAGTCAGCTTTTAAGGCCTCAATGAACAGGTCCCGGGCCTTGTCAACCTGACTTGCGACCGGCTCGATGCCCTCGAAGTCAAACAGGCCCCAGTCCTCCCGCTTCTGGTTAATCCGTGTCAACCGGCCTCGCACCAACTCGATGGCCAGGTTGTAGGGCTTCTCCCGGTCCATCAACCGGCTCGTCTCGAGAAGGACCGTCCCACACCCCGGAACCGACCAGAGCAATGCAACACCGGCGGGGCCGTCCGCCCGCTTGGCGCAGACAAGGTGCGAATCGCGAAACTCCACCTCGGCGCGAAGCGGAACCCCGTCACTGCCCACGAGATAGGCGCCGCCGAGGTCCATTTCACCTACGGAGACGCCATTTCGGTTCACATGGAAAGCAAGCATGAGCGGCCACCGGATGATAAACTACGAAACTATGAATCCGAAGTTTCGGCCGACGCCGCGATAACTCCGCTCTCCGCCGGACGGCTCCGCTCCTCGGAGGCCGCCCCCATCCCGGAGCCTCATCCCTCCGGCGCAGTATTGCCCAATATCGTAAGCCATTTGCCACCGCGACTCAAGCACCCTTGCCTCTGCCTTGCTCGCCTCGTGGCGGGGTCCTCCGCTCCAGCGACTCTCGGCCCAAGCGGACGTATACAGGTAGCCCGTCCAGGCCCACGTCGATCGCCACCTCGCCCCGCATCAGGGGTACCACGTAGTCCTTCATGGCAGGCGTTATATGGTTACCCGCCTGGTTCAGGAACTCGCGGGGCACCATTTTCTCGCCATGGGCGACAGTGGACAGATCGGCCAAACCCGTCGTGCAGCAGTAGTCGTCCGGCCCGGTCCCCCCCCGCACCAAGGTGACCATCTTGCGAGACTTGCCCGCCAGGGCGGCCTCGACCGCCGCCGCCCCGCTCCGATACGCCTCGTCGCGGTCGGTCAGGCTGGCGAAGTGCATCGCCGTTCGCTGGCACAGCCCCAGTTTGTTCGTTCGACACTTGACCCCGACTTCCCTTTCCACAACATTTTGTAACGCTTCCGCCACTCCCCCCAACTGCTTGTGGCCGAACGAGTCCTTCCCGAACGCGCCACCCATCTGGCTCACGTATTGGCCCTTCTCGCTGCGGATCCCCTCACCCACTGCAACGACGCACCGGCCCAATTGTTTCAATGTTTCCCGGACATCTGCCACGAATCGCTCGAAAGTGAACGGAATCTCCGGCATGTAGATCAGGTGGGGGGCGTCCTCCTCGGTCCGTCTGGCCACCCCGGTGGCGGCGGCGATCCAGCCGGCATTTCGACCCATGACCTCGATCACGTTGCAGGTGTCGGTCGTGTAGAGGGCCTCGGTGTCCAGGCCCGCTTCCATCACTGCCGTGGCCACGTACTTCGCCACGCTCCCGTAGCCCGGGCAGTGGTCGGTCTCGGCCAGGTCGTTGTCGATCGTCTTGGGCACCCCGATCGCCACCAGGTCATAACCCCCGTCCGCCGCCAATCCGCTGACCTTGTCGGCGGTGTCCATGGAATCGTTGCCGCCAATGTAGAAGAAGTAGCGGACGTTGTGAGCCTTGAAGACCTCCAGGATGCGTTCGTAGTCGGCCCGGTCCTTATCGAGATCCTTGAGCTTGTAGCGGCACGAGCCGAGCGCGGCCGCCGGCGTCTGCTTCAGCCCTTCGATTGCGGCCGGCTCCTCCTTGCCCGCGTCGAAGAGATCCTCGTTAAGCACGCCGAGAATCCCATTGTGAGCCCCGAACACCCCCGTGAACGTGTCCGCCCGCTTCAGGGCCGACTGGATCACGCCACAGGCCGATGCGTTGATCACCGCCGTCGGGCCGCCCGACTGCGCCACCACGCAGTTGCCTTTCAAAGCCGCCATCGCCTGATC
>CAZOIA010000368.1:0-2717 GCA_964579675.1 uncultured Planctomycetales bacterium | reverse complement strand
GCTTGACGAGACGTCGATCACCGCCCACCCGGCGGATGCGACGAAGTGCCCGGGCGAGACGGCGACGTTGAGCGTGACGGCGGCGGGCTCGGACCTGACCTACCAGTGGCAGTTGGACAGCGGTGGCGGGTTCGGGGACATCTCCGGCGCCACCGACTCGTCGTACACGACGCCCGTCTTGACGAGCGGCGATAACGGGAACCAGTATCGCTGCGTGGTAACCGGCGATTGCGGTAGCGAGACCTCAAGTGAGGCGACGTTGACGATGCTGGCAGCCACCTTGATCACGTCGCACCCGGCCGCCCAGCACGTGTGCCCAGGTGATACGGTGGCGTTCACGGTGTCGGCGACGGGCCAGGGCACACTGTTCTATCAGTGGGAGACGAATGCAAGCGGAAGCTGGCAGGACATTCCAGGGGCGGGCGGGGCTACGTTCCAGGTGCCGAACGCCGACGAGGGGGACGTAGGCGACTATCGTTGCCGGGTCACCGCCGGCTGCGGGCAAGTTACCTCGGACCCGGCGGCGTTGACGCTGAAGGAGGCGACGCAGATCACCTCGGACCCGTCGAGCCAGGACGTGTGCGAGGGCGGGAGCGTGACGTTCTTTGTCTGGGCCACCGGTGAACCGCCGGTCGAGTACCAGTGGCAGAAATACAACACGGGTACCGACGTGTGGGATAATTTGGCGGGCGAGACCTCAACGCAACTGGAGATTTCCAGCGCAGGCAGCGGCGATGCGGGCGATTACCGGTGCGTGGTGACCGGCGGCTGTGGCCTGCCGGTGCCGTCGGACATTGCCACGCTGACCGTGGGCACGCCGCCGAGTATCACCAGTCATCCGGACGATCAGGCGGTGTGCCTGGGCGATGAGGTGGCGTTCAGCGTGACCGCCACGGGCGGGGCACTATCGTATCAGTGGCAGCGGAACACCGGTATCGGGTGGGAGGAAATCCCCGGTGCCACCGGCGACAGCTACACCTTCATCACGTTGGCCGGTGACGATGGGAATCGGTACCGTTGCGTGGTCGCCAACATTTGCGGCACTGCAACGTCGAACGCCGCCACGCTTAGCTTGAAGGCCTCGACCTCGATTACCCAGCACCCGCAGTCACGAAGCGTCTGCCCCGGTGATGACGTCCAGTTCACGGTGCAGGCCCAGGGTGCCAATTTGACTTACCAGTGGAGAAAAGACGGCGGTGACATCAGCGGGGCCACCCTGAGCGTACTCACGCTGTTCAATGTCGGCACCAGCGATGCGGGGAGCTATACCTGTGTCGTGGGGGGCGATTGCCCGGCCGGCGTCTCATTGGAATCGGACGCCGCCACATTGACGGTCAAGAGTGAGACCCAGATCACGTCGCACCCGTCGAACCAGGACGTGTGCCCGGGCGCTACGGCCACCTTCACGGTAACCGCGACAGGCGGGGGCACGCTGACGTACCAGTGGAAGAAGGACGGCGGCAACCTGCCCGGTGAGACGGCCAGCACGTTGACCATCGAGGACGTCGAGGCTGCTGATGCAGGCAGCTACACGTGCGAGGTGACCGGCGAGTGCGGCAGCGTTACCTCGGACGCGGCATCGCTGACGCTGAAGGATGCGACCGAGATCACCCAGCAGCCGGAAGACCAGACCGTGTGCCTGGGTGATACGGCAACGTTCAGCGTGACGGCAGGCGGCAGCAGCCTGACCTACCAGTGGCAGAAGTACAATACGGGTACCGAGGAGTGGGACGACCTTGATGGCCAGACCTCGGCGGCCCTTCAGATCACTAATGCGGGCAGCGGGGACGCGGGCGATTACCGCTGCGTGGTGGACGGCGCTTGTGGCGATCCGGTGAACTCGGATGCCGCCTCGCTGACGGTAAATGACGAGACGTCGATCACCGCCCACCCGGCGGACGTGACGAAATGTGCGGGTCAGACGGCGACGTTCGAGGTGACGGCGGCGGGTGCGGAGCTGACGTACCAGTGGCAGTTGGACAGCGGAGGCGGGTTCGGGGACATCTCCGGTGCGACGGGTTCGTCGTACACGACGCCGACGCTGGTGCCGGCGGATGACGGCAATCAGTATCGGTGCGTGGTAGACGGTGCTTGCGGGAGCGTGCAGACCTCGAACGCGGCCACGCTGACGATCGCTGCCGGCACGTGGATCATCGACCACCCGGTGGATCAGGCCAAGTGCCCGGGTGAGACGGCGACGTTGAGCGTAACGGCGGAGGGCTCAGACCTTACGTACCAGTGGCAGTTGGACAGCGGCACCGGGTTCGACGACATCGCCGGCGCTACCGACTCGTCGTACACGACGCCCGTCTTGACGACCGGCGATGACGGCAACCAGTATCGTTGCATAGTGGACGGCGCTTGCGGGAGCGTGCAGACCTCGAATGCTGCGACGTTGACAGTCCATGACGAGACGTCGATCACCGCCCACCCGGCGGATGCGACGAAGTGCCCGGGCGAGACGGCGGCGTTCAGCGTGACCGCGGCGGGCACGAACCTGACCTATCAATGGCAGTTGGACAGCGGCAGTGGGTTCGCCGACATCTCCGGCGCGACCGGCTCGTCGTACACGACGCCCGTCTTGACGACCGGCGACAATGGGAACCAGTACCGCTGCGTGGTGACCGGCGATTGCGGGAGCGAGACCTCGACGGCGGCTACCCTGACGGTGAACGAGACGACGGCGATCACCGCCCACCCGGCGGATGCGACGAAGT
>CAZOIA010000367.1:0-2754 GCA_964579675.1 uncultured Planctomycetales bacterium | reverse complement strand
ACGGGCTTTCATCCCCATCTCTGCGAGCCCGGTGGCCCTTCGGGGCGTGGAATCCTCCCGTCCGAGGAAACACCGGCCTCACAGAGGCCGGCTCTGACCGCGTCGGAACTGGCCCTAATCGCGTCGGAGGTCGCTAAACGCGTACCCGCCACCGGCGGACTCCGACCGTGCCCTACCGGTGGTCGATCGGACCTGCCCGGATTCCCCAAATCATCCGGGGACGCCCCCGAAGCGCTGGCAGAGCCCCCCGGCTCGCCCGGAGACTTCGCTGGCCGGCCCACGGATGCACCCGTAGCGTCCGTGGCTGCTACCTGGATGGCCTGGACATGCCCCCGGCCTTTCCGGATAATAACTTAGAGAAGCGGGCGCGGCCCGTCACAGGGTCGGCGAGGTCCTTATTATGCCCGGCCCCGCGCCGCTGGCGGCCCAGAAGATGGACAAGCGCGGCGAGTTGGGTTTCCGTGGAAGGACAGGCGCGCCGAGGGTTAAGCACTGCATGCCGCACGGCGCTGCTGAGTCGCACTAAGGCGCAGCGATGCCGACAACCGCGAGGATTGGCCCTTATCGCGTATACTCCTACAGTCACGACATGGACGAGCCGCCGCACGTCCATGTGGATCGGGACGAAAACACGGCCAAGTTCTGGCTGACGCCCGTATCGCTGGCACGTAACATCGGGTTCCGTGCGAAGGAGCTGCGCGTCATTCAAAGGATCGTTGGGGAGCACGCAACTGAGCTCCTGGAGGCTTGGCATGGCTACTTCGGACCCTAAGCCCGGCGAGCGCGTCGTGGATGTGCGCTGCGACGACGATACCATGAGTGTTGACCTGGCCGACGGCCGAACGATCACCGTTCCGCTGGCCTGGTACCCGCGCCTGCTCAATGCGACGCCGGCCCAGCGTGAGAACTGGCGGCCTTGCGGCGGCGGCTTCGGAATTCATTGGCCGGACATCGACGAGGATCTCAGCACGCAGGGCCTATTGGCGGGCGCCCCGGCCCCGCGGAGTCCCGAGGCGGCGCGACCCTGAGCCAAACGGCTCCAGCGCACGATCGACTCTACGAACCAGCGCAAGCCCCCGAGGGCTCTTCTTCCTGCCGATCAGAGGCGTAGCCGAGGCCAAAGTCGCAAGCGTCCAGAAGGGCTGGCTTGATCCCGATTGGCCGGGCGAAACCCCGGTCCAGTTGCCGGAGATCCAGAAATGATAGTAAAGGCAGGTCTGCGTCCGCCACCGGCGGACTCCGACCGTGCCCTACGACTGGTCGGCCCGACCTACCTGGCTGCCAGCGGAACGGAAGGAGTAAGGATTTAACCCCTCTGCCCGCGTCTCTCTGTCATCCTGTCCCACCCCTTACCCCACCGCGACCGGCATCCGGCGCAAGACAAAACCGGGACCGATCCGAAGAGCGATCCCGGTTGAATGCTTGATTATCGCAATAGACCCTACCGCCGTCGCCGCAGCAACGCCAGACCACCAAGGGCAAGCAGGGAGAGGGTGGTGGGTTCGGGGACGAGCAGCAGGTTGTCGTACTCAGCTCCTTCGCGATTCAGGTTGTTGTCAACGAACATGGAAACCGCATCGAGACTCTCGATTTGCGCAACAGAAACGGCGCGATGTGCAGTCTCGATTCTGCCCAGTGCAGCGCCTTCGATTATGCCGTAAGTCTCGTTCGCTGGTCCGTCAATGACGATTTGCAGGTGCACCGGCTCATCGTAGCCTCCAGTAATCAACTGCAAGTCTCCGCCGATGAGCCGGGTATCGAACACCCAACCTGGTCCGGTTTCACTCGCATACCAGTAGACCATGAAACTCTGGGGATCTGCCCCGAACGGGTTCGGTTTAGCTCCCAAGCCGACCCCTGTATTGAACGTTAGCGGGGTGGTCGTGGCGTAGGCATCAAAGTGAAGCACGCTGACGTTCGTGCTCAAGAGCGGCGTAACGGCGTGCCCGACGGCATTGACCCAGCCATCTCCCTGGGGAGCCTGGCCGTTCAAGACCTGTGAACCTGTGAGATAGGCCCCATGGTCGACAATCATCACGGAAGCACCGCCCCCAGGATTAAGTCCCGACCATCCTCCCTGGCTGTTCAAATTGGATCCCGCCGCGTAAGACTCAAAGTCTTCGGAAAAGAGTATCGTCCCTTGGGCCGAGCCGACGCCGGCTATCAACACAGCCAGCAAGCAGACAGTAAGCGTTTTCTTCATCTTCATTGCTGTTTTCTCCTATTATCCGGGTTTCCCCGAATGCCCCACACCTTTCTCACGAACAGACATGACAAACGAGAGCCCGCCGAACGGCTCGCTCTCGCCTACTGCACGAATGTGCGGGCGAAAGGATGCGTGGATAGGAAACGCTTTGCTCTTCCGCCCCCTTCTACTTCTCAACCTACCAGTCTACCCCCCCCCGTCACGGACACAAGAGAAAAGTTGCGAGATCGGACGAAAAATGTCGCCAGCGTTCCTACCCGTACGGTCAATGTTCTGGCGCCCCTTGTCCCTTCCGGCAGGATTCGGGAAAATGTCTCCTGCCAGGGATATGTAAACAACTTAGAAACAAGGACTTACGTAGATACAAACCCTGATACAAACCCCCAATTAGAACCCGCTTGGCGCTATCGAAAACGCGGTTTTTAGGGGTAGGGCGCTGTTTCAAATCCACTCGCCGCTGGCGGCCGGTGGGGCTCACGAGAGCGGACAGGGCGGCAGTGGTGAAAGCCCCGCGCCAGATCCCACGGCCAAGCTCCGCTCGTTCCTCG
>CAZOIA010000366.1:0-2755 GCA_964579675.1 uncultured Planctomycetales bacterium | reverse complement strand
GATCTTCGCAAAATCGAAGCCCATCAGTTGGACGGCGATGCGGTCGGCGGCCAGCCAGTCCGTGCTGGCAATGGCGACCTTGTGATCCACCGGTGCTCCCGAGATGGGCCCGTTGCCCTCCATTCCCTGGAATCCGTCAACGACCGCCAGGTCGGGGTGCAGCTCCTTGGCCAACTGGAACAGGTTGTAATTGATCCCCTCGTTCGCCGGCCCGCCGTGGATGATCGGCTTGTCGCTCCGGCGTTTGCCGTCCGGCCCCGTATGCCCCTTGATGGCCGCCCCGACGACGAGGTTCTTCAGAGACAGCGTCACGACAGCCCGGTCGTGCGTCTTCATCACCGCCGCCGAGATGACGTACGTGTCCGGATCCAGCAGGAGCTGGGACATCCGCACGGGCCGCGGCCGGTAACGGTGATCGACGACGTACCTGGTAGCGGTCGGCTCCTCGTCCAGCTCGACAAACTTCACGTTGTAGTTCTTGCGCAGACGATAGAATCCGTAGTTCTCATAAGCCCGTGAAGCCGGTCCACCCGCGGGCGAGTCGGCGACGATAATCGCATCTCTCACCAGCGGCTTGAGGAATTCCAGGATCCCTTCCAGGCAGTCGGCGTGCGTGGCGGACAGTTGCTTCGTGGCCCAGACCAGGTTGGGCTTGACCACCACCCGCTTCTTGCGGGCCAGGCCTTCTCGGATCTGGTTCTCGATGAGTTTGAGCGATTGCAGGATATTGTCCGCGCGGGCGCCGCCGGTTGCCAAGGCGGCGCGACTCTGGGAAGCCACGGGTGCCTCCCGACCCACCGCACGCCGGACCAGGTGCGGTGCCAGCAGCCCGCCAACGGCCGCCAAGCTCGTCTTATTCAGGAAAGCCCGCCGCGTTACCGCACGTTGACACCTTGTCATACCTGCCTCTCCTGTTTGCATTGGCCTGCCAGTCCTGTCCGTTCCACGGCGCGGACTCGTCCTGACAGGTCCGATCGGCAACCTAATCCCATGCCTCGCATTCACTGTGCCGAACGGCACTGTGCCTGCCCCCTTTTTTCTCGACCATTTCACGGATAACGTCCGCCGGCCTGCGTTCGAGCTTGTCCTTGTTCTTCTCGTAGGCGGCCAGGTATCGCCTGGCGGTCCCGACCAGAGGCGGATAGTGGAATTTGCTGTCCCAGCCGTTGTTGTTCAGATAGGTGATGATCCCCTGCTCGAGCTTGTCGAAGCGGGCGGCGGGCTCGGGAACCACATCGTTGGCCGCCAGGATGTTGTGATACAGGTGCAGGGATTCGATCTGGTCCCACCGTGAGTTCTTGTCCGTTTTGCCCCTGAGCCGATCCTCGTCCCGGCCGCGAGCGCGATCCCGGAACCACCACGGGGACAGGGCCAGGTTGTGTCCCTCGTCCAGGATCTTCTGCATCTCTTCGGTGGAGAACGAGGACGTGAAGATCGGGTAACGCCGGCGGTTGTACCAGGGCTTGTTCTTGAGCTTGCTCAGGCACTCGAACTGGGCCCCATCACACACGTCGAGCAGATCGGTGCGCTCGGCCCCTTCAAGGATCACAACTGCATCGGGGACGTGCTTGCGCAGCTCGGCCCGCATCCGCCTCACCAACTCGACCGCCGCCCGATGGAACGACTCGGTATCCTTGCCCTTGGGATGATGTGGATTGTAATCGGGCTTCACGTGGTCCAGATGCACGCCGTAGCTGTCCAGATGAACACCATCAATTCTGAAATCCCTCGCCAGCCGGCCCGCGACCCCCACGATGTAATCCGTCCACCCCGACCCCTGGCCCGGGTACATGAGGTAGAAGCGATCGCCGGTGTGGTAATAGGGATAGTAGTCGCCCTTCTCGTCCATCATGGCCCACTTGGGGCCCATGGTCCTGCCCAGCTCCGTCTTTCGGGAGATGATGAGCGCTTCGAGGTAGACAATGACCCGTCCTCCCCCCAGGTGGACCTTGGCGATCCCCTCGCGAAAGGCCTTATCCCCGCCCCATTTCAGCTTGGGCTTGTACGCGGCCTTGTGCTCGTAGTCCGGCTCCCAGTACCCGACCAGGTAAATGACGCTGGTCCCGAGGGCCTTCGCGTCGTCCAGCACTTTGTCCAGATCGGCAAAGCTCTCGAAGCCGTCATCGCGATGGGCCTTGAACTTCATCAGACTGGAGCCGGCGCCCGAGTTGTCCCACGGGCAGTAGAATGCGCGCGTCTGCTGCCACCACTCCGGGATGTCCTTCCGGTCCGGATAGCGCAGCGCCCGATCGGCGGCCGACGACGCCCCACCCGCCCATAAGACGCCGACCACCGGCAGATACACCAGCACCAGGCTTGATCTAACTCTGTTCATCCGGTGCACCATCCGCGGTCGGCTCTAACGGGGATTCATCAGGCTCGTTCCCGCCCGGCGGACGGAGCGGTGGGGCGTATACTTTCCTTTCACAGATCACAGTGACGATCTCATGGAACCGGTCGATATGGTAACTGTCCAGGCGTAACGAACGCGTCACCCCATTAGCGACGTAGTGGAGATCAACCCACCCCTTCTGCTTGTACCGATCGGTCTTCAGTCCGGCCATCGCCTCCCACGCGACGTGCCTGCTGCCCATCGTCAGGCCGGTATCGTCAACCACCACTCGCGTCCTCAGAACGCGGTAGAGCTTGACCGCCATCCCGACCGAGAAGACGGCCAGGATGGCGGCAAGAATCTTCTGCAGAGTGATGTCAACTTCGGAGGGCTGGTGGCTGACCTGCACGTCGGGTCTGCCGG
>CAZOIA010000365.1:0-2775 GCA_964579675.1 uncultured Planctomycetales bacterium | reverse complement strand
TTCCGCAGCGCGTCCAGCAGCCGCTGCCCATAGTTTCGCGTCACCTTGTCGGTCATGGGCGGTGGATTGCTGGAAGCCGTCGCGGCCTGGGTCGGCACTGGGTTCACGCAGCCCTGGCGGTCGCGTCGCGGTTCCTGATCGATCTTCGTCTCGGTCCACGCACCCTGGAATCGGCCGCCGCATTGCTGGCCTCGGTGGCGATGGCCGGCGGGAACACGCAGCCTCCGCCGCTGCTGCTGATCGACAACCATCTGCCTTATCCCGCTGCGATCTTGCAGGTCTTCGGCGTGATCCGCCATCGGCGCCGCAAGCGGGGGCGAGGACGGCTCAAGCATCCCGATTTGAAACCCCCGCCGGGTTTGTTGGCCGGCGTGGTGGAGAAGGTCCGCAACGCCTCCGGCAAGCTGTTGCGGGTACGGACGCGGGCCCTGTTCGGACGCAAGCGGGACATCGAGCGACGCATCCGCCGGTTGGACATCGGCGAGCAGATCAACACCGCGCATATCGAGCGGCTCAACGGGACACTGCGCGGCCAGCAGGCCCGCCTGACCCGACGCACGCGCAGCGGTTCGCGGCTAGCCGAGACCTTGCAGTGGTCGTTGTGGTTGTGGCGCGACCTGTACAACTGGGTACGTCCGCACGGCTCGCTGGACGGCCACACGCCGGCCATGGCCCTGGGCTTGGCCGAGGCGGTCTGGACGGTGCCTCAGTATGTCGCGCATCCGGTGCACGTCAGCCACCTGCAGCGAGAGATCTGGGCCGAGCAGCGCCAAAGCTGGTTAACCTCCGCCCTGGACAACCGAAAACGCAAGAAACTCTTACCAACATCATGAGGGACTACCGAATCTTCCCTTTGTTCCTTTCGCTGTGAGTATCTTAACCTTTCTCCCTCCCTATCCTCTACGCTTGTTCCAACAGCCGGAAGTACTCTTTCCTTGAAATCCCTGCCGTCTTCAAGTTGTTGCGAATAATCGAGACGGGGACTTCGTTGTAGGCAGGGATCACAACCGGTCGCAGGACGCCCTTCTTGACGTAGCTGCGATGGCTGCCCTCCTGCCGGGCGAATTCAAATCCGGCGGCCAGGAAGACCCGCTCCAGGGTTCGCCAATGGACAGGCGTGATGCGGGGCATGTCTATACCGCCACCGCGTGGCGCTCCACGCCCACCCAGGCTGGGGCGGCCCACTCGCCGTCGTGCCGTCGATAGCCGCATTCTTCCAGAATCTGGTCGAGGGTTCCCGTATCACTGGCGGTCTTGACAAAGCAGCGCACGGCCTCATCCACGGCCTCCCGCGCGGCCTGGGGGGTCGAGCCGCTGCTCATGACGTCCAGCGGGAGGGCGTGGGCGATGTACTGGTCTTCCTCAAGCCAAAGGTGAACCGTCAAGTCGAGTTTCATGGATGTTTTCTCCACCACCGACTGCGATGCCCCCACCCATCGCTGCCACGGCAGCCGGGTAGGGTGGGTCGTTTGACCCACCTCCGCGGACAGCCATGTGGTGGGTCGATGACCCACCCTACGTGCCTCCGATGTACCCATCCATCGCGGCCCCGGCACCCGCCCGTTACAGCAGGCCGTCCCGCTTGGCCATGTACTTCATCAGATCGTTCACCCGGCACGAGTAGCCCATCTCGTTGTCGTACCATGAGACGAGTTTGAAGAACCGCTCGTTCAGTTCGATGCCCGCGGTCGCGTCGTAGATGCTCGAAAGCGTGCAACTGATGAAGTCGCTGCTGACGACCGGGTCTTCGGTATAGCCCAGGAAGCCTTTCATCCCGCCCTCGGAGGCGGCCTTCATCGCGGCGTTGATCTGTTTCATGGACGTGGGTTTCTCGGTGCGGACGGTCAGATCGACCACCGACACGTCCGGGGTCGGGATGCGGAACGCCATGCCGGTCAGCTTGCCCTTGACCTGCGGAATACAGAGTCCGACGGCCTTGGCCGCCCCGGTTGAAGATGGAACGATGTTCTGGCTTGCGCTGCGGCCGCCGCGAAGGTCCTTCCTGCTCGGGCCGTCCACCGTCGGCTGGGTCGAGGTCAGAGAATGGATGGTCGTCATCAACCCTTCCACGATGCCGAAGTTGTCCAGCACCACCTTGACCACGGGGGCGAGACAGTTGGTCGTGCAACTGGCGTTGGAGACGATCGTGTCCTTGGCCGGATCGAACGTCTCCTCGTTGACGCCCATGACAAACGTGGGCACGTCGCCCTTGGCCGGGGCGGAGATCACCACCCGCTTGGCCCCCGCCTTGAGATGTTTGCCCGCCGTGTCGGGATCCCTGAACAAACCGGTGGACTCGACGACGTAGTCGGCACCGAGGTCCTTCCACGGCAGTTCGGCCGGGTCCCGGACCGACAGGCACTTGATCTTCCTGTCGTTGACGATCAGACCCTGGGCGTCGGCCCGGATGTCGCCTTCGGCTCGCCTGTGCATGGTGTCATACTTGAGCAAGTACGCCAAGCACTCCGCGGGCACCAGATCGTTGACGCCTACGAATTCGATCTCTCTGTCGTTCATGGCCGCCCGGACCACGAGCCGACCGATCCGCCCAAATCCGTTGATACCAACTCGAATTGCCATCACGTCTTCTCCTGATGCTGTTTGAGACCATGAGTCCCCCAGCCCAGGGGACAACTGACTAAGATACTGGAGGCTGTCGAAGGGCAGACCATACGGGTTTCGCGCCCGGAGGTCAAGGCGTCCGCCAGGAACCGCCTGCGGCCGGGTGCATGACACTTTGGGCGGCTTGTTGGAAGGCGCCGCCCCCAGGTGTTT
>CAZOIA010000364.1:0-2813 GCA_964579675.1 uncultured Planctomycetales bacterium | reverse complement strand
AGCCTATCTTTTTGCCATCAAATCTCCAGATTCCCCAATTGGCGGTACACTACGCGCACCCTGCTTGAACGGGCGAAGCTTGCCGATAGAGCATCTTGCTGATAAAATCGTAGAGGACGGTCCACGATGCGGACCTGCGCAGGCGCTTAACGCGGAGTAACGTCTGCGGGTACTCTTGACTGCGGTCAGCCGCCGGAGGTTGCCCGAGGAAATGATACCGTCGCAAGCCGCGCGAGGCGTTCCAGCGGAGGCGGTTCACTGCGGGTGAAGCCCTTGAGGTGGAATATGAGCTTAAGGAGACGATTCCTGAACAGAGTCCGGGCGGTCGAGCGACTGGTGAGGAAATCGCCCCAGCTCACCGGCCACTGCGCCCTTTGGGTGTGGCGTCTGCTGGTGCGGAACCGGCTGGCGATCGCGGTCGCGTCCCTGTTGTGGCTGATCTTCCGCAGCGGGTCCCAGCCGCGGCGCTTGAGCTATCCGTGTCAGCAGGTGGCGGCGGTCAATGTTGGTGCCTTTGTCGCTGGGCTGATACCGGCCCTGTTCCTGACCCGAAAGAACCGCTGCCCGCACACCCTGGACAGAGCCGTCCGGATCAGAAGGCAGATCGTCGCCGCCGGCATCATGTTTGTCACCGCCCTGATCGGCATCGAAGGATACCAGTTCGCCCAGAGCCTCATGCCGGACTGGATGAACGACCCACCTCCGCGGCTCGCCGAGCCCCAGTTCACCACGGTCGGCATCGTCCGCCAGCCCCCGGCGGGAAGCACGTACACCACCCAGGAGATCGAAGACATGGTTCGCCGGGCGATCGACCTAGCGGGTGGGCTCGATGATGTCATCGCTCCCGGTGACACGGTGGTGATCAAGCCCAACCTCGTGAAAGCCAACTGGCCTGGCACGCAAGGCGTGGTCACCGACCCCAGGGTTTGCGCCGCCGTCGTGCAAGTGGCCCAGGACGCCGGCGCCGGACAGATCACCATTGTCGAGGGCACCGCGGTGGGCACGACCGGCCGGAACTGCACCTGGGAAGCCTTTACCGACGCCGGATACGACACCAACGGAAATCACCTCTTTGACTACGACGAGACGGTGGCCCTTTACGACCTGAACGACTCCGGCGGCCTGCATCAGACCAACCCCGACAAGGTCACCCTTGTTACGGTCCCCAATGGTGTCATCCGGACGCAGTACTATGTCCCCAACATCCTCCTGGAGAGCGACGTCATGATCTGCGTGCCGACGTTCAAGAACCACGGCAACGGGACGGTGACGCTCTCGCTCAAGAACCGCGTCGGCTGCGCCCCCAGCGACATCTATCACAGCGATGGAAGCTGGGGACAGGGCGTCTACGGCAAGCTTGCCCTGGTTCATCACTGTGACGAGGGGTTTCCCTGTACGGTCCCGCCGACGCCGGGCAACGAAAACGAGATCGTGCAGCGCTCGCTCGTGGATTTGAACCTGGTTCGCCCCCAGGACTTCGAGGTGATCGACGCCCTGATCGGGGTCACGAACGGGCCTTGTCCTGAGCCTCAATACCTCGAGCACCCGGATCCGCATATGCAGATGATCATCGCGGGCAGGGATTCGCTGGCCGTCGATACCGTGGGCACCCTGGCCATGGGTTACGACCCGCGGTTCGTCCCCCACCTCCTGTGGGCTGACAGCACCGGCGTGCTGGGCACCATCGACACCCGGTACATCACGGTGGCGGGCGATCACGTGGCTGCTGTGAGGAGCGACGACTTCCCCGAGGACTACGGCTATCCTACGCCGGCGGTGCTGGTCGAGACCGACCCGCCCTGGCTGGCGGACATCTCATGGACCGAGGGCCAGCAGGTCGTGCGAACGCCCGAGAACCCGGTCGGCGTAACCGGCGTCGGCGACGGCGTCGGCGTGGTCAAGGCCGAACTCGTCCTGACGCCGATCGGGGTGCCCGACCCCGAGCCGCAGGTCGTCGCGATCGCCATCGACCCGGCGGTTCCCGACTTCGAGATCGAGTGGAATGCAATGGGTATGGACCTCGGGCTGTACACAGCCACCGTGACCGTCTACGACGCCGCCCTGAACGAAGCGAGTATCACGCGAACCATCGAGCTCGTCGCTCCGGTTACGCCGGTGATCTACGCTCTGCCCAAGGCGTTTACGCATACGGTCTTCGTGGCTGAGAGCCCCGATGATGACATATTCACCGTGGCCAACGTGGGCGTGGGCACGCTCGAATACGAGGTCGAGGTCAGTGAGGATTGGGTGAGTCTGAGCGCCTACGCCGGCACCGTGGTTCAAGGCGCCCCGCCCGATTCCGTCACGATCTACTATGATTGCCGCGACCTGGACCCGGGCGGGAACACGGCAACCATCACCGCCTCGGACGCAGGCGCGCTCAACAGCCCCCAGACGATCACCGTAACCGTCAACGTGGAGACGGTACCGCCCGATCTCGATTTCGACGGCGACGTGGACCAGGAGGATGTCGGGTACCTGCAAGCCTGCCTTGCCGGCCCGGGCAGTCCAATAACCGACCCGAAGTGCACGAATGCCGACCTGGACGGTGACGGCGACATTGACCATGACGACTTCGTGGTTCTGCGGGGATGCATGTCTGGTGCGAGCGTGCCTCCCGTTAAGGGCTGCGCTGATCAACCCAGCCCATGATCGCCGGCGCGCAAGCACCACCCACCGCTTGACTGGGCGGGAATCACCCGCGGGCTCCAAGAAGACTGGAACCCGTGTCCAGGGAAGGCATGTGGATAGCAGCTCGGAGCCGGGCTTCTATGAAAGCCCGGCCCTTGTCAAGTTGACGCGCCTCCAGGGTC
>CAZOIA010000363.1:0-2961 GCA_964579675.1 uncultured Planctomycetales bacterium | reverse complement strand
AGAATGACTTCGTCAGCGACGAGGAGTTCGATCGACTGCTCCACGCTTGGTTCGGCCAGATTGCCCGGGTACTGGAACCGGGCCGGGGCTTCTACATCTGGGGCGGCTACGCGAACTGCGGCAACTACCCGCCGGTGCTCAAGGCCTGCGGGCTGTACTTCTCGCAGGCGATCATCTGGGTCAAAGAGCATCCGGTGCTGACCCGCAAGGACTACATGGGCAACCACGAGTGGTGTTTCTATGGCTGGCGTGAGGGCGCGGCACACGTCTTCCTGGGGCCGAACAATGCCGTGGACGTCTGGCCGATCAAGAAGGTCAACCCGCAGAGCATGATCCATTTGACGGAGAAGCCCGTCGAGTTGGCGGTACGGGCAATCCAGTACTCGTCGCGCCCGGGCGAGAACATCCTCGACCTCTTCGGCGGTTCGGGCTCGACGCTTATCGCGGCGGAGCAGACCGGGCGCCGGGCGTTCCTGATGGAGCTCGATCCGCTGTACGCAGATGTGATCGTCACCAGATGGGAGAAGTTCACGGGGCGGAAAGCGGAGCCAGCTACAGCGACGGCTGTGGGCTCTGCCTAACGAAGCACTGCATTGCGAATCGAGGTTTCTTTACGGCCACGACCAGGGAGCAGACGATTGGCGAAGGGCAGTGGGAGGTCGGCGTTCAGCAGTCTCATTCGAACACCGGGAGATACCTGCGCGACGAAGCATTCCAAGGCCTTCGATTCTGCCTCCCGCGCTCTGTCGGGCGAAGGACATCGGGAGAAGTAGACGTGCAGCGAATCCAGACAAGCCAGCGTCTTCAACCAGTGTCCACCTCCATGGGGTGTGCGCTTCCCGAGTCGATGCGAGTACATCTGAGCAATGCGTTTGCTGAGAGACGTGGCCTTTCCGATGTACACGATGCTCTCGTCCGGCAGCCAGAAGCCCGACAGGAACGAAGCCACTTCGTTAGGGGTGGGACCAGTCTTGCCGTTCAACGTGAATCGGGGAACCTTCTTCAGCCAGCCTTCGATGGCATTGGACGAGAGGGGCGCTTTCGCAAGGACGCCCTCATTTCTGGTCGGGTTCCCGCTCAGGGACACAACGTAGATGCCGGGTTGGTCGAGCGGGACTACCCCGCCCCAACCGACCCTTCCGGTCAAAGGTCGTCGGATCTGTTTGAGAAGTCTCGTTACGGTCAGTGGCATCGTGGTCGAGCACCCGAAGAGCCATCAACGGCAACGCGAAGTATTGCATGTTCGGGGGCAAAGCACAAAGAGACGGGTCGAGGAGCAGTGGAATCTGATGCCGGAGAGACACCCTGGCGACGCCAGGGTGTCGGGGAAGGGGATGATGTAGGCTCAGCCCTTTTCGGCCAGATCGTGGTACTCGGTCATCGCGTCCTCGAAGAGGCACGACGACGCTGGGTAGTTGCGCCGGTACCGTGTCTCGACACAGCCGCGTTCCTTCATGAACGCCAGCGCGACCGCGGCCTGCGTGTGCGTCACCGCGGCCCACTCGGCCAGGTCGTCGAGCGTGAAGCCCGAGGTGCCGAACTCGTCGGCCACCTGGGCGACGTTCTCGAACGCGTGCCGCGGGCAACGGTGCTCGTACGGCTCGCCGCGTACCGGAACGACCTTGCGGACCAGGTGGCCGTCGATGACCTCGAAGGTCTCGACGCGTTCCGACTTCGGGGTCATGGTTTACTTCTCCTCGGCGGCCGCGTTGAACGCGAAGAGTCCGCGGTCGACCTTTTTGAAGCGAGCCTTGGCGCCCTTGGTCGAGGCCTCCCTCGAGATTGCCGCGTACAACGTGGCCTGCGGCGTTTTGCCCGCGGGGCTGGACCAAAGGCCCTGCTCGGCCATCGCGGTGATGAGCGTTTTGCAGTTCATCGGCTTGCCGGCCTTCTTCAGCACCTGGGCAGCCGCGTCGAGGGCGCTCGTCCGTTTGCCGCCCTCGCGGCCACGTTTGGCCTGGGCGGCGTTCTTGGCCGCCTTGGCGCCTTTGGCCTTGCGTTTCCCGCCCTTGGCCGACGTGGCGGCCTTGCGCTTCGTCCTCTTCGTCTTCTTGCTCATGGTTTTTCCTTTCTGCACGCCCTTGCCTGCGCCTGCCTCCGCTGGCGGGCAAGCAGGCCATGCGTACAGCCACATGAGGGCTCGATCCGGCCGGGACATCAAGCGAAATCTGCCCGGATTCCGTCAGATTTCGGCAGATTCTGCAGCCACGTTCCGGATGTCGGCGGGAGGGCGGCGTAGATGGCCGAACATGCGCCTAACGTGCAGCCGAATCGCGCGATGAGCCCGACGGCGCTGTCCATGGCGGACGCGGCCCGGCTGCTCAGCGCGGCGGGTGGCCGTTCGGTGACGGTTGAAATGATCCAGGCTGACATCGCCGCCGGGGGGCCTACGAATGCCGACGGCGCGCTCAACCTGGTCCACTACGCCGCATGGCTCGTGAAGGAGATGTCCGCTTGTGGCGATTGATCCGCGAAAGCTTCGGCCGACGCAACTCGTGCAGTTGCTGAACTCCACGCCGCTGGGCGAGGTGATCAGCGAGCGGCAACTGCTGCGCCATCGCAGTCGGGCGGGCCTGCGGATCGGTGACGGCAAGACGGTGGATCTGCTGCGGTACGTCGGCTGGCTGGTTCACGAGCGACACAAGCCGAAGCCTGAACCCGAGGGGCTCACCGGCTATGAGGCACTCAAGGAGCGGGCGAGGCAACGGAACATCGAGCTGTCGCTATCGGGCCGGGACATCGGCGAACTGCCGGCGGTGGTGAACTCCGAACGGAAGGCCAAGGCCTCGCGCGACTTCCGCTTCTTCTGCGAGCAGTACTTTCCCCAGACGTTCCACCTGCCGTGGTCGCCGGATCACCTGAAGGTCGTTGCCAAGATCGAGCTGGCCGTGTTGGAGGGCGGGCTGTTCGCGATGGCGATGCCCCGGGCGAGCGGGAAGACGAGCCTGTGTGAGACCGCTT
>CAZOIA010000362.1:0-2969 GCA_964579675.1 uncultured Planctomycetales bacterium | reverse complement strand
CCCTGAAGCAATTGAACACCTCGCAACTGGGCACGCCGCGAGCTCCTATTGAGGAGCGTAACCACCGCCCGGGCAACCGTATCGGTTCCTATTGTGACGGGGATGAAAGCACTGGAGGTGCGCCCAGGGGAATCAACACACAGGCAGGTGGCGATGATCCGGTCCACTTCTTTGGCAGCGAGACACTGGTCAAGTGAGAGTCCGCGCTCTTCGGCGTAGCGAAGCAGCAGGTCGATTTGATGATTCACGTCAACCGGGGACACGTCAGGCTGGGCGACCAAGACCGCGAGGGCCCGCCTGAGTTCCGCGTTGTCCTTTGGCTGAACGACGGTCATTCGTCACCCTGCGAGCAACCCTTGGAGCCGAAAGGGCGTTACCACTGGCCGGACGCGCTGCTGAACAGCCCCTTGGGCACCCGGGGGGAATACCCTTCAACGTTAAGATCGCTCCTGGGTACGACCACGATGGTCCATGGGCTGGCAGGGCGGAGACCGGCCCCGCGATCGAAGCCCGGATGGATGTGGCGCTCCAGAACCCGGATTCGGGAACCTTCTCGCCAGACACGTTTGATTCGGATACCCAGTCGGTAGTTGGGGGTTGGCCCGAGCCCGGCGATCAGGGCCATCTGCGAATCGAAATCGACGGGGACCTCGGCCAGGGGGACCTGGGCGAGCGTGGCGCGGTCTCGGGCGACGATTCTAACGCTTCGGGTGAGCCGGGAGTGCGTCCCCGAGGCCTCCCAGAGGACAGGCAAGTCCTCGCCCGGGGAAGGCCCCCTCGTCGGTTGAACCCCATCTGAGTAACAGGCGCCCACCCCAGCAAGAAGCAGACCGACGCAGCCGACGGAGACCAGGCAGGTGGGGATTGTCCTCGGGCGCGATCTCATGCTTGCGTATGATAACCGGGCTTGGTCCAGGTCGCCTCATCCGCACCGAACCCGCTGGTCCGTGTCGGCAGGAAGCCCCGGGGGATTCAGACGCTACACTGGAGCACGAGCGCGCTGGCGGCTAGTTCGGGCGCCGGGCGCTTCCTGCGCGTGGCCAATGGACCGGGAACTCAGGTGGCCTGGCCGATCAGTTGTGCCGCAAAGTTCGCCAGCTCGGGAGGCACGGTCACGTTGCCCGCGGCAATGTCATCCGCCAATAGCTGCAAGTCGTTGAACGTGTTGACGCCGTTCTCGTCAAGTAGCGTGACCACCGCGGCCGCCTCCGCGTCGGTCAACGATGGGATGCTTCCGATCCCACCCAGGTTGGCGCCGTACTGCTGGGCGATCGTGGCGGCGTTGTCGGTAAGGATCTGCCACTCATCCGGGTTGAGAGTCCCAATGCTGTCGGAGCCGAGTTTCGCCCCGACGGTAAGGATGTTGCCGCCGCCCTGGTTACTGGTCCGGCTGGCAACAAGCGCTGGACAGCCGGTGGTTGTGATCAGGATGGCCGCTGCCAGCACGTAGATCCCATTTCGGCGCAGACTTCGCATCATCATCTCCTTTCATGTCCGTTCGTGACGTTCAGGCATAGAGGTCCCTCGCACGGAGATCACCCCTGGCGGATCAACACATCGATCAGGTTCTCGTTCGCGATTCCAAGGGCGCGGAGCGCCTCCCGTTGTTCCTGCTCGGTCAAGTCGGGGTCGGTCAGCACGTCTGTGACCGCCTCGACTCGGATCGGCTGGCCGTTGTTGTCGCGGAGAACGTAATCGTAAGGGGGTTCACAACCTGCCAGAGCTGCGGCGCCAAGAGCGGCACAGATTGCCCCCCCAAGCCACTTGGGCAGCCGCCGAGGCCCGTCGCATCCCCCGCAGGCACAATCGCTCCGCCCCATGGTATCTCCCAGCTACTGGCCGCGCCCCCGACACCGGCCACCCGTTGGCTACTATACTGTCGGCCAAGTGCGCCGGCAACCTTTATCGGTCTTGCTGGGGCACGGCGTTTCGCACCTGTGGCGGCCGGTCCCGGCCTTTTCTCTGAAGGCCGGTGTGCCTATAGTTGTCAATCCTGTGGGACCGGTGGTCGGCTGCCGGGTCGGCTTTGCCGGGCTGGTCCTCAGGTGGAATCCCCGTGGGCGAGGGCGGGCGGCATGAGCGACAAGGCGCTGGACGTCATTTTCACCGCCCCGCATCCCGACGACCTGGAGATCGGGTGTGGGGGAACGATCGCATTGTTGGCGGCTCAGGGCTACCGGGTGGGGATGGTGCACCTGACCGACGGCGAGCCGACACCGCGGGGCACACCTGAGGCGCGGGAACAGGAGACCCGGGCGGCGGCGGAGGTCCTCGGGGCGACGGTCTGCGAGATCCTGCCCCTGACGAACCGCGAGCTGATGGACGCCCCGGCCAGCCGGTACGCTCTGGCAACCGTGCTGCGGCGCTATCGCCCGAAGATCCTGGTCGGCCTGGCCGGCCGGACCCCCGCCGCCTCGCCGGATCACTACCAGAGTCAACTCATCACTGAAGCGGCCCGATTCTACTCGCAGTTGACGAAATGGGACGATCGCTTCGACGACACCCCACCCCACCGAATCGATCACCTCGTCTATCGCCCGATCCCGTGGTCGGCGGAAAGAATGCATTTTCACGGGCAATTCGTCGTGGACGTCACCCCTACGATCGAGAGAAAGTTGGCGGCCATCCGGTGCTATGCCTCGCAGTTCGACGAGCAGCGATTCGAGCGGCTCAAACACTACGTGCTGAGTGTGGCCGGGGCCGAAGGTATTCAATGCGGGTACCGGTACGGCGAGCTGTACGCCCTGCCGCGCCCGGCAGGGGTCAAGGACATGGTGGCGATGCTCGGGGCTTGGGAGGTTCCGCCGCCGTTTTCCCCCTACGCAAACGGATGACGGGCGACGACATTCCTGATGTGGGGGATCAGGCACCAGAAGGAACCCCGGATGACGTGGTGTTTCGGTTTGCCCAGCGGCTGCATGACACTTTGGGCGGCTTGTTGGAAGGCGCCGCCCCCAGGTGTTTCCGAA
>CAZOIA010000361.1:0-2972 GCA_964579675.1 uncultured Planctomycetales bacterium | reverse complement strand
CCGCTCTGCACTTGGCCAGAACAGGATAATCGCTCTGTAATGATGCTACAGTCTCAGAAACGAAGACATTTGGTCATACGACAGGTTGTCATAGTACCGCAGTACGATCAGCTCTCTCGCAGGGGCAGGCAACCGGCCAAGTGCTCGTCGCACCGCAGAGGGAAGACCATCTTCCCCTTGCTCGGGCGGAGCCTCCCACAACTCCACATTGTGCCCACCCCTGATCCTCGTCTTGGCCATATCTGTGGCTACGTTTCTGCATATCTGTGCCAACCATGCACCGAACTTCGCTGGCTGCTTGAGTCCTCGCAGGCCTGTCAGCGCCTTGGCGAACGCCTCTTGGGCAGCATCCTCCGCGAGGTGATGGTCGCCTAGAACGGAGTACGCGACAGCCACCATGGGCGCATAGAACTCCTCGCATAGCTTGCCAAAGCTGTCGAGGTCGCCGCGCAAGGCAGCTTCAACCATGGGTACTCTGCGCTCGTTAGACAACTGCTCAGGTTCTCCAGAAACCAGTTCCTGCTGATCAGCCTTCACTATATAGACTGCCGTCGGGCCGAAAAAGAGCGCGGCGAATCGCTCTTCCCAGATCTGAAAGCTGACCGTTCGGCGGAACAGGTATGGCTTTTTGCGTCGCGGAGCCGACGCGATATGCCTCTTGGACGAAGCGCCTCGCTGCAGGATTGGTGGGGGTGGGCCTCGCGCACTCAGGGCAGACGCCGGTGACGTTGCCCGTCAGGTTGTAGCCGCATTTGAGGCATAACCTTTTCCTGCGGCGCCGGTAACGGCGAAGCGGGCGACGAACGAAGGTCAGAGCTGGGTATGCCACGAACAATCCAGCCGGAAACCAGAGTAGCAGCGACGCACCGCAGGTCGCGAAATGGATGGGAGCCCACGAATGATTGGGGCAGGCAGTCGGATCGTCCGGGGATGCACCTCCGGGGCGGATCCCGATCGCGCAGCATGAGCGCCCGAAGCGATGAACGCCGAGCCGTCCCCAAGCCAGGTGCCACTCTTGTCGGTTAGCGTGCAAGGTGCGCAGGTCGGTGAACCAAGCCGTGAAAACGCCACCGGCAAGCACAATCCGCGTTTCGTACCCGCCCAACTGAGGGTTCGGTTTATCAAAGCCCTCGGGGCTGGCGCCGTCACGGCCCCTGGAACGCGGGAACCAGTAGCTGGCCGGCCAAGCTGCCAGTGCCGCCAAGCCAAGCGGCACCAGGAGCAGCTGCAGCGTCCTGCGAATCATGGCGTCCTCACGGGCCGTCCAGAGGCCGGATACCCCCCCATATATTGGTTGCCGAAGAGGCTGATCGGTTCCCCGAACCAGCACGGTCAGGGCTGGCCTCCCCGGCTTCATATCCTCTCCCCACACTCGGAGCATCGCGGCTCGCTGATACCCCGCAGGATGTAGTCGCCGCCAACGACACTGACCTTCATCCGGAAAACCTCTTATTCCGCGGGCGAGTCGAGGTATCGAACCGCGCCCAGCGTCGTCCGGCCGGCCGGCGGCATGAAATCATACCGACCGCCCACGACCCGCACCGGCTCGTCACCGCGGGAGACCACGGTTTCAACCCGGAAGTCGGCGATGACCCGCCCATGGTCCTCAACAGCTGCGATGAACAGCTCCCCCTTGAGGCCCGTGTACGGTCCGCGAGGCGGAAGACAAGTACCCGCCTCGATGAGTCGTCCGTTCGCGGGCGTGACCGCAACTTTCCCAATCATCGGGGGCCCGTCGAGAACCACAACGAAAGTCCGGCTCCACGCGTCCCGGCTCCACGCGTCGCCATGCACGGCCAGGTGGTCGCCGCTGTGGCAATGAACCAGCAAAGTCCCCTCTCCGCCGCCTTGTGCCTCGAGCCATTCAGCCGGCCCGCCGGGCCGATCCTCCCCGCCTTCCATCGCCGGCAGCTTCACCTGCACGTTTCTCAGAACCCAGTTTTCTCGCGTCCCGTGACACCCGGCCCCTACAAGCGCCAGACCGCAGACGGCGGCGGCCGCCCACAACGTACATCGCCCTGCTCCGCACACACACGATCCATGCCTGCTCATGATGACCTCCTCGTTTTTCCTATCCCGGAATCGCCCATTGGATCTCTGCGGCCGCACACCGACCGCCCAGTTGTCCTCTCTATACTCAGAGTGTCCTGTCACCTGACCTGCCCCCACGAATGCCTACCTCAAAGGGCAAGCTTCTTCAGCGTCGCCCTTCGCGCTGGGTTGCGGTCGGTATCCGCTCCAGGCGTTCCTTGAGGCGGTTGAACATCTCCACCGTGATCGGGTGTTCCAGGTTCTGACGCTGGCGCTTGGCCTCTTGCAGGGCTTGCCTGAAGGTCGCCCGTTCGCCGTCGCCTGTCGGTCGGCCACTGCCGAGGTCCTGCAACCGGGCATCCAACGCCTCGAACAACGTCCGTTTGCTCCTGCGGTGGCGAACGGCTTCGTTGCACATCTCCCGCAGAATTGAATGTGCGGTCTCCTGCTGGCTTGGATCCAGGCGATAGGTCTCGATGAACTCGCGAACGTATCGGTGCCAACTGTCCTCGCTGGAATCGGAGCCCGATGGCTCTCGATGAACCTTGCCGCCGGGCAGCGTGAAGCTCACGCCTCGCAAGCCGGCCGCCCCCGCCTCGGTGACCCTTGTGTTTTTCGCGCTGACCCACTGAAGGGAAGGCAAGTGTTTGAGGTGAATGAGACCGGCGTCTGTGATATCGGTTTGGATAAGAAGAAGGCCTTCCAACCGGGACAGATGACGGAGATGCGCCAAGTCCGCGTCACCCACATCCGTTCGACTGACATCGAGCACCTGTAGGTGTTGTAACCCGTCCACGTACTCGAGCCAGGAGTTGCCCTCGGCCGACCGTTCCAGACCCTTGCTCGGTTGAAGGTCCAGCCGTTCGAGATGGGGCAGATCCTTGAGGACCGAGTACGCCTCCCTGCCTACGTCCAGCCCCCGGATCAGCAGCTCGTTGAGT
>CAZOIA010000360.1:0-3066 GCA_964579675.1 uncultured Planctomycetales bacterium | reverse complement strand
AGGTGCCGTCCCCTTCTCCGCCCGAAGGTCCCCGCCGGAACTGTCACGCACCCTTTCAAGCGGATTGGGGCCTGCCGTCCGATGGACATGTCGGCACCGAACCGGGCGAGGGTTGTGATTCATGGACGGGTTGCCTCATGTCCGAGCAGGAGGCGTTCCTCGTTCCGTTCACGCGCACCGAGTAACGATCCCGTGATCCTCGAATCGCCGGGAATCCCCTGCTGGCTGTCGAATTGAAAGGCCGGCGGCCGGCCGGGAACAGCTTGATCGCCGGCGTGATCACCGCTAGACTGCACGCACTCTTGTTGGATTCCTCGTTACATTAGCTCTAAGGTCGTTATTTGCGGGTATTTACGATGGGTAGCGCTGTAGAATCTCGCGTAATCGAACTGTGTAAACACGTCGTCCGCATGACATCCGCTGCGGGGTCGGGCCATCCTTCCAGTGCGTTGTCGTTGGCCCATCTGGTCGCGTCGCTCATGTACGAACAGATGCGGTACGACCCGGCGAACCCGTGGCATCCGGGGAGCGACCGTCTGGTGCTGAGCGAAGGCCATTCGGTCCCCATCGTGTATGCCGCCTACGCCGACCTGGGCGGGGTGGTGGGCAGATCGCCGCAGGAGAAGCGGGCCCTGACCCTCGACGACCTGAAGACGCTTCGGGAGCTCGACAGCGTCCTGGACGGGCATCCGAACCCGGCCGAGGGGTTCCCGTTCTTTGACGCCGCCACCGGTTCGCTGGGACAGGGATTGTCGGTGGGGGCGGGGCTCGCCTTGGCGGCCCGGCTGGCCGGCATCGACAAGCGGATCTTCGTGATCATCGGCGACGGCGAGTCGCGCGAGGGGCAGGTGGCCGAAGCCCTCGATTTCCTCCTCGACCACAACCTGACCCACGTCTGCCCGATCTTCAACTGCAACGGCCAGGGCCAGGCGGATTACGTCTCGCCGCAGCAGTCGGCCGAGACGCTGGCAGCGAAGCTCAAGGCGTTCGGGCTCGACGCGGAAGTCATCGACGGGCATGACCTGACTGCCGTCACCGAAGCCCTCCAAACCGTGGGGCGAGCCAGGAGGCCGGTGGCCATTGTGGCCAGAACCCAGAAGGGCTGGGGCGTCGAGTCGCTGAAAGCGCATACGAATCACGGCAAGCCCCTGCCGAAAGACAAGGTCGCCGATGCCGAAGCGAGCCTGGACAGGACGGCGGCTGAACTGAGAATCCCCGCTCAGGTGGGCGATGCCCCCAGGCCGCCCGCGCCGGCGGCGGCGACCGGCCCGGCCCGGCGCGGCAAGATCACCATCAAGCCCTTTGCCGAGGGGATCGAAAAGGCAGGCCTGGCCGCTACGCTGGCCAAGAACAAGCTGTCCACCCGGCGGGCCTACGGGGCAGCCCTGCTGGCCCTCGGCGAGGCCGACGAGCGGATCGTTGCCCTCGACGGGGACGTCAGCAACTCGACGTTCGCCAACATTTTCGGCAAGGCGTTCGGTGATCGCTTCTTCGAGTGCAAGATCGCCGAACAGAACATGATCTCGGTGGCGGTCGGTTTGTCCGCAGCCGGGTTCATCCCGTTCGCCAGCAGCTTCGCGAAGTTCCTTGCCCGCAGCTACGACCAGATCGAAATGGCGGCGATCACCCGGGCGAACGTCAAGCTCGTGGGCTCACACTCGGGTTGCTCGCTCGGGGCGGACGGCCCGAGCCAGATGAGCTTGCCGGACCTGGCCTACTTCCGCTCCTATACCTGCGCGGACGACGGGCGGGGCAACCCGGCCGCCATCGTGTTCCATCCCGCCGACGGCGTGGCCGCCTATCGCCTGACCGAGCTGGCGGCCAGCACGACCGGTCTTTGCTACCTGCGAACGCACCGGCCCGACGTGCCGCTCATCTACCCGCAGGATGCGGCGTTCACCATCGGCGGCTCTGCGCAACTGGCTGAGGGGGACGCGCTGACGATCGTTTCCAGCGGCTACATGGTCACCCTGGCCATACAGGCGGTGCGAGAGCTCGAAGAAGCCGGTATCAGGTGCAACCTCTTCGACGCGTACTCTCTGCCGCTCAATGCCGAGCCGATTCTTGCCGCCGCCAGCAGCGCGGGCGGTGTCATTCTGACCGTCGAGGACAACTTCGCGGGCGGGTTCAACGCCGCGTTGGCCGAGGCCGCTGCCGCGACCGGTGACGTCCGCGTGCATTCGATGACCTGCCCGCGGATCCCGAAGTCGGGCAAGGACGGCAACATCGTGCTGACCTCACTGGGTCTGGGCGTCGCCGATATCGTCGCCCGGGCCAGGGCCCTGGCGAAATAAACTCTCGGCATCTCGAGCCCGCCGGGCACGCGGGCTCGTTGATCGGATCGGCAAGAGGAATGCCATCAGCTCCTTGTCGGGGACACCAACGATGACAACACTTGCAGCTCTATTGGCCGTCTTGATTGCCTTCGCCGCCGGGACCCCCGAGCAGGCTAGTCTTTCCAACCTCTACGTCGCCACCAACGGCAACGATGCATGGTCCGGGCGGCTGGCCGCCCCCGGCGCCGATCGCGCCGATGGCCCCTTCGCCACGCTCGAACGGGCTCGCGACGAGATCCGCAAGCTCAAGGAATCCCAGTCGCCGCCCACAGGGGCGGTCACCGTCCGTATTCGCGGCGGCGACTACCGGCTCGACGAGACGTTCGCGCTTTCCGCCGCCGACACCGGTACCGAGAAGATGCCGATCACATATCGCGCGTATAAAGATGAGAAGGTGCGACTCATCGGCGGGGTGAAAGTCACGGCATTCAGGCCCGTCACCGACCCGGCGGTTCTCGATCGGCTCGATGCCTCGGCGAGAAAGAAGGTCCTGGAGGCTGATCTGAAGGCGGCGGGGGTTGTGGACTTAGGGCAGGTCGCTGCCGCAGGCAAACGCCTGGAGCTGTTCTTTGCCGAGAGGCCCATGATCCTTGCCCGGTGGCCGAACCAGGGGTTCGTCAAGATTGCTGAAGTGGTGGGCGGTGAGCCACACAAGATCCACGGCCGGGCGGGCGACAAGATCGGGAAGTTCACCTACCAGGGCGACCGCCCGAAGCGGTGGGCGGCGGAG
>CAZOIA010000359.1:0-3113 GCA_964579675.1 uncultured Planctomycetales bacterium | reverse complement strand
ACGGTCGGGGTTCGGAAAAGCGAGGTGCCGCCCCGTTCTCCGCCCGAAGGTCCCCACCGGAACTGTCATGCCCCGGCCACCGGGAACCCTGGGCGAGGGAGCTTGACACCGGCCCGGACGGTTTTCTAGAGTGCCCGACGGCGTATCGGCGGCCTTTCTCGACCGGGGGCGTCCCCATGGCCAGGCGACTCTTCATCATCGACGGGCTGGGGCAGATCTTCCGCTGCTACTATGCGCCGTTCCAGCCGCTCACCGCCCCCAGCGGCGAGCCCACGCGCGCCACCTACGTCTTCTCCAACATGCTCATGCAGCTCAGTCGCGAGCAGCAGCCGGACTACCTGGCCGTGGCCATGGAAGGCCGCGACGAGGAGGTCTTCCGTCGCGAGATCGACCCCGAGTACAAGGCCAACCGGGAGCCGCCTCCCGAGGACCTCGCCCCCCAGATCGACCGGATTCTCCAGATCGTCAGCTCGCAGGGGATTCCCGTTCTCAGCGTGCCCGGATTCGAGGCCGACGACCTGATGGCGACCATCTGCCGGCGGCTCGCCGACGAGGATATCGAGGTCGTGCTGGTCAGCAAGGACAAGGATCTGGACCAGCTCCTCTCGGACCGCGTGCGTCTATTCGACCCGGGCAAAGAGGAGTTCATCGGGCCCGATGAGCTGCGGGTCAGCAAGGGCTACGGCCCCGAGCAGGCGATCGAGATCCAGACCCTTAGCGGCGACTCGACGGACAACATCCCCGGGGTTAAGGGTGTCGGTCCGAAGAAGGCGGCGGCACTGATCGCCAGATATGGCTTCGCGGCCGCGGTGGTCGAGCACGCCGACGAACTGACGCTCGCTATGAAGAAGAACATCCTGGCCTTCGCCGACAAGATCGACGCCACGCGGCAACTGGTGACCCTCCGGCGGGACGTGCCGGTGCAATTCGACCTGGAGGCGTGCCGGTTCCAGGGGGTCAACGCCGCCGCGCTGCAGCCGATCTTTGCCGAACTGGGATTCCGGCGGCTGCTCGAACAGATGTCGGATCAGCCGCCTGCGGCTTCACGATCCGAAGCGCCTCCGACTTCGCGCCGACCGGATGCGTCGCTGGAGACTGGACATGCGACGCTGCTGGCGGGCCAGCGCCGTTATGAACTCATCGACGACGACGAGAAGTTCAGAGCCTTCATCACCCTGCTCAGGAAGCAGAAGACCTTCGCCTTCGACACGGAGACCACCAGCCTGAACCCCGCGTGGGCCAGGCTGGTCGGGATGAGCTTCTCGTGGGAGGGCGGCACCGCGTACTACCTGCCCGTGGGCGGGGTGGGCGACTGCTTGCCCTTGGAGCCGACCCTGGATGCTCTCAGGCCCATCATGGCCGATCCGAAGCTCAAGAAGATCGGCCAGAACCTCAAGTACGATCTGGGCGTGCTCGGTCATCACGGCGTGCCGGTGGCGGGCATCACGTTCGACACCATGGTCGCCAGCTTCGTGCTGAACCCGGCCCGCCGATCACACAGCATGGACGCCCTGGCCCGCGAGCTGCTTGGCATCGAACCGATCCCGATCTCCGACCTGATCGGCAAGGGCTCCAAGCAGATCGGCTTCGATTCGGTCGAGACGAAAAGAGCGTGCGAGTACGCCGCCGAGGATGCCGACGTCACCTGGCAGCTCGGCGAAATCCTCAGCGAGCAGCTTGCCGGGAGCGACCTCGAGCCGCTGTTCCACCAGACCGAGATGCCCCTGGTCGAGGTGCTGGCGGCCATGGAGGCCGAGGGCGTCAAGATAGACACCGACGTACTTGCCAGGATGAGCAACCAACTGGCCGACCGGCTGGCCGAGCTGACCCGGCAAATCCACCAGGCGGCCGGCCACGAGTTCAATATCGACTCGACGAAACAACTTGCCGCTGTCCTGTTCGACGAGTTGAAACTGCCGGTGATCAAGAGGACCAAGACCGGCCTGAGCACCGACGCGGAAACCCTCGAGAACCTCGCCTGGCAGCACCCCGTGCCGAAACTCGTCAGGGAGTACCGCGAGCTGACCAAGCTCAAGGGCACCTATGTCGATACCCTGCCGGAGATGATCTGCGAGCGCACGGGGCGGATCCACGCCAGCTTCCACCAGACGGCGGCCATCACCGGGCGGCTCTCTTCCAGCGATCCGAACCTTCAGAACATCCCGATCCGAACCGAGATCGGCCGCCAGATACGCCGGGCGTTCGTGCCCCGCGACGCCGAACACGTGCTGCTCACCGCCGACTACTCGCAGATCGAGCTGCGCGTGCTCGCCCATTTCTGCCAGGACGACGCCCTGAACTCAGCCTTCGCTGAAGATCGCGACATCCACCGGTTCGTGGCGTCGCAGGTTTTCTCCGTGCCGCTCGAAGAGGTCACAAGCGAGCAGCGGAGCAGGGCCAAGGCCGTCAACTTCGGCATCATCTACGGCCAAACCCCCTACGGACTGTCCCGAACCACGGGCATGTCGGCGGGTGAGGCCCGGCGCTTCATTGACATGTACTTCATGCGTTACCCCGGCATCCGGATGTTCTTCGACAAGGTGGTCGCCGACGCGAAAAGGGTCGGCTATGTACAGACCATCCTCGGCCGGCGGCGGCCGATTCCCGATATCGGCTCGCGGAACCGGAACACCCGCGCCCAGGCCGAACGACTAGCCGTCAACACCATCCTCCAGGGCTCCGCCGCCGACCTGATCAAGCGGGCCATGATCAACATTCACCGCCGGATCACCGCTGAGGACCGCCCCCCCCGCATGCTTATCCAGGTGCACGACGAACTCGTCTTCGACGTGCCCCGCGACGCCGTGGAGGCCCAGGCCGACTTCGTCCGCCGCGAAATGACCACCGCCCTGCCGCTCAATGTCCCCATCAAAGTTGACATCGCCTGGGGCGATAACTGGCTGGAAGGGAAGTAGCTCTCGTTCAGCAAGTGCGAACGGCAAGTCCCGGAGTATCGGTCAAGGTTTCGGGTTGCGGGTGGCCAATGACTGACCGGTGGCTATTTGCGATCCAGGCAATGAGGGCGTCCACGTCGGTGGCCGGGCCGGCGGCTTCGGGCGCATGACACTTTGGGCGGCTTGTTGGAAGGCGCCGCCCCCAGGTGTTTCCGAACC
>CAZOIA010000358.1:0-3193 GCA_964579675.1 uncultured Planctomycetales bacterium | reverse complement strand
GGTGATCAACGCCCCATTCGTAGCGGGAGCTCAGCGTTTGAACGTCGGAGGCGGTCGGCGACTCGTAGTCGTGTTTGGCCTCGTCGTCGGGATCACCCACGTTGAAGGTGTCGGTCAGCTTGAGGCAAGGCTGGTCCAGGCCGTACCAGAACGTCACCGAGCGATAGTGCTCCGGGACGTCGTTTTCCCCGCCGTGCTCGAAGGTGATTCTGGCGTTTTTGCCGAACGGCATCAGGTCGCTGAGGAGGAAGCGATACTCGGACTGGATGAGGTCCTCCTGGCTGACCGCCTCTTCCTTCTTCCGGCATCCGACGGGGTGACCGGCAAAGGGGACGGTCATGTTCCGCCCGCCCCAGTAGTCGCCGCCGCCGCCCCACTCCTCGGTCCCGGTGCCCTGAGCCTGGGGCGAGTTGCTGTCGTCGAAGTAGAATCGCGGATCGCCTTCGAGGGTGCGGAGCTCCGCCCGGTCCGAGAAGATGAAGGACGTGCCGACGAAGTGTCCGCACCAGTCGCCGCCGCCCTCGACTTCCCGCGTATCGAGGAACACGAGGTCCCCGCCCGGCGTCGGCTCACCGTGGTCTACGTAGGTGGCGTGGAAGTAGCCGACCCAGTTAACCGGGTCGTGGTATCTGCCGTAGCGCACGAGCCATCTCAGGCCGGTGACCGGCTGATCGTGGGGATTCTCGATCTCGATCCGTGCTTTCTCGAAAAACGGCATGGGGAAGTACATCGCCAGATGCACGAGACCGCCCTTGAAGCGGACGTTCACGGGGAATGCTTTGACCAGGTATTCCTTGTTCTCCCGGTTGTACAACGTGCCGGTGCCGAAGAGCAGACTGATCGGAGCATCGACTGAAGGGATCGCTCGGTTATCCCAGTAGATCCTCATCCGACACTCGCCCAGCGCGATCGCCTGCTCCTCGTCAATCGTCAGCTTGAGGGCGCGGATCATGGCGGGGCCGGCCGACGGAGTTGCCATCGGCGTTGTCCGCTGGCCCGGAAGGTTTAAGCCCCCATCGTCGGAGAGCGTCCTGCAGGGGCGTTGTGGCGCGATGTCGGTGCCACTGCGATTCAGGAGCTCGAGCACGTCGGCGGGCGGTGAGTCCATGTCCCAGCTCTTGATCGGCCGGCTCAGGTTCGGGGCGTCGGGCAGGAACTTGTGGTAGATGTAGTACCCCGTGCCGTAGTGCGTCCGACCGTAGGCCAGCGCGAATGATCGCTCGAACGGGATGGGCACCCACATCAGATCGGCCCCCTTGGTGATCGACCACGTCCAGGTGAGCGGGTTGGGGAACTGCTCCTCGGGAATGAACACCGAGTCGGGCACCGGTTTGTCCGGATCGGGGGTGCTCGTCTCCTGCACCACGTAGTCCCGCCCATCGACGACGTAGTGCCATGGACTGCCGTGCCAGTGGTTGGTACGCACGAACGCCAGAACGCCGGGCCCCGTCACATCCAGCGTGACGTTGCGGTCCTCCGCCAACTGGTAGAGGAAGTGACTGGCGTCGGCGCTCTCATTGCCGCCTCTGCGGTCGTAGGTGCTGGTCATGTAGCTCCGCTGACCGATGCGCAGGTAAGCCCACCGGTCCCACATCCTGAATGCGTCGATGCCCACCGGGATGACCGGTGGCTCATCGGGGCTGACGGGTTTGCCCGCCCAGGTGACAGCACTCAAGACCAGGGAAACGCCGAGACCCATCAGGACCACAGCGCCGATACAACCCTCGGGCCAACCCATCACGCGTGCACCCTTTCAGTCCCTGGCGGCGCCGGGCATCCTTTCCCGCTCCGCCTCGTCAATGCCGGGGTAAGGCTGACAAACGGCAATCCGCATGGTACATTCGTCGCTTGGCCGGGGCAAACCCGCACGAGTCGTATCAAGGAGAACCTCATCCATGCAACACCGGACACGATGCAGAGTGCTGATGGCGAGTCTGATCGGCATCATCTGCGCGATCCCGGCGGGCACGCCCGCGAAGGCGTCGGCTGCGCCCCTGGGCAAGTTGAACGTGCTGTTCATCGCGGTGGACGACCTTCGGCCGGAGCTGGGCTGCTACGGCGCGCATCACATCCAGTCACCCCATATCGACAAGCTGGCCCGATCAGGGACGCTGTTCAATCGGGCGTATTGCCAGCAGGCGGTGTGCAGCCCCTCACGCACGTCGCTGCTCTGCGGGCGGAGGCCGGATACCACGGGAGTCTACGACCTCCAGACGCATTTCCGCCTGACCATCCCGGACGTGGTGACCTTGCCGCAGTACTTCAAGCACAACGGGTACCATACCCGATCGCTGGGCAAGATTTACCACGGCGGCCTGGATGATCCGCAGTCCTGGAGCGTCCCCTCCTGGTGGCCCAGCGTTCCCATGTACCACAAGCCGGAGTCACTGGCGATGCTCGACAAGGAGCGGGAGCGGCTCAAGGCGGCGGGCAACCTGCGCCAGAGAAAGGTTGTGCAGAAGGACCCCAAGACCGGCGTGCCGTTGAAACTGACCTCAAAGGGCAGGCGAGCCCTGGGCCCGGCCTGGGAAGACCCCGACGTGGCGGATAACGCCCTACGCGACGGTAAGCTCGCGGACAAGGCCATCGAGGCCCTGCGCGAGCTGAAGGACAAGCCGTTCTTCCTTGCCGTCGGGTTCTACAAGCCGCACTTGCCGTTCATCGCCCCGAAGGACTACTTCGATCTGTATCCCCCCGAGAGGGTGCGGGTGGCCGACAACCCCTTTCCGCCCCGGGACGTCCCGCCGATCGCTCTGCACAACTTCGGCGAGCTGCGCAGCTACGGTGACGTTCCCCAAGCCGGCCCGTTGTCCGACGAGAAGGCGCGGGAACTGGTCCGCGCCTACTGGGCAGCGGTCAGTTTCGTCGACGCCCAGATCGGGCGGGTCCTGGCGGAGGTTTCTCGGCTCGGCCTGGGCGAGCGCACGGTGATCGTGCTGTGGGGGGACCACGGCTGGCAGTTGGGCGAACACGGTTTGTGGTGCAAGCACACCAACTTTGAAGTGGCGACGCGGGTGCCGATGATTATCAGCGCGCCGGGCCAGAAGCACGCCGGGACCAGGACCGACGCCCTGGCTGAGTTCGTGGACCTCTACCCGACGCTGTGCGAGCTCTGCGGCCTGTCGCTTCCGGAGGGACTCGAGGGCACCAGTCTGGTCCCGCTCATGAGCGACCCGAGCCGGCCGTGGAAGAA
>CAZOIA010000357.1:0-3226 GCA_964579675.1 uncultured Planctomycetales bacterium | reverse complement strand
AAACACCTGGGGGCGGCGCCTTCCAACAAGCCGCCCAAAGTGTCATGCACCCTTCTTTCGGCTAGACATCTGAACCCGTCCGAATGTGTCTGCGGAGTCTGACCAGTTCGACGAAAGCCCGGGCGATGACCTTCAGATTCGCGCCGGTCTGCTCGCCGGCTATCCGCGGGTAGTGCCGCACGCCTACCTGGCCGATCCGGTATCCCCGCCGGGCGGCCCTGGCCAGGATCTCCGCGTCGATCAGCGCCCCTTCGCTGTGCATCTCGATCTCGTCGAACAGCCGGCGGGGGTAGATCTTGAACGCGCAGTCAAGGTCGCGTAGGTTCTTCAGGCCCAGCAGCCAGTTGCAGAGCCTGGTCCAGCCCCATGCGTTGAACCGGCGAACCACGGAGTCGCACCGGTGGGGCCGGTACCCGCTGACGATGTCGAAGCGGTCGAGCAACTCCAACAGCCTGGGGATCTCCTTGAAATCGAACTGGCCGTCGCCGTCGGTGTAGAAGACCCACTCCTTGCGGGCCGCGAGGAAGCCGACCTGGAGCGCGCCGCCGTACCCGCGGTGGTGAGGGTTGTGCACCGCGCGCACGGACTCATGCTCGGCCGCCAGCTTCTCGGCGATCTCGCCGGTCCGATCCCGGCTGCCGTCGTTGACGATGATGATCTCGAAGTCGTCGGTGATGGACCGGCACGCCTCAAGGGCGGCCAGCGTTGTACGTTCCACGTTGGCTTCCTCGTTGTAGCAGGGGAAGAAGACCGACAGACTCAAATGACGCATCACGTCAGGGATTATCGCCTTCCGTGCGTTCATGTGAAGGCCTGGTGGTCTGGTATTGCCGCAGGCGGGCCTGGAGTTCGAGGGCGAGCGGTCGCTGGCCGGTCGCGAGGGCGAGCTGGATGGCCTCCCGGGCCACGGGCTGCGCCAGATCGAGTCGGCCCGTCTCGGCATAGGCCGCAGCCAGGGCCCCGAGGGCCGCGGGCTGCTTGCGGTCAGTGGCCCGGCACGCCAGCTCCGCCAGTCGGATCGCCCCCGCCGGGTTGCGAGCCGTCGGGTCCCCGGCGGTCGCGCAGAACCAGGCCGCGTCACTCACCACCGGCCAGAAGTCCGGGCGCAACCGCAGTGCCTGATCGAAATGCCGAACCGCACCGTCGAAGTCGCCCTGTCGCAGCAGGGCCGTCGCCAGGTTCTTGTGGGCGGCGGCGTGGTCCGGGTCGATTTGCAGAGTCCGTTCGTAGTGAGCGACGGCCCCTACCCAATCGCCCCGTGCAGTCAGCGCGTTGGCCAGGTTGTAATGGGCGGCGGCGTAGTCCTCCTGCTGCTCGATGGCCCGCTGGTAGTGGAAGATCGCGCGCTGGAGGTCGCCTTTGCGCACCAGTGCGTACCCGAGGTTGTTGTGGGCCTGGGCAAACGCCGGGTTGAGTTTCAGAACCTGCTCGTATTGCCTGATGGCGGCGTCCACCTGGCCGTCCTGGAACAGGGCGACGCCCAGGTTGTAACGGGCCGTCATTTCGTGGTAGCTCGTCTTGCGGGCCGCCGCGACCTCGATCGCCCTGAGATAGAGATCGATAGCCTCGTCCAGGCGTTTTTGCCTCACAAGTTCCAGGCCGAGCCCAACGCTGACGGCCGGGGAGTCCGGCGTCCGGGCGTGCATGTACCGGAACAGGGTCTCGGTGTTCTTGAAGTGGGCCAGGTGGCGGCGGGTCCCGGCGGCGGCAAGGACCGTCAGCCCGGCCACGACCGCGACCGTCCCTGCCCGGCGCGCGACCCGGGCCGGTGCGCGAGCCTGCCCCCACAACCAGCAGACAAGAGCCGTCAGGGGCAGCATCAGTCCGACCGACGGCAGGTACGCGAACTTGTCGGCTGCGATCACGATCGTGAACCCGATCACGCCCAGGGTCGGGAAGATCGCGGCGAAGAAGTACAGCCAGCCGGCCAGCAGCGCCCGCGTCCAGCGCAACGAGAGCACCAGGGCGGCCATGAGCAGGGCGGTCCCGATCACGCCCGCAAGCACGTCCGGGTGGGACAGGTCAAACGGATCCGGAAACGCATAGTGCGAGGACAGATTCGTCGGCCAGAGAATCTTGCGCGGGTAGAAGATGATGTTGTGACACAGGGTGTACGGAACGCGCAGCGCATGCTCGACGACGAGCGTCTCCGTGCTGGCGGTCCGGTGCTGGGATTCGTAGGTGATGTAGCCGGAGACCGCTGCGATCGCAAAGAGCGGCACCTTCTCCAGAAGCGCGTGCTTGTTCAATCGCCGCAGCGGCCAGTAGTCCAGCAGCAGCATGCAGACGGGCAGCGGGGTGCTGGTGGGCTTGGACATGAGTGCGAGTACGTACATGGCCAGGCAGGCGGCCCATGCCGTCCAGCGACCCGAGCGCGTGTACCGCACGTAGGCGATCAGCGACAACAGGGCAAACAGGGCAGCGAGCAAGGTCTTGCGCTCGCCGACCCAGGGGATCGTCTCGACGGTCATCGGATGGACGCCGAAGAGCAGCCCGACCATGCACGCCGCCCAGCCATTGCTGAACAGCAGATACATGAGCACGATGACCAGGACCGTATTCGTCGCGTGAAGGATCAGACTGGTGCGGTGGAAGGGCATTAGACGGCCCACCCGCCCGCCCGCGGCATAATCGAGCATAAGCGAGATCATGGTGAGCGGCTGATAGTATCCATGTACGGTTGATGGTTGGAGGACTTCGGTGAGGAATCGGCCGGCGGTGGTCCAACCGGCGTTCTTCACGAGCGGGTTGTGGATCAGGTACTCGTTGTCGTCAAAGGAAACCGCTGCCGCTGACAGGGCGGGCCAATGAGCTATCAGCACGATTGTCACGACGACGGCCACCACCGCGCCGAGCAGCACGAGCGACGGCCGAGGTGGGCCGGGCCGGCTGCCGGCCGGCTCTCGGAGGGTCTTCGTCTTTGACTTGTCGATCTTGCGTTTTGCCGTGCTCATGTTGACCGGCCGCTGGGGAAGCCGGCCGACGAATGCGCTCCATCTTTCTGCTACGGGCTGGCCGGCCCCGAACGCTTGAACACTGTATCGGGTGACCAGGATCGGGAAAAGCCAACCGCGACCGGACCAGGTGATTTGGGTGCATGACACTTTGGGCGGCCTGTTGGAAGGCGCCGCCCCCAGGTGTTTCCGAACCGCGCCCGTAAGGAAGCGGACGCCCTCTCCGTAGCGCGCCCGTAAGGAAGCGGCCCTGGCGCATCCGCAGATACTCC
>CAZOIA010000356.1:0-3241 GCA_964579675.1 uncultured Planctomycetales bacterium | reverse complement strand
TCCGGACAATCGTAATACCGACCCGATGGCGGGCGAGGTGACTGCGCCTGACGAGAGGCCCTTCGTGATGCTCGCGATGCACATGGCCAACGAGTTGCTGACGCCGGGGGTGGCGGTAGGTTTCATCGCTCTGTCGGCGGCGGTGCTGGCGCTGGCATCGTGGCAGACGCGGGTGCGGTTTGACCCGGCCAGAGTCCCGCTGATGGGCGTGATGGGAGCGTTTGTTTTCGCCGCCCAGATGATCAACTTCCCCGTGCTGCCGGGAACGAGCGGGCACCTCGTCGGCGCGGTCCTGCTGGCAATCCTGCTGGGGCCTCATGCAGCGACGCTGGTGATGGCCTCCATCCTGATCGTGCAATGCCTGATCTTCCAGGACGGCGGACTGCTGGCCCTGGGCACCAACATACTCAACATGGGCATCATTCCCTGCTACCTGGGTTATGCGGTCTTCGTCGGCGTCGCGGGCCGGCAGCCTCGAGCGGGCCGCCTGTACGCAGCGGTGTTCGTGGCCACCATGGTGGGCATGGTGGCCGGGGCCGCCATGGTGCCCCTGGAGGTCGTGCTCAGTGGTGTTGCCGCCGTGCCGCTGCCGCAGTTCCTGCTGATAATGATCGGGCTGCATCTGCTGGTGGGTCTTGGCGAGGCGATCATCACGTTCCTGGTGGTCGGCTACCTGAGCAAGGCCCGGCCGGAGTCGCTGGGTCTGGTCGGCGAACGACTTCAGCCGGCCGGTGCCGGGCTCAGCTCCGGAGCGGTGCTGGCCTCGTTCCTGGTCGTCGCGCTGCTGTTGGGCGGGGTGGTTTCGCTGTTCGCCAGCCAGTTCCCCGACGCTCTTGAATCGCGGACATCGGTCGAGGACGCGCCTGGGGCGGCAATGGTGAAGCCAAACGAGAACGAGATCATCGTCGGCGTCTCCGAGCTGCAGGAGCGAACGGCGCCGCTGCCGGACTACAAATCGACCAGCTTCAGCGGCGTGGTCGGCACGCTCATTACACTCTCGGTCGTCTGGCTTATCGGTGTGTCATTGCGCCGGCGCCGGCAGGAGCCGGCGGAGCCGGCGCGGGAATAATGAATGCGGAATGATGAATCCATCATTCACCATTCATACTTCATCGCTTTCTTCGCATGCATCACCATTACATCGATCGATTCGCCTATCAGGATTCACCGATCCATCGACTCGATCCCCGGGCCAAGATCCTCGGCGTGCTGGCGTACAGCGTGGTGCTGATCTCTCTGGGGCGACATGAGCTGCCGGCGGCGTGGTATGCGGTCTTCCCGGCGATACTGCTGCTCTGGGGCGGGATCCCGCTGTGGTTCGTGGCCAAGCATACTCTGATCGTATCGCCGTTCGTGGTCTGCCTGGTGGTCTTCTCGGCGATCTTCGACGCTGAGCCGGTCCGCGTGGGGGCCTCGCTGACGGTCCGCGGCGGATGGGTGACGGCTTCCACGGTAATGATCCGGTTCATCCTGGGGATGGCGGCCCTGATCGCGCTGGCCAGCACGACCCGCTTCCCCGAGCTGCTCAAGGGTCTGGAGAACCTGGGCGTACCGCGGCTGCTGGTGACTCAGCTCAGGTTTCTGTACCGTTACCTCTTCCTGCTGGCCGATCAGGCGATGCACCTTCGACAAGCCCGCCGGGCCCGGGACGGCGGTCGCGGACCGCTCCGCTGGCGCTGGCGGTCCAGCGCCGGGCTGATCGGCGTGCTGTTCGTCCGCACGCTCGAACAGGCGGAGCGCACGCACCTCGCAATGATCGCCCGCGGGTACGACGGTACGATCCGGCTCACCCGTCCGTTGCGCTTTCAGGACGCCGATTGGCTGTTCCTGGCCGCCACCGCGGCTTACCTGATCCTGCTGCGCGGGGGACACGCCCTGAGAGGACTTGCCGGTGTCTGATCCGTTGCTGGACATCCAGGGATTGGCCTACACCTACGCGGACGGCACACCGGCCCTGCGCGGCGTGGATCTGGCCGTGGCCGAGGGGGAGAAGGTCGGTCTCGTGGGCCCCAACGGCTCCGGCAAGAGCACGCTCCTGATGTGTGTCAGTGGGCTGTTCATTGGGAAGGGGACCGTGCGGGTCGAGGGCGTGGAACTCACCTCGTCGCGGGTAAAGGCGATCCGCGGGCGGGTCGGGCTGGTATTTCAGAGCCCGGACGATCAACTGTTCATGCCGACCCTGGCGGACGACCTGGCGTTCGGCCCGGTCAATCTCGGCCTGTCCGACGCACAGGTGCAGCAGCGCGTCAGTGAGGCCGCCTCACAGATGTCCCTGACCGCGATGCTCGATCGGCCCCCGCATCACCTGTCTATGGGACAGAAGCGCAATGCCGCCATCGCCTCGGTGCTGGCGATGCAGCCGGTGCTGCTGTTGATGGACGAGCCGTCGAGCAACCTGGATCCGCGATCGCGGCGGCGGCTCATCGAGGTGCTGGCCTCGCTGGATGCGACGATGGTGATTGCGGCGCACGATCTGGCGCTGGTCGGGCGACTGTGCCGGCGGGTCATGGTCATCGACGAAGGACGAATCGTCGCCGACGGGGCTACGACCGAGATCCTGGGCAATGCAACGCTGATGAAAGAACACGGACTGGAAGTTTGGCAACAGGGCACCGAGTCAGTAGAGTGACCGCAGCCCTCGGCGCTGAAAGCTGATGGCTGAGAGCTGATAGCTGAGAGCTGACAGCTATATTATGAACATCGAGCAACGTATCTCCGAGATCATGGCCACAGAGGCAGCGGCCATTGCCGCGGTCAAGGTCACGCCGGAGTTCGCCAAGGCGGTGCTCGCCCTTCGCGACTCCCCGGGTAAGGTGCTGACCACCGGAATGGGCAAGGCCGGTCACATTGCCCGGAAGTTCGCCGCCACCCTGTGCTCGACCGGCACGCCGGCCGCCTTCGTTCATCCCGGCGAAGCCGCCCACGGAGACCTGGGGCTCGTCGGGCAGGACGATTGCATTGTCGCCTTCTCCACGAGCGGGAAGACCAAGGAAATCCTCGAAATGCTCGAGCTGGGCCGGCATCTGGGGCTCAAGACGATCATCGGGATCACCTCGCATCCCGACTCCCGGCTCCGCGAGTTGAGCGACGTCATCCTGGACATGGGCGTGATAAAAGAGCCTTGTCCGCTGGGCCTGACGCCGTCGGCGAGCATTGCGGTCATGCTGGCCGTCAGCGATGGGATCGCCCTGGCCCTGATGGAACTCAAGGGGATTACCAGGCACGACTACGGCCTGCGCCA
>CAZOIA010000355.1:0-3276 GCA_964579675.1 uncultured Planctomycetales bacterium | reverse complement strand
TCCCTTTGCCGAAAGGCCGCGCGGGCTGAAGCCCGCGGCTCTTCGGGACACACGCGTTCGTGACCTGCTATAGAACCTGACCGACCAGCCGACGGCCTCCCTACTGCCTGCCGGCCGGTGAACGGTTTACGGGTTCGGGTAGTCCGGGTGCAGCACCGCCGGTCCCGTCGCGCACTCCTCGAACGCGCCGATGTCGTACTGGTCGATCGACCCGTCGGCCTGGCCGTTCGAGTCGTGATCCAGGCATCGGCACTCCTGCGGGAGGTCGCCCGCGAACCCGCTGCCGGTAATGCATCTCTGCAGGATGCCGAAATCGCTCTGATCGACATCGCCGTCACCGTCCACGTCGGCGAACGGGCTGTTGCACGTCAACGTTCCCAGGAGCTCGATGTCGTCGATGACGACGGAGCTCGGTGTTCCCCAGCCCGGTCCCTGGGCGCTGGTCGTGAGGTAGAACTCGATGGTGATGTCGCTGTCGGCGGCACCGATGTAGTCAACGCTAAGCCTCGTGTAGGGGTCCAGTCCGTCTACCGTCATGAATGGAAGATCAACCAGCTCCGCGGTCACCGAAGACACCTGCGCACCCTCGTCGATGATGATCGACGCGGTCAGGCTGCACCCTCCGGGCTGTTGATCCCACATGCGGACCCAGCACGTCGCCACGATCTCGTACTGCCCCGTCCCGTTGGGCAGCCCGACCGACTGCGTCAGATACCCCCTGTTCGGCGTGAGCCAATTCTCCCAGGTCCCGTCGTGCGTGGACCGGATGCCCACCATGTACTCACCTCCGTGCGAGTAGTGATTGTACCAGGGGTCCGGGCCGGTCCCCGGCGCGAAGACGAGCTCCGCTCCCGGCATCGGCTCGCCCTTGGTCGTGAAGCCTTCCTCGGGGGTCAAGACCCAGGGCTCGAAGTTGATTTCCTCAAACCCGCCGTTGACTACCACGCTGTCGCCGTCGGGCAGCAGCAACTCGAGCGCGTCGAGCACCTCATTGGCGTTGCCGCACACGTCGTCCCGCTCGCCGACGAGCTTGTACTTACCGGCCTGGGCGTTGTAGAGATCGAACTGCATGACCACCGCGGAGGGGTTCGAGGCGTCGAGCACGGTGCCCGTTGCCTCGGAGATCGGCACCCAGTAGGGGGCGCGATCACCCGGCGGGTTCCTCGGTTCAGGCGTATAAACGAGCTTCACCCGGTCCAGCAGGTCCACGTTCGTGCCGCTCACCGTCATCTGCACCAAGGACTGCGGCTTGACCAGCGAGGCCGGCTCGACCCCGGTCAGCGTCGACGGGAATTCACAGAAGTACGTGAACGCCTCCTCGAGCGTCCGCCCCAGGCAACCTTCCTGCTCCGTCACCACGTCGTAATTGCCAAGCGTCGCCCCGCCGGGCGGCGGCACGAAGTGCGCTGTCAGTGAGCCGAAGCCCGCCGACGTGATCGTTCCTACTATCTGATCCTGACCACGGACCAGCCTGATTGCCGTCACCTGGTCCATGTTCGAGCCATATACCGTCAGATCCATCTCGCTGTTCGCGTCGTGCGAGGTGGGATTGATGCTGGTCAGTTCATGCTGGTTGGGGCACTGCGGCCTCGAAAGCGTCATGCCGTCGGTCCACAGGGCCACGTAGTTCCAGAGGCCCGCCGTGTAGTGCCAGACCTTCGTGTAGACGGTGATCCGATCCTCACCCGCCGGCACCGTGAACGTGATTGAGCTGCTCTCCCACCCGAACTCGTCCGGGTTCTCGTACCTGACCAGACCGAGAACATCCTCGGGCGGGTACTGCCAGGCCGTGGTGTGCTCGCCTTTGAGCACTCCGATCTCCATCGCGGAGTCCTCCTGCGTGTTGCCGCCGCCCCACTGGAACGCAAGGGCCAATTCTTCGCCGGGGAACACCGGGACTTGCTGATAAACCCCACCCTCACCGCCGTTCTCCCGGTACTCACCGGCCCGGAAGGAGTAGTCGCCCTCGACTACGGGCGTGGCTACGTCGTCGACCTTGGGGGTGTGGATGAACAAGTCGCCCGAGCCGGCCACGTAGACATGGTCGATCACCGGATTGCCGCCCCAATCGCTGTACCACGTGTCCCAGCCGGTCAGGTCGCCTTCCTCGAAGCCGCCGTTGACCAGGAATGATCCGTTCGGATCGCGAATGCGGAACCCGCCCACGAGCGTAGCCGGGGTGTTGCCCGTCTTCTCCACCACGACGTCATAGACGCCGAATGGTGCTCCGGACGTTGGGAAATCGGTGGTCAGCGACAGCCCGTCAGGCGCCACCACGATGTTCGTGCCGGCAAGCTCCGTGGCCCCCTGGACGAGCTTCGTCGCCGTCACGCCGTCGAGGTTTGTCCCCGTAATCGTCGCGGGCGTGTCCGCGCTGTTGTCAGCGATCAGCTCGGGATCGATGCTGTTGATCGTATGCTGGGTGGGCGCGCCGCCGCCGGTCAGCTCGGCGTCGTCCAGGCAGACCACGCCCCAATTACCCGCCTGGCTGTGACCGTCGGCTTCCAGCAGGAAGTTGACCTTGATCTCGGTGTTGACCTGCCCGGTCCAGCTTACCTGTTTATACACGTAGGTGTCCAGGCCGTCGGCGTGCGTCATGGCCACCGAGGCGACCACTGTACTGTCTACAACGATCTGCCCCGTGATCGTGTCCGGGTCGCCGCCGATGTCGAACAGCAACGCCCAGAAGGACAACGTCAGATTGTAGGTGGTTGCCCCGAACGGCAGGCCGGCACTCTGCCAGACCGTTCCGCTCGCGTGTCCGCCGTTGTTCGCCACGCCCACGAAATGGGTGGCCGAGTGGTAGGTGGCGGACCCGAACCAGTCTCCGTCCTGCCATTCGGTGGCCCCGGTCACCGTCCAGTTGGCCGGTGAACCCGTCTCGAAGTCCGAGTTCTGGAGCAGGTTCTGGGCCTCCGCCGCCGCCGTCATCAGGCCCACCAGGGCGGTGACGGCAAACAAGTTCTTGTACCAGGTCATAACCGCCATCCTCTTTTTCATCAGAAACATTCTGTTCATCCTCCTCGCACAGAAGCAGCCCGACACCCCGTGAGGGCGAGCTGCAATTCGCGATACCCAAAGACGAGAAACTCCGCTTGTCGCCAGCATCTCCGCTGTTCAGATGCCGCGCCCCTCCCCCCAATGAGGGCTACCTTCAGTATAGAGGATTGCATGACGCCGGGCAAGCCGGCTCGCCCCGACGCCGAAACAGGGGGTGCATGGCACTTTGGGCGGCTTGTTGGAAGGCGCCGCCCCCAGGTGTTTCCGAACCGCGCC
>CAZOIA010000354.1:0-3458 GCA_964579675.1 uncultured Planctomycetales bacterium | reverse complement strand
CGTTCTGCGCCCGGGCCCGCCTGGGCGAGGGCGACCTCGGCAAGATCGAGGTCCTGGGCGAGAAGGTCGCCGACCACGTCCGCAGATACCGGCCCCACGACAACGTCGAGCAGCAGTACAAGTGGATGCAGAGGTAAGCCGCTGGATCGATCGCACCTGATCGGACACGACAAAGGGCACGCGGTACTCACGGGTCGGCATGCGGTTCGCGTCGTGTTGAATTCGGCATGATTCTCCTCCTCATCTGAATCACACTTCTACTTTTTGCTGGGGCGGAGCAGGTCAATCGACCCGCAATCCGGACGGAGCGTGAGGCGACTTGCCGAAACGTACAAAGAAGCGGAACGTCCCCTCACCTGTCCCGGGCTTGTGCCGGGCGATCATTTTTCCGTCAGTTCCAAGGTACCTTCCCAATCGTCCGGGGGGGGCTCTTGGCGGTACATACGAATGGCGTCCAGATAACGAAGCGTGCCCGGGTCGATCGGCCGGAGTTCGAGGCAGCGTTCGAACATTGCCCCCGAGCGGGCCCAGTCGCGCCGGGCAAAGGCGGCCACCGCCTCGCCGAATGTTTCAGCGAAACGCACCGTCTCGTCGTTGGCCTCCCCCGGCCGGCCCAGCAGCTCATAAACCGGCACCCCCACTGTCCGTCCCTTGACTTGCAGCGCACCGAGATGACGGCAGAGGTAGCGGCCTTCTGCCTTCCGGCGGGTCCCGCCGGCCACCATGATCGCGGAGCCGAACTGCTTGTTCGCCGACTCCAGCCGGGCCGCCAGATTCACCGTGTCGCCCATGCAGGTATAGTCGAGCTTGCTCTCGCTGCCGTAGTCCCCCACGAACACCGGCCCCGAGGCAATGCCGATCCGCATGAACAGCCGTTGAAACTCCCCGGCCAACGGATGATCCGCGTACCGGGCCCGCAACTCCTGCAACGCTCGCTGGGACTCCAGTGCCGACTCACAGGCAGCGATCTCATGTTGATCGCAGGGCAGGATCGGGGGGTTGAAGAAGGCGAAGATGCCATCTCCCATGAACTTGTTGATGAGCGCCCGGTGACGATGCAGGACGACCGACATGGCCTCCAGGTAGGGATTCAGAACCGTCTTGGTGCCTTCCGGTCCCAGGTTCTCACTGATCGTGGTGAATCCCCGGAGGTCGCTGAAGAAGCAGGTCACCTCGCCACTGACCGGAGAGAGGTCCAGACGGGTGGCTGATTCCCCGATCCGCCGGGCCATCGCCGGCGAAACGTATTGAGCAACGGCCTTTCTGAGCTGGCGCTTCTGCCGATCCGCCGTCAGGTACCGCAACAAGACGATGATCGCCCAGACCACGAACGTCAGGCCCAGGGCGGTCAGGAGCCTGAGCCAGTGATCGTGGCGCTCGAACACCGCCCACGCGTTGAGGACCGATGCCACCCCGATCGCCAGCAGCATGAACAGCAGGCTGGTCCTGGGCCCGCGAGTCGTGGTCAGCACGGTCATGAGCACGCCGAACAGCGCGATGACCGTCACCTGCATCGAGCGATCCGACCAGCCGCGAAATTGTCCCTGGAGGAAGTTGTTCAGCACGTTGGAATGGACCATCACCCCCGGCATCAGATCGTAGGCCGGCGTGGTCACCATGTCCGCCACCGCTGAGGCGGTGCAGCCGACAAAGCAGATCTTCCCATCGATCAGCGGCCGGAGCTGATTGGTCAATCGCTCCTGCTCCGCCGCGATGGTCTGGTTGATCCGGTCCAGCTCGGCCACGTCCTCCGTGATCAGCCGGTTGGCCGCCTCCAATCGCTTGTAGTCCTCTGCCAGGCCCGGGTCGTTCGCGTCGTGCCGGGCCTTCAACTCAGCCCACTCCTCAGCAATCATTGACAACGCCTGCCGTTGAAGACCTTCGACCTGTTCCCGAAGCCGACGGGCCTCAGCTTCCGCGTCCTTGACCTCCCGGGCTTCGCTGCGCCCCTGGAGCTTGCCCAACCGGGCGATCCGCTCGTTCTCGAGCATCGCATGGTAATCCCGACGGAAAGGGCCGAAGCCTTCCTCGCCCATGACCAGCAGCATCGCCTCGGCGATTCTCAACTGCCTGCGGATCTCGTTTTCTCTGATCCGCATCCGGCAATCACGGATCTGCAGCAGCCGGGCCGAGTTCAGGTGCGTGAAACAATCCTGCCAGCGCCCGCGGCAGGTATGCCAGTTCACGAGCATCTGCCCCTTGCCATCCAACTGCACGCGCATGGCCGGACGGGACCCCCGGGCTGCGACCACCAGGTCACCCGACCCGTCGATTGCCAGATCCTCCAACCGGATGTCGAGCACCTCCCGCACCGCCGCCAGGGCCAACTGTTCGACCAGCCGACCTTCCCACTCCATCAGCAGCGGCACGTGCCGGGTCCGACCGTCGGGATCCGGGGTGAACGTGACCGAACCGATGCCCCGCGCCCCGGCGGTGAATTTGTAGACCGGCGGTTCCACATTCACGATGACCGGGAGCTTACCCTTAAGCGCCTCTGGGACCGGCGGCCAGGCGGATCGCAGCCTCCGAAAGCACAGTTCACGATGGTAGCCGGCCAGAATGTCGGTCCGGTCGGCAGTCTGTCGTTCAAAGGGTGTGGTCAGGATTGCCTCATGGACCTGCCGGGCGCTGGCCGACGGGTTCGCCTCCAGCACCGCTCTCACCCGATCGCTGGCCACGCGACGCTTCACCCCCGCCACGATCCGCTCCACCGCCTCGGGTGATGAACCTGATCGCTCCGCCAGCTCGCGCACGTCGAGACCGAAATCCTCGCGCAGCAGTCCGGCGATCCTGTTCTTGAGATCAGGTGACTCGCCCCGGGCTTGCGGCGGGGTATAGTACACCGCCAGGTACACATTCCCCGCCTCGGCAACCGCGCCGGCGAGTTCGTCATCCGGGCGAACCACGTTTTCCTCGGATAGCTCGCCCAGCAGCTTGACCTGGCCTTCGACTTCGGCGTAGGGTTCGAGAGTCGGCAGCCGCACTTCCGCCGGCTTCGGGTCGGTCCAGACGATATCCATTACGATGCGGTCGGCCCCCAAGTCGTGCAGGATCCGCAACAGGTCCGCCTGGACGTCCCGCGGCCAGGGCCAGGGCCCGATGCGACGCAGCGCGTCGTCGCCAATGTCGATGTGCACGATTGCCTCGGAACCCGGGATCCGACTGAAATGGCGGACGTGGGCGTCAAACCACAGCAGCTCGATCGGCCCGGTCACCCCGATCGCGTGGAGCACGATCGCCGCCAGGGTCAGCCCCAAACCGACGACCAAGGCCCACCTTTCCCGGACCAGCCATTGACGCACCATGGCCGAACATTGTAACTGCCATCTCAACCGAAGCGACCCCTACATGGGAAGCAGGTGGTGAGGACAACGGGAATCGTCTGTACGAACCACCCTTCAGGGCGGGTGGCCCATCCATCCGCCTGGGCGGATGGGTGGGGTCACGACGATCGAGTG
>CAZOIA010000353.1:0-3500 GCA_964579675.1 uncultured Planctomycetales bacterium | reverse complement strand
TGATTGAAGCCCGCTTCGGCCATGAGATCGAGGAGTTCCTGATCGTCCGCCAGATCCAGGGAGGCCTCCGTGGTAAACGACAGCCTGACGCGTAGACTCTTCTGCCAGGAGATCAGGGCTCGCAAGAAAGCCTTTACCTTGACCTTGTTGCCAATGAAGTTGTCATCAACGATGAACACCCGTCCCCGCCAACCCGCAACGATCAGACTTTCCAGCTCCTCGATCATTTGGCCAGGGCTTTTCGTTCGGGGTATGCGCCCATTCATCACGATAATGTCGCAGAACTCGCAATTGAACGGGCAGCCGCGCGAGAACTGCAGCGGCATCGTCGCGTACTGCCGCAGCTTGATGAGGTCCCAGCGCGGTGTTGGCGTGTGTGTGATATCGGGGCGACTGCTGCTGGAGTAATACGCTTCAAGACTACCTGATTCCATGTCTGCTACGAGGGCAGGCATGACGTTTTCTGCCTCCCCAAGAACAAAGTGATGGATCTCCGGGAAGCGAGCGTGGCTGGTCGTAAACAGAGGGCCCCCGGCAATCACCGTCGTCTGCTTCGATCTGCATCGTGCGGCGACTTCACGGGCGGAATCCGCCTGAACGATCATGGCGGACAGGAAGACGTAATCCGCCCACTCGATGTCAACATCCCGAAGTCGCGTGGTGTTCAGATCGATAAGCCGGAGTTGCCAGTCCTTGGGAAGCATGCCGGCCACGGTAAGCAAACCGAGCGGAGGAAACGCCGCCCGCCTGAACACGAACGGCAGGACGTGCTTGAAACTCCAGAATGTGTCCGGAGTGGCGGCAGCGACAAGTAGAACCTTCATCGTAAGAGAACCCTTTCCGCAGATTACCTCAATTCGACCGAGGCGCTTCGGCCGACACTGTGGCGCGCCCCGAAGAGAGCATCGGACCATCGGACGAGGCTGGAGACACACGGGACCAGAGATCGCAGCCTCGCGTTCAGTGCCCTACCGACGATCCCGATGACCGTTCCACACCGGCATCGTTTTTAGCCGTTCAGTGATCATCTCAAACGTGGTGCAAGCCTCGTCGTTAAAGTCCTGCAACGCCCCCATCGACGCGATTCCAGGGTCGGTGACCCACCACCGGCTGCGCTTAATCTGGTGGACGTGACGATCCAACTGGGGAAACAGTTCCAGCGCCCGTTGCCACCCGAACAGCGAACACATCCCGCCGGTTATGTCCCACGCCACTGCTGAGGGATCATCGTAATGTACAGCCTCGCCCGTCTCGTCTTTCGCCTCTGCTTCCTGGCACCACCGCTGCTGATCACCGAAGAGTGTGAGCAGTCTTTCTTTCTCGCTTGGCAGCATTCTTGACGCCTCGGCAGCCTTGCCGGAAGCAAGGTACTCAAGGAGATTCTGACACCCGGCTCTCACGCTGATCCTGCGTCCTTCTCAACGAGGAACAGCTTCCCGCCTGTGTCGGTCTGTTTGACGTCCACCGTCTCGCCATCCAGAAGCTCAACGGCAGTCTGGTCGAGGAGCAATACGGTCCGGCCCTCGTGCTCGAGCGCCGAGTCGCCGGCCTTCTTGCTGTCCAGTACAAGGGAGTGCCCGGACTCCGCGCAGACGAACCGCACGGCAATGTCATCCGGGCATTCCTTGTCAGCCAGGATATCAGCCAGGTGGGCTCCGGCGGCTTCAGTTAGGGTCAACATGTCCTGTTCTCCTGGAATCGAACCTCGCGAAAACCGGGCGCAGGTGGCCCCGCTCCTGGGGGAGCCACCCGGGAGCATCAAACGGCGCGGCTTGATACTCTCGGGTAGACGTATAACCAGCAGCAACTCACTACCAGCGACGTTCACGCCCGCCGCCAGCGCTCGGACGGGGTTTGGCTTCGCTGACCTTGATGGTACGGCCATCCAGGTTATGTCCATCGAGCGCTGTTGACGCGGCCCGGGCCTCTTCTCCCGAGCTCATTTCGACGAAGCCGAATCCCTTGCTTCGGCCCGTCGCCCTGTCCTCGATCACATTGGCGCTTTCTACTGTGCCATGCTCCGAGAACAGTTGCTCAAGCTGCGCGCCGGTGACGTCGTAGCCCAGGTTTCCCACATGCAGTTTCTTGTTCATTACGCATCTCCAATAAGTATGGCTCGGCCAACAATGGCCGGGCCCGGTTCCGCACGCGCGTGCGGAAATCGAACGCATGGACGATTCCGATCGCCAAGTCGCGCGCATCGCCGATCCGGCAAAGCTCGTCGACTTCTTCTCCGAAAGCTCCATCCGGCAGGTAAACGTCACCCCGTGCTCGCCGCGGAAGCTCCGTGTTGCGGTCCTCCCTGTTACTGATTCATCGCAGCGCCAGTCGCTGACCTGCCTTCGTATTCCTGACATCGAGGGTCATGTCCGCCATCGCCTGCGAGACCTGTTCGTCCAACAGCAGCACGATCCGGCCCTCGTGGGTGATTGCTGTGTCGGCAGGGCGGGCATGGTCCAAACTCAGCCTCCAGCCATCAGTCCTTCGCGTGAACCTCATAGCTGTGTCATCCGTGGCACCTTTGCGGGCCAACTTCCGCAATAAGCGGACTCCTGCGCCCGGTGTTACGGTGAGCATGATTCATCCCCATTCATGGGATGCGGTATCCGTGTGGCCCCGCGGCATGCCTCCCCTCCGGGGCATCCCACGGGCCTGGACAGCGCCTTTCCCGCCATAGCTGACACTGCTATGCCGATACCTGGACTGAGCATCTTCATGTCATCCATCGCCGGCCGGGTCGTTGCCGCTCCAGGTCTGCATTCCGACGCTGTCCGCGAGCAAGAACACCTGCACAACGGTGCCGGACGTGAACACCTTCACCACCGTACCCGTGGCCGGCTCAACTTCCGCCGCCGCTTCACGCACCTCCATTCCGGTGATTCTCTCGATCTCCTGCCGGAGCGAGCCGGAGGTGTTGGCGAACAGTTGCCGGTGAAACTCCTGCAACTGAGCGATACCCGCCGGCGTTTTCGCCAGGGCCTTCTCGGCTGGCGACAACGCCCCGTGCAACGTGATCACCAGCGTGTCATCACTCAGGACTACGCTTGCGGATCCGGGCACGTGACCCGTCCTCTGCTGCTCGGAAGCGATGGCCGCCTGGGCGATCTGTTGCGCCATGGTCGAACTGGACTCGTCCATCAGATCGGTCCCTTCTTGTTGCGACTGTCCCGTGCCGCTGCAGCCCAAAAAAAGCCGACGTGGCGGAATACCCTGAGGTATTCGACCACGTCGGCTTACTCTTCAACGAGCCCCCCGGCACTGCCGGGTTGCCCTTCACCTAGTCATCCGACGACCTTCAAATACATCCTGATCGGAGCCGATTCGGGCTCCGCCAGTGACCCTATCATGCATTATCGGGGATTATGGACCATCGGAACCGGGAAAGCAAGTGGATTTTCGTTCCCGCCTTGGTATGATCTTCCCTGGATCGTCCGGAAACCGATGACCCAGGGGCACTGTTGAGCGGGTCCAAAGGGCGAAGAACCGCGTTTTTGGGCCAG
>CAZOIA010000352.1:0-3567 GCA_964579675.1 uncultured Planctomycetales bacterium | reverse complement strand
CTTCCGCCGGCGGGCGGCCTTCGGAATCCCCCTCCGCCCAGGAGGGCACAGACGTCCCTGCGGAACGCCCGGCCCTCCCGGCTGATCAGCGTCCGCGGCCCCACCCGGCGCCAGTAGTGGTTGATGCTCGGCGGCCAGGGCAGCGTCAGGAACATGCGGTTTTTCCCTGAGAAGCTCGGAAGTGCCATAGGCTCTTGAGCACCTCGTAGGCATCGGAATACGTGGAAAACTCGGCTCGCTTCTTACGATCTTTCGTCCACATATAGGAGGGCCCTTCGTCGTCCTCAGGGTCCGCCCAGCTGTCAAACTCCTCGCGATTCCAGACGACTGGTTTCGTCTGATCGTCGTTCAGCGAGTCGTCGCCGAGCCAGTAGTCCAGGTTCACGTCGCGGATGGCATAGAACACGGTCTCCTCACCCTCCACGATCTCCAGGACCTTCACGATCCGCTCATCGCCGTTCGCGACCGTGGTGCTGTCCATCTCCGTATCCCTTATCGCTTCCACGGCGGCGTGCTGCTGGTCGCCTGCTGCGGGACACCCGCGGCCGCTTCCTTCTTCGCGTAGCCCTTGATGACATTGGTGATCTCACCGGTGTCCTGTCGCTTCTTGAGCTTGACGGTGATCACCAGCGGGAGGTTGTGCAGCTCGACCGAGTCCTTCGGGGCCATCACGCCGACGGCGTGGCAGACGGCCGACAGTTCAGCCCGGGCGATCTTGACGGCCGTGGCGTTCGGGTTGTCGAGGTTCAGCCGCGCCCAGAGCACGCGGTTCTTGTGCTCGCCCTCCAGGATGGTGAACGTCAACTGCAGGTAGCTGCCCGTCCCGGCCTTGTTGTCCTTCATCTCCGACTCGGTGATCGCGGCCAGGTACTTTCCGGCTGGGATCGGCTCGAAGTCGGCATTAGGCTCGACGGTTCGTGCATCAAAGCCATTCAGGTTCGCCATGTGTTCAGTTCTCCTTGTTCTCGGGGTCCGTGTCGTTGTTCCCGTTGCCGATGAGAGCCTGCATCAGCGCTGGCCATGAGAGGGGCAGCTCCGCCGGCAGGCTGTAACGGTTTTTCGCCACGCAGGCGGGGCTGCCTACGCAGCGCAGGATGCGCTCACCACCGTCCTTACCCAGGGCCGCGGCGATTGTGCGGTCGCGGCCGAAGCCGGCCTCCTCGGTCTTGGTGATGAGCTTGCGGGTCGCGAACAGCACCGCGTCGGCCCACTCGGTGACGAGTGCCGTGGCGTGCTTGTGCAGGCGGGGCGAGTAGCGGTCATAGGCCGGGTGCTCGGGATCTTCGAACTTCTCGACCTTCGCGTGCGCCAGTGCGATCACGCACATGCCGCGCTGGTTGCGAAGGACGTCCAAGTCGTTGATCACCCGGCGCCAGTGCGTCAGGGCGTGGGTGTAGCCCTTGGCATAGCCACCGTCGACCTTCTCGATGCTGGTCACGCCGTACTGCTCGCACAGCGCATCCCAGATCAACCTTTCGAGCCAGTCGAGCGAATCGATTACGACCGTCTCGAACTCGTGCTGTTCGTGGATCAGCGCCTGGAGCGCGGCCTCCACGTCGGCGAGCTTGCCGGCCAGCGGGAACGAGCGGCAATCGATCTGGTCGAGCCCGTCTTCGGTCGGCACGAAGATCGGCTTGGGCGCCTGGGCCGCGGTCGTGCTCTTGCCGATCCCTTCGGTGCCGTAGATGAGCAGTCTCGGCGGTGAGTGCCGCCGGCCTGAATGCACTTGTTCCAGTAGGCTCATGAATCACTCCTCATTGCTTGGGGTTCGTCTTTCACGTTCCATCTGCACGGCAGGTGCGGGGATCGAACCCACAGCCCGTCCTTCCGTTGGTTGCCGGATTCCGGTCCTGCCACACGGCGCCCAGGCGGGTGCGGGGAGCCCAACCGCGTCATCCATGAACGGCATCCATACCCGCGGTACGCCATCCCGCCCGGGCGCGATAGGTCTACTCCTCGGCGGTTTCGCAGATCAGCACATTCAGGTCGATGCCGAGCACGTCATCCATACTTCACCTCGCGTGTGTCGTTTCCGGAGATTTGCCCTCTACATCCGCGCAGGGCTCGGATCTGCCGCGCTGTTTTGTGAAAAACCCAGGCCAGCCGCCTTGAAGTACTTGCGGGCCTTCGCAATCAAGCGATAGATCGAGTTCCGGTGAATGCCCATCTCCTCGGCCGCTTCGGTTGGCGAGAGGTGCTTGAGCAGTTCGCAGACTTCCCGCAACCGTTCCGGCATCTCCGAGAGGACATGCTCGATGTCCAGCCTCAGCTCGAGTTGGGCCAGGTCGTCCTCACCCTCATGCGCCGGGTTGTTCACGGCCGAGGGGTATCCGTCGGGCGACTCGGAGAAGCCCATCGGCCTGCCCGCCTCACGTTGCCGCATGCGGCACTCGTTCTGGGCGAGCTTCTTGACCGCCAGGTCCAGCACCCGGCAGGCGTAGGTGTGCCAGGAGGCGGAGCCGTCCGGATCGAAGCGATCCGCCGCCTTGAGTAGCTCGACGACCATCTCCTGCTGGAGATCGTCGCGCCGGTCGTCCGACAGCCGAAGCTTGATCGCTAGCCGCCGCGCCCTGAAGTCGATCCTCTCCAGGACGTAGTCGTCGATGAGGTGAGCGTTGTCAGTTGTGGAACGATGGGGGGATACAGCCAGTGCAGTCATCTGTGAAACTCCCGCTACGGGGCCTGCGTTCGCGGCCCACGGCGGGCCGCACCGGCCTCCGGGCGGGTTGCAGATGACGGCGTGAAAACTTCTGCGACTGCTGCAAGTCGTTATTCAGAAGTCATCTGCGCGCACAAAAAGAGCGATTGCAGTTGCAGCGAATCGCCGTAACTGCAATCGCACCTTGGAATAGGCTGAGATGGGCAGGGCGGCTTATCGCCGCCGCTGGAACTTCATGACCGCGTCGAGGGAGTTGGCCGTCTCCCAGAGCATCTTGAGCACTCGTGCTCGGCCATCACGGAGGCATCGGGAGACTTCGGACCGTGTCAGGCCCGTGCGCTTGGCAAGGTCCTTCTGAAGTGGACGAGGCAGGAGTACGGGGGTAAGACCTCGGTCATGGAGTGAGAAGGCATGATCCCGTGCCGCAAGCAGATGCCCTTCGAGTTCTTTCTCGAGCTTCTCGATGGAAGCGGTTCGCTCGGCCCGCATCGGCGTTGGTTTCTTGTTGCGGTAACTGCTCGGCAGTGTCAACTTGATCATCTGGGCGAAGACCCGGAGATACTCCTCCCAGGCGTCCGCTTCGACGAGCGCGTCAGCTTCCAAGGTCACAACCTCACAGATGGGCACCAACAGCATGTTGCCCGATCGCGCGGAAGCCTCGACGGCGTCCGTCCAGTTCACACGGCTCGGCGTCATTAGGATCGCTCCGGGCCGACGGCTTCGATGCTGTAATTCCAGAACCTGCTCGCGGAGCGCCTGTCGGTTGGGACAGAGCAGCAGGTAGACCGGGAAGCTGGCGGCCTTCTTCGGTTCCCAGTTCCCGAGTTGCAGGCACCGGGCGGCCTGATCCACGGGGGTCTTGGCGATGCTCACCCCGTCCAAGGTATCGCAGAGGGCTTTCCGGAGGG
>CAZOIA010000351.1:0-3584 GCA_964579675.1 uncultured Planctomycetales bacterium | reverse complement strand
ACCTGGAGACCGGCGAGGCGGACGTGACCACCCGGGGCAACCAGGGCTGGCGGGCAACCGTGGCCACGCTCAAGAACGGCAGCGTCGAGTTCGAGATGATCTGGGACACCGGCGATGCTGGTTTCACCGCGATCCGCCAGGCGTACTTCAACAACACAGCCATCGCTCTGGCAATCCTCGATGGGGCCAACGGCGAGGGCCTCGACGCCGACTTCTCGATCACCAACTTCAGCCGGAACGAGCCGCTGGAAGAGGCGCTCACCGTGAGCGTGACGGCCAAGCCGACGTACTCGACGCGGGCCCCGGCGTGGAAGGAGGCAGGAGCGTAACGCATGAGAACCTTCACCGACAACACCGGCCGGACCTGGACGATCACGATCAACGTGGACGCCGTCAAGCGCGTCCGCTCGCTGCTCGATGTCAACCTGCTGGACGTGGTGGATGGCAAGCTGCTGGAGCGGATCGTCAGCGACCCGGTGCTGCTGTGCGACGTGATCTACTGCCTGGTCAAGCCGGATGCGGACGCCCGCCAGATCAGCGACGAGGACTTCGGCCGGGCGATGGCCGGTGACGCGATCGACCATGCCACCACGGCCTTGCTGGAGGAACTCGTGGGTTTTTTCCCCGGGCCGAAGCGCCGCGTGCTGGCCAAGGCCCTGGCCAAGCTCAAGGCGCTGGAGGCCCGGGCGCTACAAGTGGCCGAGACGCGACTGGACGATCCGGAGCTGGAGGCCCGAATCGAGGCCGAGCTGAACGCGTCGATGCCTGGCAGCTCATCTGGCAGCTTGCCGGCGTCGTCGGCCTCGATCCCGGACCCCTGACGCTGCGCGAGCTGCTGGCGATGGCGGAGGCCAGGGTGCGGGACAACTGGGCCCATACGTCGGCCGTGCTGGCGATGATCGCCAACGCTCACCGGGACTCGAAGAAGACCAGGCCGTTCATGCCGGCGGACTTCAACCCGATGGAGCAGCGGCAATCGAACGAGCCAATCATCCGGACCAGCGACCTGTCGATCCTCAAACGGGTGTTTGTGGACAAAGGCGCAAGTGTAGGAGGAGCGTGAGGTGATGTTTCCACGGAAGGTGATGCAGATGTTGTTGCTGGCGATGTTGGTAGTGGTTCTCAGCCCCGGTTGTGCGGTCAATACCGAGCCGATCGAGCGAGTTAGCAACCGCATGATCGACGAGGTCGTCTCGCCGGCCGTCCAGAAGGCGGTCACCGATCTGGGCCAGCGGTCGGCGGCGCTCCAGGGCCAGGGCTCGCTCATCAATCCCGGCTACGTGATGGACGGCTACGGCATCGTCGGCACCGGCTTCGTCTGGACGGCCAGTGTCAAGCTCGACGGTGTGAGCGCGAACCTGGCCGGCGCGACGCAGGGTGACCAGGGGCCGGACGTCACACCTGATCGGCCGGCGAGCAATGCGAAGAAGGAGGAATCCGAGTGACGCGGATGCGAAGGGTCGTTCGTTCGATGGTCCTGTGGCCGGTCGTGCCGCTGGCCTGCACCGTGCCGACGGCCGGGTGTGCCACGGGCGACCTCGTGCTGGTCAAGATCGTGCGGAGTGAATCCGAGCCACAGACGGTGATGGAGGTCCAATCCAATGGAGACACTGCGTCAGATCCGAGTGTTTCTAAGCGGCAAGAAGACGTACATCGGGATGATCGCGGCCGGGATCCTGGGGCTTTTCTGGAGCTCTGGCCTGATTGACGACAAGCTGGCCGAGGCCCTGGCCATCATCATTGCCACCTGGACCGGCGTATCATTCCGGGCGGCAATGACGAAGCGGTAGCTGGAGGACACGCTGTGCCATCGGCCAGGAACATCCGTGCGGGGGCGGCCTACGTCGAGCTCTACACCCACGACAACCGGCTGGTCAAGGGCCTGCGCAACGCATCGCGCAGGCTCAAGGCCTTCAGTGCATCGGTGCGCCAGATCGGCGTGCAGTTGGCCAAGGTCAGCGCGGTGTTCGCCACGCCACTCATCGCCGGCGTCAAGATCTTCGCCGACTTCGAGCAGCAGATGGCCAACGTCTCGACCATGCTCGACGAGCCCGACAAGCACATGGGCCGGTTCCGCCAGGGCATCCGCGACATGTCGGTCGAGTTCGGCGAGTCCACGGAGACGCTCGCCAAGGGGCTGTACGACATCCTGTCGGCCTCGGTCCCGGCCGAGCACGCCCTGTCCGTGCTGGCCGCCGCGGCCAAAGCCGCCCAGGCCGGCATCACCGACACCGGCACCGCCGCCGATGCGATTACCACCGTCCTCAACGCCTACGGCCTGTCCGCCGAGCAAGCCGGCGACGTTTCGGACTGGCTCTTCTCGATTGTCAAGCGGGGCAAGACCACGTTCGCCGAGCTGGCACCGAGTATCGGCAACGTGGCCACGATCGCGGCCACGGCCGGCGTCGGCCTGGACGAAGCGGGCGCCGCGCTGGCCACCATGACCCGTAACGGCGTCCAGACCGAAAACGCCGTCACCGCGCTCAACGCGATCATCTCATCCTTCCTCAAGCCGGTGTCTGAGGCGACCGAGTACGCCCGGCAACTCGGCTTCGAGATGTCGTCGGCCACGATCCGGTCGGAAGGTCTGGCAGGCGTCTTCGGGAAGATCAGCAAGCTCCCGCCCGATGCGATCTCAAAGCTCTTCCCGAACATCCGGGCCCTCAAGGGCGTACTGCCGGCCCTGAAGAACATGGAGGGCTTCACCGAAGACATCGCCGTCATGGCCGATCGGGCGGGCGCCACCGAGGTCGCTTACAAGAAGATGACGGGCACACTCGCCCACGGTTTCAGGCAGATCAAGCAGTCGGCCATTGTTGCCCTGTCGGTCGTGGGCGAGGCTTTGGCCGAGCCCGTCGCCCGCATCGCCCGGACTGTCAAGGCCTACACCGCGCACGTGCGGCGTGTGTTGGAGAAGAACAAGGCAATGGTCGTCTCGGCGGCCAAGGTCGTCGCGGTGACCGGCCTGGTTGGCGGAGCGCTGATCGCCATCGGTGTCGCCGGGGCGGCCATGTCGTTCGTCTTCGGCGGTATCGCGTCGATCATCACCGGTGTGGGCACGGCCATCGGCGTGCTGGGTTCAGTGCTCGCCGCACTGCTGTCGCCTATCGGCCTGGTCACGGCGGGCGTGGTAGGTCTGGCGGTGGGGATCCTTCATGCGACCGGCGCGGGTGTCAAAGCCCTCGGCTGGCTCGGCGAGCGCTTCGAGGCGCTCAAGCAGACCGCATTGAAGGCCTGGCAGGGTATCGGCGATGCGATGGCCGCCGGTAACATCGCATTGGCGGCCAAGATCCTCTGGCTGACGCTCAAGCTGGAATGGCAGCGCGGCGTGCACGCGCTCAGGGGCTACTGGACCGACTTCAAGACTTGGTTCCTGACGCTGGCCACAGACGCGTTCTACGGTGCGGTGGGTCTGCTCGCCGAGGCCTGGGCGGGCTTGCAGGCGATCTGGGTCGAGACGACGACGTTTCTGGCCAACACCTGGACGCGATTCACCAGCGGCCTGACCAAGGCGTGGAACTCCGCCGAAAACCTGCTGACCAAGGGCTGGCTGAAACTCATGGGCCTGTTCGACGAGGACCTCG
>CAZOIA010000350.1:0-3587 GCA_964579675.1 uncultured Planctomycetales bacterium | reverse complement strand
GTTCCGGGCAGAGGGAGCGCACGTGAAAATGGGGACGAAACCCGTCTCTGCTGCCAGCGCTCTCCACCGGCCTGATCGAGCAGCACGTGTCGCGAATTCCTTGCCGGCAGGATGACCGCACCGCATAAGCTGGACGCGGGTCGGTGATTCGGATACTCCTACGGCACGTCAACCGCCGCAACCTCTTTCAGGAGCCGAACATGCGACGTAGCCTGATTCTCCTCGGTCCACTTCTCGGTTGCGTCGCCCCGGCCCGAGGCGAGGACCTCACCGTCCTGAAGCCGCAACCCGGTCAGTCCCCTCCCGCAAGAATGATGACCGAGTATCTCCGGGGGTTGACCCACGAGGCCCTCGACCGTCGGGCGGAGCGGTACGAGGAACTCCGGACCGCCGAGCAGCTCCTGGCCTACCAGGAGGAAATGCGGCGGTTCTTCGTGGCGCAGGTGGGCGGATTCCCCGAGCGGACGCCGCTCAACGCGAAGGTTGTCGGCACGCTGGCTCGCGACGATTGCCGAATCGAGAAGATCATTTACGAGTCTGAGCCCGGTCTGCCGGTGACGGCGGTGCTGTACCTGCCGCTCGCCGAGCCGCCGTATCCGGCCGCTCTCGTGCCCTGCGGCCACAGCAGGCATGGCAAAGCGGAGGAGGCATATCAACGTGCCTCCATCCTTCTGGCGAGAAACGGCATCGCCGCCCTTTGTTACGACCCCATCGGCCAGGGCGAGCGGTCTCAGATCCTCGATGCGAAGGGGAAGCCGAGGTTCGGCTCCACTCGCGAGCACACGCTTGTCGGCGTGGGCAGCATCCTGCTCGGCATCAACACCGCCCGCTACCGCATCTGGGACGGCATCCGGGGGATCGACTATCTGGTGAGTCGTGATGACGTCGATCCCAAGCGGATCGGCTGCTCCGGCAACTCCGGTGGCGGAACGCTGACCAGCTATATCATGGCCCTCGATTCGCGCGTGGTCTGTGCCGCCCCCGCCTGCTACCTGACCTCGTTGCGGTGGATCATCGACGCGATCGGTCCCCAGGACGCAGAGCAGAACATCTGTTCCCAAATCGCCCACGGTATGGAACATGCGGATTACGTCATGATGCGGGCTCCCCGGCCAACGTTGATCTGTGCCGCCACCCGCGATTTCTTTGATATCGGCGCCACCTGGCAGACGTTCCGCCAGGCCAAGCGGTTCTACACCCGCATGGGTTTCGCCGAGCGCGTGGATTTGATCGAGACCGACGCCGAACACGGCTTCTCGACCGAGCTGCGGGTCGGCATGGTGCGGTGGATGCGCCGCTGGTTGCTTGGCGTCGATGATGCGATCACCGAGCCGGATTTCGCCGTCCTTACCGACGAGGAGCTCCGGTGCACCCCCCGCGGCCAGGTGTTGCTCATGAATGGGGTGCGATCGGTCTTTGACCTGAACGCAGAGTTGGAGGAGCGCCTGGCGGAGAAGCGCCGGCGGTTCTGGAGCGCCACGCCCAAACGCGAGGCCCTGGAGCAGGTGCGTGAGATCGCCGGCATTCGCAAGCTCACCGATCTGCCGACGCCCGAACTTGAAGAGCTGAGTACGCTTCAGCGCCGTGGCTACCACCTCGCCAGGCTCGTACTCCGACCGGAAGCCGGCATCTCATTGCCGGCGCTGCTCTTCAGCCCGCCCGAGGCCGCCGCTGACGCTTATCTCTACCTCAACGGCGAAGGCAAGCACGTCGATGCCGGACCGGACGGGCCCATCGAGAAGTTGGTCCTGGCCGGGCACCCGGTGCTGGCCGTTGATCTTCGCGGAATCGGTGAGACCGAGGGCACCAGCAATTACAAGGGATGGGCCCCGCTCTTCGGGCCCGATTGGCAGGACTTCTTCCGGGCCTACCTGCTCGGCAGGTCGTACGTGGGTATGCGGGCGGAGGACGTGCTTGTCTGTGCCCGGTTGCTCGCCAGTTACCATGCGGCCGACAAGCCGTATCGAGTCCATCTGATCGGCATCGGCGAGGCCGGACCGCCGGCCCTGCATGCCGCCGCCCTCGAGCCGGACCTCTTCGCATCAGTCCGCCTTGAACGCACCATCACGTCGTGGTCTGACGTCGTACGTACGCCGGTGACGAGTAACCAACTGGTCAACACGGTTCACGGGGTCCTGAGAACCTACGATTTGCCGGATCTGGTTGGGACCTTGCCGGCCGAGAAGATTACGATGGTCCAGACTTCCGGCCGGATGTAGCCCACTTCCTGGTAATGCTCCGGAAGCACTATCCACGATCTGCCAGTTGCCGGTAGATCGCGGCATGCCCGGCGGCGGTCCGAGCCCACGAGAACTTCCGGCTGCGCACCAGCCCCCTGGCCGACAGCGACTGTGCGAGCTGGCGATCCTCCAGCACCCGCCTGATCGCGTCACTGATCGCCGACACATCGTGGGGGTCAACCAGGATCCCCGCGTCGCCCACCACCTCTGGAATCGAGCTGGTATTGCTGGTGATCACCGGCGTCCCGCTGGCCATGCATTCCAGGGGCGGCAGGCCGAAACCCTCGTAGAATGTTGGCCAGACCAGCGCCCGCGCGCCGGCGTAGAGATACGCCAGCTCCTCGTCCTCAACGTATCCAAGGACTCGCACCTGCCCGGTGAGGCCGTGACGGCGAATGAGTGCCTCGACGGTCTGGGCGCCCCAGCCGCTCGCACCCGCCATAAGCAGCGCGAAACGCCCGCGGGTGGCCGACGGCAACCGTGCATAAGCGGCCAGCAGGCCGTCCACGTTTTTCCTCGGCTCGATCGTCCCTGCGTACAAGAGGTAGTCGCGGGGCAAACGGCGCCTGGTGAGCCAGGCGGTGACCAGTTCCGCCGGGCGGGGCCCAAAGACGGGCCGCGGGGCCAGGGCAATCGGTGTGATCCGGGCGGGGGCGATGCCCAGCAAAGCCACCATCTCATGCTTGCTGAACTGCGAGACCGTGATGAAATGACGGCTTCTTGGCAGGGCGGCGAAGAAGTCGCGGTCATACCACCGGACCCGGTCGGGCGGGTGCCACCGGGGAGAGCGGAGCACGGAGAGATCGTGGATCGTGGTGACGATCGGCCCCGGCCAGGGGGCGGGGATGTGGTTCGGCTCATGGTAGACGTGGTAGCCGCGGGCGCGTCCGATAGTCTTGAGGGCGAGGTTGTAGCTGTCCTGGGCGACATGGCGCAGCCACGGCGGCCAGCGGCGGCCATGACCCGCCCCGGGGTACGTGGGTAGCGGATATTGGCCCCCCGACGAGCCGCGGGCTTTAGCCTGCGCGGCCCTTCGCCAGCGGGGGCAGCTTGTCCCGGGTTCGGTTCGCCACGGGCTGCCGGGGGCCGATTGCCAACGGGCAAAGTACCTCTGATAGAACGGCAGAAGGTCGATCCCGGGGTCCTGTTCCGCCAGCGCGGCGATCAACTGAGCTATGTAGTGAGCCACCCCGGTCCAGGGAAGGCGCAGGGCACGATCGTTCAGGATGACGCGAGGCCGACCGGTCGGCATGGATACGGACGATAGCCCCGCTGCCTGGACCCGGCAAGCCGGGGTGCATGACACTTTGGGCGGCTTGTTGGAAGGCGCCGCCCCAGGTGTTTCCG
>CAZOIA010000349.1:0-3637 GCA_964579675.1 uncultured Planctomycetales bacterium | reverse complement strand
AGCCGTAGTTCCTCGCCGCCCGCAGCCACTCGGCCAGATCATCGTCATTGGTGACGATGGCTCCGCCGTCACCCATGGCCCCGAGGTTCTTGCCGGGATAGAAGCTGAAGCAGGCGGCCCGGCCCAGGCTGCCGCAACGGCGTCCCTTGTACCGGGCTCCGTGCGCCTGGGCGGCGTCCTCGATCACCAGCAGGCCATGCTCGTCCGCGACGGTCTGGATCAGATCCATGTCGGCGGGCTGCCCGTAGAGGTGAACCGGCAGGATGGCCTTGGTGGTCGGCGTGATGGCGGCGGCGAGCCGGCGGGGATCGAGGTTGTACGTCCCCGGGTCGTGATCGACCAGCACCGGCGACGCCCCCGTGTGATGGATGGCCAGGGCGGTGGCGATGAAGGTGTTGGCAGTGGTGATCACCTCGTCACCGGGGCCGATGCCAAGCCCTCTCATCGCCAGCGTCAGAGCGTCCAGCCCGCTGCCCACCCCGAGACAGTGCTTCGCCTCGCAATAGGCGGCGAACTCCTCCTCGAACGATTGCAGTTCGGACCCGAGCACGAAGTCACCGCGGGCGATCACCCGGTTGATCGCCGCCCGGATCTCGGTGTACAGCCGGTCGTGTTGTCGCTTCAGGTTGACGAGCGGTATTGCCATGATCTGACGCCCTGTTAATGTCGGAGCCCCAGGCCGAGCAGAAAGACCGGCCGCATGATGCTCCACCAGCCGGCGATTGGGGTCATCTTCGTGTAGCCCAGCTTCCGGGGCGGATAGATCTTGGTGCAGGGCACTTCCATGTGCCGGTAACCCACCTTGACCGCCTTGAACAGCAGGTAGACCTCCAGACCGTAAGCGTCCAGCCAGCGCTGATTCAGGTTGATGCGCTTGTCGTCAAGGAGCGCCGTCTTGAAGGCGCGAAATCCATTGGTGCTCTCGGTTAGCCTCTTGCCCGCGAACCGGCTCATCAGCCACGGATGAAAACGGGTCGCCAGCTTGCGATAACCGGGCATGTCCCCGCCGCATACGCCACCTGCCAGATGGCGCGAACCCATCACCAGGTCGTAGTCCTGATCGCAGATCGGATCGAGCAATTGCGGGATTTCGGCCGGTTCGTCCTTGTTATTGCCGGCCATGATCACCACGATGTCGTGTCCGGATTCCCGGGCGTATTCCAGTCCCGTTCGCAGGGCGGCTCCCACGCCGGTTCTCGCACCGGTGGCCAGGACGAGGACTCCTTTCCTCCGGGCGACCGAGGCGGTTGCATCGGTGGACCCGTCGTCAATCACCAGCAACGTGTCCACCAGGTCCCGGTCGGTGCGGTCGACGACCTGCCCGATCTTGGCTTCTTCGTTGTGGGCCGGCACGAGCGCGATGATTCGCCTGCCCTTGTACATGGGGTCAATCCGCTGGCACCAGGGCGTCTTCGCCCAGGATGAAGCACCGTCCGCATTGCGGACAGCCCAGATCCTCGTCGAGCCGCGTGCCGCAAGTGCACGCCCAGCCGATGCTTCGGGCCGGATTGCCCGCCACCAGCCGATGGTCGGGCACGGTACGCGTGACCACCGCCCCGGCCCCGACGCTCGCGCACCGCCCGATAGTGGTCCCGCACAGGATGACCGCCCCGGCCCCGATGGAGGCCCCCCGGCAGACTCGGGTGGGGACCAGCCAGTTCCTTCGCCGGCTGTACTTCGCGGTCACCTCGGGCATCCGCTGGCTTCGGGGATAACGGTCGTTGGTGAAGATCACCCCCGGACCGATGAAGACATCGTCCTCAATCGTGACGCCGTCCCAGATCATCACCTGGTTCTTGACCGTCACCCGATCCCCGAGCCGGGCTCCGCCCTCGATGAATGCGCCGCCGCCGATGTTGCAATCCCGGCCCACGACCGCCCGCGCAAGCACGTGCGCGAACGCCCACACGCGGGTCCCTTCGCCAACCTCAGAGGCCTCACAGATGGCCGCCGGATGGACGAAAACCGTTGATTCCTCCACCGTGTTCATGGCACCCGTTCCCGCTTGTCCTTTCCGATCGACGATCATCTGCCGGGCCCGGCGCGGCGACTCATGCGACCTCGCTCAGTTCGGGGATATCCACGTTGACCGGGCACATCGCCCCCTGGCTCTTCATCGAGCGGGCGGCCGCTTCCATCACCTTCACCACCTCCAGGCCGTACCGGGCGTCGGATTCGTTCGGCTTGCCGGCGAGCAGCCAATCGAGGAACGCCTGGGCCTGGTTGACCAGCGGCTCCGTTTGCCGGACCGACGGCAAATGCACGTCACCGCTGCGGAGCAGATACTTGAACTCGCCGAACGAGTCGTAATGCGGGGTCTCATCCAGCCCCTTGTCGTAAAGCCGTACCGGCTCAGACGGGTCGAGATCGTCCCAGTGGGCCATCTTCCGCTCACCCACGACCGTGAGCGTGCGGACCTTGCGCGGGTTCATCCAACTGACGTGGATGTGGCCCAGCGTGCCGTCCGGGTACTTCAACGTGGCGAAACAGACGTCCTCGATCGCCTCTTGCGAGATGCAGCGGCCCACCGCCGATACCTCGACCGGCATCGAACCGAGCAGGTGGTGCATGATGCTGATATCGTGCGCGGCCAGGTCGTAAAGCACGTTGACGTCCCCGCGGATGGGGCCCAGGTGGGTTCGGACGGCGTCGAGGTAGTGAATGCGGCCCAGCTCGCCGAGATCGATCATTTCTCGAAGCTTGTTGACCCCGTTGTTGAACAGGAACACGTGACCGACCATGAGAACCAGGCCCGTGTCGTTCGCAAGCCGCACCAGCTCGCGGGCCTGCTCACTGGTCGAACAGATCGGCTTCTCCACGAGCACGTGCTTGCCGGCCTGCAACGCCTCGCCCGTGATCCGGGCATGGGTGTCGGTCGGCGTGGCGATCACGACCACGTCGATCGCCTCGTCGTCGAGAAGGTCGTGATAGTCGGTCCTGGCCCGCACCTGGGGGAACCGCCTGGACATCCCCGCACACCTTGCCTCATTCGGGTCGGCGCAGGCGATCACCCGCGATCGATCAAGCTCCGAGAAGACGCGAATGTGATTCGGGCCCCAGCGTCCACATCCGATAACCCCGAAGTTCAACCGACTTGCCTCGCTCGCCATGGTCCGATTACTCCACTCACCGGCCGAATCCATGCGTGACACCCGGGGATATCGGAAGTCCGGAAAGGCCGATGAAGGTGTTATCGGGATAAAGTAGGCGGGGCAGAGGGGTCGCGACGACCGATAACCAGGGCTCATTCAATCGGCGAGAAAGTGAACGTAATGTCCGGTCTTGCCGACCGGCTGCCAGCCGGGCGCGAAATCGACGGGCAGACGGAAGGGGCGTTCGTCGGTGGCCCGCCGTCGGGCGATGACCGCCCGGGCACCGGTGCTCGCGAAGGCTTCCATCACCCTGGCTCGCGTCGCATCGTCCGCCAGCCAGAAGCTGTCGTCCGGGCGCAGCTCGGCAATGATCCGCACGCCGGCAAGTCGGGCCCAGTAGGACCAGCTCTTCAATGCCTGCCCGACGTGGGCGACCTTATCGCCCGGTCGAAGGCCCATTTCCAGCAGTTGGTCCGCGACCTGCCATTGCCGGTGCGGGGCGGCGTCGGTGCGCAATCTGAGATCGACCGCCGTTTGCCTGACAG
>CAZOIA010000348.1:0-3679 GCA_964579675.1 uncultured Planctomycetales bacterium | reverse complement strand
AAACACCTGGGGGCGGCGCCTTCCAACAAGCCGCCCAAAGTGTCATGCACCCAGCCCCGAGTCCGCGGTTCCCAGTCCTCGGCGCTTCCCTGCCGGTCGGGTCCAGGCGGGTCGGCTCTGAATGCCCGTGGCCAGTCCCCACTGCTCGGCCCCCAGCTCCCGGTGCCCGGTTCACAATCCGAGCCCGCGGGACTTGCAAGGCAGTGGCGGCGCGTCTAAACTCCTGCCCACCAGAAAGTAGCGGGTCACAGGGCGGTTGAACGCTGGCGGGACATGAAGTTCATCCTGATTGATCGAATCACTGAATTGGTGCCCGGCGAGCGGATCTCGGCGGTCAAGGCCGTCTCGCTGGCCGAGGAGTACCTGGCGGACCACTTCCCGCGGTTTCCCGTGATGCCGGGGGTGCTGCTGGTGGAAGCGATGGTCCAGGCAGCAGCGTGGCTGGTCCGGGTCACCGAGGACTTCGCCCACAGCATGCTGCAGCTGGCGGAGGCGAAGAATGTGACTTACAAGAGCTTCGTTCCGCCGGGCCGGGTGTTTGAACTGGCCGTCGAAGCGAAGGGAATCCACGCGGACTCAAGCCGATTTGTGGGCGTCGGGCGGTGCGGCGAGACGGAAGTCGTCAAGGCGCATCTGTCGCTTCGGCATTTCAACCTGGCCGAGAAGGATCCGACCCTGGAAGCGGTGGATCAAAGGCTGATTGCATCCGCGCGGCAACAGATGAAGTTGTTGTTACCGGGCGTCTGACCGCCTGCCGAGCGCGGGGGCGTAACAGGATCACCGTCGGACGCCTGACGACACCAAAATGACGGAGGTAATCTGAAATGGCGATGAGCCGTGACGAGATCTTTGAGAACATCCGTGACACCCTGGTCGAAGCGCTGGCCGTGGAGCCGGATGAGGTCACCGAGGACGCTACGCTGCAGGGAGATCTCGGGGCGGAAAGCATCGACTTTCTGGACATCGTGTTCAGGCTCGAGAAGGGCTTCGGGATCAAGATCCCCCGGGGTGAGCTGTTCCCTGACGACCTGTTGAACAACCCTGAGTACGTGTCTAACGGGCAGTTCACGCCCGTCGGCCTGGAGCAGATCAAGAAGGCGATGCCCCACGCCGACTTCTCGGGCTTCGAGGCAAACCCTGAGGTCAGCAAGATGCCCGATCTGTTCACCGTCAAGACGTTGGTGAACTACATCGAGGCCAAGCTGGCGGCTTGACCGGCGTGGGCCGGTGCTTGAAACCGGCCGGCGGCTGGTGCGATGGTGGCCGTTGCTGTTGGCCATTATACCGGCCGCAAACCGCCAAGACCGGACAAACCATGCGCTGGATATGGATCGACAGATTCGTGGAGTTTCAATCAGGCAAACGGGCGGTCGCGATCAAGAACCTCACGCTCGCCGAGGAGCACCTCCATGACCATTTCCCCGGGTTCCCGGTCATGCCGGCGAGCCTCATGATCGAAGGGATGGCTCAGACGGCCGGGATTCTCGTGGGCGAGGCCCGGGACTTTACCGAGAAGGTCATCCTCGCCAAAGTGAGGCGGGCCCGGTTCGACGGGATGGCCCGGCCCGGACAGCAGCTCCGGTATGAAGCGGTCGTCGAATCCATCACCGACCAGGCTGCCCTGACGTCCGGCACCATCTATTGCGATGGGGAGAGCTTCGGGCAGATCGATCTGATGTTCTCCCATATCGATCAGAACATGAGCGGGATGAACTTCCCCCGGGAGAACTTCGTATTCACCGAGGAATTCAAGAACCTGCTCAGCACCTACCGGATCGATAGGGCCGGCGCCGGTCAGTCAGGGTGAGAGATTGCGTATGGATTCTCGTCGCGTCGTCATTACGGGGCTTGGACTCGTCACGCCGGCGGGCATCGGCGCCGAGTCGGTCTGGAACACGCTGATCGAGAGCGCCAGCGGCATCCGGCGGATCTCGGTGTTCGATCCCTCCCGGTTCGACTCGCAGGTCGGGGGCGAGATCGAATCCCTGCCCATGAAGGACTACGTCCCGAAGGCCTATCGCAAGAGCACCAAGGTGATGGCCCGTGACATCGAGATCGCGGTGGCGGCGGCCTACGAGGCAGCCAGGGACGCCGGGCTCAAAACCAAGTGCCTCATCGAGCGCGGCGAGGTCCAGGGCCCGCCGAACTTCGACCCCGCCCGCTTCGGTGCCAACATCGGGGCCGGGCTGATCTGTGCCGACCTGACCGAGTTGGCCGGCGCCCTCGCCACCGCCGCCGACGATGACGGCCGGTTCGACATCCGCAAATGGGGCAGCGACGGCATGAACAACCTCACGCCCCTGTGGTTGCTCAAGTTCCTGCCCAACATGCTCTCCTGCCACGTGACCATCGTGCACGATGCCCAGGCTCCATCGAACACGATCACCTGTGCCGAGGCGTCAGGCCACCTGGCGATCGGTGAGGCGTTCCGAACCATCGCCCGGGGAGCGGCGGATATTTGCATCTGCGGCGGCGCCGAGAGCAAGCTTAACCCGATGGGCCTGATGAGACAACAGTTGCTCAAGCGGCTGAGCACCCGTTACAACGAGACTCCGGCCCGGTCCTGCCGGCCCTTCGACGCCGATCGCGATGGGACCGTCATCAGCGAAGGCGGTGGGCTGATCATCCTGGAGGAAATCGAGCACGCTCGAGCCCGCGGGGCGCGAATCTACTGCGAACTGGTCGGCTTCGGCGCCAGTTGTAATAGCCATAGTTGGTCACAGCCGCATCCGCAGGGCCGCGGTATCGCCCTTGCGATTCGCAAAGCGCTCGACGATGCGGCACTGCCGCCGGGCGCGGTGGACATGGTCGCGACATTCGGCTCCGGGACCGTGGCCCACGACGCATCCGAGGCCCGCGGCATCCGGGCCGCTCTGGGAGATCGAGGGGCCACTGTCCCTGCCCTGGCGATCAAGGGCGCGATCGGCAACAACGGCGCCGGCAGCAGCGCAATCGACCTGGCGGCGGCCGCCATGTGCATCAAACACAACACCATCCCGCCGGCGTGCAATCTCGATACGATGGACCCCGAATGTGGGCTGAACGTGGTGACCGGCGATGCGGTCGACGCGAACATCCAGGCCGCAGTGAGCGTCGCTTACGCCCTCGGAGGCGGGCAGAACGCAGCCCTGATTCTCAAACGGATGGAGACATAGCGTGCCACGACGACGCGTAGTGGTTACCGGCACGGGCTGGATCACGCCGCTCGGCGACGACGTCGAGGCGGTCTGGCAGCGGTTGCTCAACGGCGACAGCGGCACCAGCCTGACCACCATCTTTGACGCCAGCACCTTCCCGACCACATTCTCGGGCGAGGTCAAGGGATTCGACCTGGCCCGGTACCTGGGCCCCGAGGCGGACCGGCACTCAGACAGCAGCCGCAATGCCCGCTTCGCCCTGGCCGCCGCCCGGATCGCCTGGGACCACGCTGCAATGCCCGCGTGCAAGCACCTCGACCCGACCCGCGTCGGCATCTACCTCGGTGGCGGCGAGGGCCCGATCGACTTCGATAACTTCGTCGCCGCCGCCGTCGCCGGCTGGGACAGCGAAGCCGCCGGAGGCCGGGGGGACCTCGACGCACGCAAGTGGGCCGACGTTGCCACTCGCCGGCTCGACGCTATCCGGGAGCTGGAGCAGGATCCCAACATGGCCGCCGGCCACATCGCCTGCCTGTTCAACG
>CAZOIA010000347.1:0-3793 GCA_964579675.1 uncultured Planctomycetales bacterium | reverse complement strand
TTAGCAGGAAAGCGTGAGCCCCAGTTCAGATACCCCAATTAAGGGTTACACTACCGCGGGGTGCGGGGTGCATGACACTTTGGGCGGCTTGTTGGAAGGCGCCGCCCCCAGGTGTTTCCGAACCGCGCCCGTAAGGAAGCGGACCCCCTCTCCGTAGCGAGCCCGTAAGGAAGCGGCCCTGGCGCATCCGCAGATACTCCCCTCCCTGACGGTCGGGGTTCGGAAAAGCGAGGTGCCGTCCCTTTCTCCGCCCGAAGGTCCCCGCCGGAACTGTCACGCACCCCGGGGTGCGTGACTCATGCCTGGTCTTGGTGTTCTCGTTTGGCGGGGAGGGGTTCCGGCGGGGATGGTCTACGCGAGCTTCTGCCTGATCCATCCGGCGGCAGCCTCAAGTGCCTCGGGGACGCCTTCGGGCTTGTTGCCGCCGGCCTGGGCAAGGGTTGGCTTGCCGCCGCCCCGGCCGTCGATGGCGGGTACGATGTGCTTGATCAGGTCACCGGCTTTGAGGCCCTTTTTGACCAGATCGTCGGTCATGGCCGCAATCAGCATCGGCTTGCCGTCGCTGAGGACAGCCAGGCACACCGCAGCCGAGCCTGCCTGGGAGCGGAACCAGTCGGCCGCTTCGCGAATCTGCTCCACGGGAACGTCGGGCAGTTCGCCGACAATGATCGCGCTGCCGCCTACCCTGTCGGCCTTGTCGAGCAGTTTCCGCCGGGCGGATTTGACGAGGCCGGCGGACTCGATGGCCTGCTGCTTGGACCGCTGCTTGACGGTCTTCTGCAAGTCAGCGATCGCCTGGCGCAGGGCGATGCGGTCGCGGATGGGGATCTCGGCGTCGGCCATTGTCTTCTGCAGCTCGGCCAGCCCGCCGGCGAGCTGGTCGGCCGGCCCGGACTTGATTTGCGCCGCCCGTTCGATCAGTTGTCTGCCGGTCTCAATCGCCCGTCGGGCCGTCTCGCCGGTGATGCCGACGACGCGGCGGATGCCCTTGGCTACCGATTCCTCGGCCGTCAGGACGAACGCACCGATCTCGCCGGAGTGCTTCACGTGTGTGCCGCCGCAGAACTCGACCGGGTACTTCATCCACTCGGGGTTCTGCGGGTCGGCGAGCATGGCGTCGATGTCCGCGCCGGTCGAGACCACGCGGACGACTTCCGGGTACTTCTCGCCGAAGACGGCCCGCAAGGTGTTGATCTTTCGTGCCTCTGCTTCCGGGACTTCCTTCGTGTACACTGGCCGGTCGGCCCGGATCTGCTCGTTGCACAGCGCTTCGACCTGCTCGATCTCCTGCGGCGTGAGCGGCTTCGTGTGCGAGAAGTCGAACCGCGTCTTGTCCGGATCGACCAGCGATCCTTTCTGTTCCACCTTCCCCCCACCGCCAATCTCCAGCACCTCCCGCAACGCCCAGTTCAAAACATGCGTCGCGGTGTGGTTCTGCATTGTTGCACCGCGCCGCGAGCTGACAACGAGCTTGACAGGTTGTCCCTTACTCAGTGTGCCCTCAACAACAGTGCCGATGTGAACAACCACCCTGTCCTTCCGAGCCGTCTGGCCCACACGGAATCGGACTCCGGGAGCAACCATCTCGCCCTCGTCTCCGACTTGACCACCTTGCTCCGCGTAGAAGCATGTCGCGTCTAAGACAACCGAGGCCTGCTGCCCCTCGGTCGCAGACGCGGGCGGATCAATACCAGCGGCAGGAGGATCGTCGGCCGATTCGAGTATCGCCACAAACTGAACCGTGGCGGTCATCTGTTCGCTGTAGTACTTGTGTGAGTCGTCAGTCGGCGCCAGACCCGCCATTCCGATCGAGGCGGACACTACCGCGAGTCCTTGAGTTGTATCGTCGGTGGATCGGGATCTCTCTCGGGCTTCGTCCATCAACCGCTCGTATTCCTCGATATCGACCGTCATGCCGCGTTCGCGGGCCTTGATCTCAGTGAGGTCGATGGGGAAGCCATGTGTGTCGTGCAGCTCAAAGGCATCCCTTCCCGAGATGACAGGCTGCGCACGAACGGCCCTTGATTTACCGGGAAATGGCGGGTAACCGACCATCCCAGAGTCATCGCAGCCCGCCGCCGCTGCCGCTCGATCAGGCCGAGTCTCGCCCGACTCAATGCACGCTAGGTCGTATGCCTCATCGGTCTTAGTTTCTGCCTCTTTAGCACAGACCTCGAACACTCTCAGGCCAAGGTCGAGGGTTCGCCCGAAGCTTTCTTCCTCGTCGCGGATCAAGTCCGCGACGTGGTTTGCGCGGTCTTTGAGTTCGGGGAACGCGCCACCCATGGTTCCGACGATCGTGGGGACGAGCTTGTAGATGAACGGCTCGGGCTCACCGAGGTGCTCTCGCCCGAAATGGGCCGCCCGGCGCAGAATTCGCCGGACGACGTACCCCCGGCCCTCGTTGCTGGGCGTGGCCCCGTCGGTGATCGCAAACGTGAGCATCCGGGCGTGGTCGGCGATGACGCGGTAGGCGATGTCTTTCATGACGTCAGCGGTGCTGCCCCCTCGCTCGCGCTTGGGGCTTTGACCCTCGCCTTGCTCGACTTCGACCCCCGGGTCAGAGCCCGGAGCGCCAGCGACGGGACCCTCCAAGAGTCCGGTATACGCCGGCGCGCCGGTGACCTCGCGGATGCCGGCGAAGATCGGGGAGAAGATGTCGGTGTCGTAGTTGGTGATCTGCCCGAGCCGCCCGCTGTCCATCCCCTGGAGCAGCGCGACGATGCGTTCGAAGCCCATACCCGTGTCCACGTGCCGGGCGGGCAAGGGGGGGAGCTTGCCATCCGAGGCGCGGTTGTACTGGATGAAGACCAGGTTCCAGATCTCGATGACGCGATGATCACCCGCGTTGACCAGCGGCCCGCCCGAACAGTCGGGCGTCAGGTCGATATGAATCTCGCTGCACGGCCCACAGGGGCCCGTGTCACCCATCTCCCAGAAGTTGTCCTTCTTGTCGCCGGGGTGGATGTGCGCGGGGTCGATGTCGGTGACGGAGGTCCACAGGTCGCGGGCCTCGCTGTCGGGTTCCAGCCCTTCGGCCTGGTCGCCCTGGAAGTACGTGGCGTGGAGCCGGCGCTTGTCGATGCCCCAGACCTCGGTCAGCAGCTCCCAGGCCCAGCCTATCACCTCGCGCTTGAAGTAGTCGCCGAATGACCAGTTCCCCAGCATCTCGAAGAACGTGTGGTGATACGTGTCGTGCCCGACGTCGTCGAGATCATTGTGCTTGCCTGAGACCCGGATGCACTTCTGGGTATCGACGGCCCGGTTGTAGGGCCGGCTGCCCGTCCCCAGGAACACGTCCTTGAACTGGTTCATCCCTGCGTTGGTGAACATCAGCGTCTGATCGTCGGCCGGCACCACGGGCGCCGATGGGACCGCCGTGTGTCCCTTGCCCTGGAAGAACTCGATAAACTCCCGGCGAATCTGGCCGGCGGTTCTCACGCCCATCTGCTCATCCTGCTGTACAAAACGTCACCCGCCGAGCGTCGGTACACGGGCCTTGCAGGGCACGGGCTGCCGACACCACCTCCCGCCAGCAAGCGCCAGCCGCACTGACACAAGCCAGTTGTCCTCAAACTGGCTATTGTAGCCGATGAATCCGTCGTGAGGAAAGAGCCCCGAAGCCAGCATAGCGGCAGGGGGGGCATGACAGTTCCGGCGGGGACCTTCGGGCGGAGAACGGGGCAGCACCTCGCTTTTCCGAACCCCGACCGTCAGGGAGCCGAGCGTCTGCCGATGCGCCAGGGCCGTTTCCCTGGCAGGCGCGGTTTGGAGACTCCCGGGGTCGGCCTGA
>CAZOIA010000346.1:0-3842 GCA_964579675.1 uncultured Planctomycetales bacterium | reverse complement strand
GACCTGGTACTGGCAGGGTACATCCTGCGGCACAAGTACGTCTCTGGGTTCAGGTGCCACTTATAACGCCACTTCTTCCGGAACGTACTACATCAGGGCCCGTTTGGACGATGGACCCCATTGCTGGTCGTCAGGCTGCGGAAGCGTGAGCGTGACGGTGTACCCGAGGCCAGGGACACCGACGAGCGCACAAGCAAGTCCTTCGACGATTTGCACCGGAGGGAGCAGCACGCTTAGTGCAAGTGTCAGCGGCACGAGCAATGTCGTGCACTGGTATTCGGGGTCGTGTGGTGGAACGTATATCGGAGAGGGGAATCAGACCGTTTCGCCAGGGTCAAACACGAACTACTATGCCCGTGGTTATAACACCGTCGCACAGTGCTACAGCACCAACTGCGCTCAGGTTACGGTCACGGTGGTGGCCGACCCGAGCGTCAGCATCAGTGGCGGTACGACCATCTGTTCAGGGGGCAGCGCGACGCTCACAGCGTCGGCATCAGGTGGTACGGGCACCTGTTCGTACCAGTGGCAGATAAGTTCGACGGGCACCGGCGGGTGGAGCGATGTCGGCAGCGACAGTTCGACTTACAACACCGGCGCGCTCACGGCGACGCGATACTATCGTTGTCAGCGCAGTTGCACGGGCTCCGGCTGTGACCCGGCGACCTCGAATGTTGAGACGGTCACGGTGAACGCGAACCCGACGCCGACGATCATGGCCACCCCGGGCGAGACGGTTTGCGAGGGTACGACGGTGACGCTGGATGCGGGCTCGTACGCCAGCTACCTGTGGTCGCCGGGCAGTGCAACGACGCAGACGATCCAGGTGACCACCAGCGGCACGTACAGCGTGACGGTGACGGATGCCAACGGGTGTGAGGGCTCGGACGATATCGAGATCACGGTGAACACGAACCCGACGGCGAATGCGGGCGGTAACCAGTCCACATGCCCCGATATCGGGAAGCAGTTGAACGGATCGGGTTCCGGCGGCGCTGAACCGTACAGCTACGCGTGGAGTGGGGATGGCGCGGGCAGCCTTGACCAGACGAACATCGCGAACCCGACGTTCACCAATTCGACCCCCGGTTCGTATCCGTTGACGCTAACGGTGACCGACAACAATGGCTGTATCAGCGCGGGGGATTCGATCACGGTCACGGTGAATGAGACCACGTCGATCACCGAGCAACCGGCGAGCCAGACGGTTTGCCCGGGTGATACGGCGACGTTCAGTGTGACGGCAGGCGGCAGCAATCTGACCTACCAGTGGCAGGAGTATAACACGGGTACGAGCGAATGGGACGACCTCGATGGCGAGACCTCGGCGGCCCTTCAGATCACCAATGCGGGCAGCGGGGACGCGGGCGATTACCGCTGCGTGGTGGACGGTGCTTGCGGGAGCGCCCAGACCTCGAACGCGGCCACGCTGACGATCGCTGCGGACACGTCGATCAGCGAGCAGCCGGCGAACGCGGCGAGGTGCCCGGGCGAGACGGCGGTTTTCAGCGTGACCGCCTCGGGCACGAACGTGACGTACCAGTGGCAGGCGGATACGGGTGGCGGGTTCGAGGACATCAGCGGTGCGACCGGCTCGTCGTACACGACGGGGACGTTGACGGCGGGCGACGACGGGAATCAGTACCGGTGCGTGGTGGACGGGGATTGCGGTAGTGCCCAGACGTCCGATGCGGCAACGCTGACGATGAACGACGAGACCTCGATCACGGCCCACCCGGCCCCTGCGACGCGGTGTGTGGGCGATACGGCGACGTTTACGGTTGCGGCGACGGGCGAGGGTACGCTGACGTACCAGTGGCAGTCGGATACGGGGAGCGGATTTGAGGACATCTCCGGTGCGACGGGCTCGTCGTACACGACGGATGCGTTGACGGCGGGCGACGATGGGAATCAATATCGTTGCGTGGTGACGGGGACGTGCGGCAGTTCGACGTCGGATGCGGGGACGCTGACGGTTGCAGCAGACACGTCGATCACGGCCGATCCTCAGGACGAGGCGGCGTGTCCGGGCGATCAGGCGACGTTCAATGTGACGGCGACGGGTGCGGATCTGACGTACCAGTGGCAGGCGGATACCGGGAGCGGGTTCACGGACCTCAACCATGCGACGGGCACGTCGTACACGACTCCGACGTTGAGTTCGGGGTACGATGGGAACAAGTATCGATGTGTGGTGACGGGTCTGTGTGGGGCTGCCCAGACGTCGGCGTCGGCTACGCTGACCATGAAGGAGGAGCCGGCGATCACCGATCATCCGTCGTCTCAGGTGGCCTGTCCGGGTGCGAACGTGCAGTTCGGTGTGGCGGCTTCGGGCACGGGTCTGAGCTACCAGTGGACCAAGGACGGACAGGACATTTCGGGGGCCACGTCGGCCACGCTGTCGCTAACTGATGTCAGCGGGGACGACTATGGTGCGTACTACTGCGTGGTGACGGGTGATTGCGGGCAGGTTCTGTCGAATGCGGCGACGCTGACCGTGAACACGGCCCCGGCGATCGACCAGCCGGGTCCGCTGTCGCAGACGGTGGCCCAGGACAGCACGTGTTCGGATCCGGCGAACAATGTCGTATTGAGCGCGACGGACCCGGACCCGGGTGAGGTGTTGAGCTGGTCGGTGAGCCAGCAGCCGGCGTACGGGTCGGTCAGCTTCCCGGCGGGCCAGACGGGGTCGAGCGTGACGGTGTGCTACACCCCGGCCGCCAGCCAGACGGAGGGGGTGAGTTTCACCATCCAGGTTCAGGAACAGCAACAGGCGGCCCCGCTGAACTGCGGCCAGACCGAGACGATCACGATCAACGTGACGGTGGCGTCGGAAAGCCCGCTGACGATCACCGGGTGGTGGAGCGTGAAGGAGCACGGCAACGGGGTCGGGGTCAGGAAGATCGCGTTGGATTCGAGCAAGACGAACAGCGACACCGGCCCGAACGGTCCGGCGGTTGACCCTCGCCGGTACGGGATCGAGAAGATCAGGGTGGAGTTCAGTGAAGCGGTGGAAGCGGTGGATGAATCGCTGGGCGTGAATGATGTTACGGTTACCGATTGGAACTCGGATCCCCATACGCCCGATTCGGTTACGTTGGACGGCAGCTCCGATCCCAGCGCGACGGGTACGGTTCTGGAGATCGTGTTCAACAGCGGCCTGCCGGACCAGGAGCGTTACACGTTCGAGCTGGCGGGCAAGTTCAAGAAGGCGGGCGTGAGCGGCGCGCTCAGCGGCGATACGGACTGCCAGGTTCGCAGCCTCGTCGGTGACGTGAACGGGAGCGGCAAGGTCACCCTGGTGGACATGGCGTATGTGAGGAGCAAGGTGGGCGAGACGGTCGATGATGGGAATGCCCGTTTTGACGTGAACGTGGATGGTCGGCTGAACCTGATCGACATGGGTCTGACGAAGAGCCGGAACGGGAACCACACGCCGGGAGATGATTAGGGGTGCGTGACAGTTCCGGCGGGGACCTTCGGGCGGAGAAAGGGACGGCACCTCGCTTTTCCGAACCCCGACCGTCAGGGAGGGGAGTATCTGCGGATGCGCCAGGGCCGCTTCCTTACGGGCTCGCTACGGAGAGGGGGTCCGCTTCCTTACGGGCGCGGTTCGGAAACACCTGGGGGCGGCGCCTTCCAACAAGCCGCCCAAAGTGTCATGCACCCGATGATTAGGGAGCGAGTTGCGATTCTGGCGAGGTATCATATAATAATGGAGTCTCCGTGATAGGCTCAGTGGTTGGGATTGTCAGGAGTGGTGAACGATGAAGCGGCTACTACTACGTCTAGGCGTGTTTGGAGCGTTGGTGCTGGTTTGGGGCGGGCCGGCCCTGGCAGGG
>CAZOIA010000345.1:0-3865 GCA_964579675.1 uncultured Planctomycetales bacterium | reverse complement strand
TCGTCTCAAGGGAAGCCCGTCGAGCCGACTGCCACGGACTTAGTGGCGCCCTCGTTTGATCCGCCGGAGGGCTTCCTGCTGATCGACACGGGCTATAAATGGCAGGTGGTCGCACGCAACGCCTCTTCGCAGACCGAGAGCCCTGAGTGGTCGTTTACCATTGCCGGCGTGGGATCGATGACGCTTGAGATGAGCGCCGATCGCTTCTGGCTCTTCGAAAACCTGGAAGCCAGCACGTTTTCGCGATTGACCTGCAGCATGGAGGTAACAAGCGATCCGGCGGGAAATTCCTCATACAGCTACGATTGGTCTGTGATGCCACCTTGCGCGCGGCCTACCTCTGAGTTCACCGCTGTCTCCGGCGGTGGCAGCACTGATCCGAGCGTTGTCTACGCAGCCCCATCCCGCCCGGCATATTCGCCATGCGGTCAGCCGTACGTAGTCCGATGTGTCGTTACCGGTAATGAACACGGGAACCGAGCAGACGCGACCGTCAACGTGGTTGTCCGCAAGCTTGGTGACGTTGACGAGGATGGAGATGTGGACCAGGACGACATGCAGGAATTCGAGACATGGGCAACTGGTCCTGCGGTGCCTTATACCGAGCCTGATGCGGCAAACGCGGACTTTGATTACGACGGCGATATTGACCAATCCGATTTTGGGCTGCTGCAGTGCTCTCTGGAATAACCGGACAGCCAGGCCAATCCGGGCTGCGCGAACAAGAATCGAGCCGCCTTCTGCCTGCGAATGTTGACCTTCTTGGGGGCTGGTGGCACATGCTCGAAGCTCAGGCGGCGAGTTTGTCGAAGTTGAATGTGCCGAGGACGCCGGCGGCGGCGGCCCAGTTGAAGTTGTCGGTCGAGTACTCGGTTCCGCCGCCCGGGCTCCAGCCGGCGCAGAGCACTGATTCCGTGGGATCATCGTTGTCCAGATACAGGATCAGGTACCGGGTACCGGGAGGGTAGACCGTCGCGTCGCTGAAGAGCACGGTCCGGTCCGTGGTCTGCTCTTCGGAGCTCTCGATAGTGCCGGACTTGAAGTCGCTGCCGGCAGCGACCAGGTCCTCGTAGCTGGATGGAGACGGATTGGTCTCGGACATGTCCATCAGGGCCGTGATGGAGCGGCCGATGGACATGGTGAAGCTTGCTCCGCCCGTGTACCTCGACCGGTAGGCCCGATACTTGGCGTATGGGTAGATGTGCTGGCACGGGTGCCCGGTCATGTCCTCGTAGCCGGGCCGGGCCGGGTGCACCGTGAAGCCGAAGTAGCTGGCCCGCTGGTGCTGGCCGGTGTACTGGGCGCCGAGGTGCGTGTAGTAGCCGGGGTAGTAGTGCCAGATGTGAATGCCGAAGGCGTAGGCGGTCTGTAGCCAGGCCGTCCCGGCCAGCTCGGCCAGGGCGGCGGCACAGGTCGGCTGATACGCAGACCCGCGCCGGCGGCGCCCTTGCGTTCCGCCGCCTGCGGACGTGAGGGTGAAAACGGTCATCTCGTTGGCGAGTTCCCTATGTCCTCGAACTGGCGGGCATTGAAACGGGCACCCTTGCCCCGGGGATCCCGCCAGGTAGTGATCCCCGGCCCGATGGCCTTCTCGAAGATGTTCCACTGCATCTCGGGGGGATCGGTGGGGCCCGTCACCAGGCTCCAGACGCTGAAGGTCTTCCAGTCGGTGTAGCTCTCGATCCACTTCCAGCCGCCGATGATGTAGTTGAATCCGTCGGTCAGCTCGGAGGTGAGCCTGCGGCCCTTCTGATGGGCCTGGGGAAGATAGGGCAGGTACCACTGGTTCCGGGCGGCCGCTCGTTCCAGGCAGGCGTGGCGGAACTCGTTGTGCAGAGGCTCAGCCGTCGCTCGTGCCCCTTTGACCGGTAACGTCTGCGTCCAACCCATCAATCACCCCATGGCCGCCCAGGGCGACAGAGTCGCTATGTACGCATTGCGGTCTGACGACAGCCAGGTCGGGCAGCGTTTGATCTCGACCACGTCGTTCGGGTCGAGCAGATCGGCCACCGCGGGGTCGTTGAGGAACGTGAACTGCACGGCATCGCCAAGCGAGCCGTCGTCGTTCTTGATGTGGCCGTCATACCACACACCGCTTCTGTCTCCGTCGAAGATGGCATACTTCGTGGACTGACCCACGGTGAACGAAGACTGCACGACACCCCACTTCACACCCGTGCCGTCTTCCTTCCAGAGAATCCGGGCCGGCCCTTCACCCGTTTCCAGGTAGCCCGTCTCGCCTGCCTTGGCATTGGCATAGAGATCATCCACGGCCAGCACGTCGAGCTTGACCGGCGTGACGCCGGCGATCGTCGCTGCGCCAAGCCTGCCCGCAGCAATAGGCTCGCAGAGGATAACGAACCGCCCCTCCTTGTGGTTCTGCGCCGGCATCACCACGTCGAAGGCCGGGCGACTCTGGAACTCCAGCTCGTTGTCCGCCGGTGAGATGATGATGCTGTCGATGCCCATGACGGCGAACCGGTCCTGGTCGGTTCCCGAGGTGTTCCGGACGGTGACGATGCCAGCACCCGTACTCAGGCTGCCCGCATCCACACCCTGCGACAGCTCCCGCTGGCGGTGCGATGTGGCCACGTCGATGAGCGTGTTCCAGGCGTCCGCGGGAATCCGCAGCATCTCGCCGCGGGCGACTTTGCGAAGTTGTGAGCTCATGCTCCCAGCCCCAAAGCGGTGAAATCGGATGTCGGATAAACCCGCTCGACGTGCACGCCGATCGGCTTCTTCACGATGGATTTCGCGGTCTCGTCCACGTCCTCGGCATAGAGCACCCAGAGGTACTCCCAGCCTTTTTTCGCGATCCCGGTGATCTCGCCGACCTGGATGTCGCTTTTGTTCGGCGACGCACTGAACCGAAACTGCAGCTCCCACAGGTCATTGCCTCGTTTGCTGCCGCTGGCCCCGAGGAACAGGACCTCGCCAGCCAGGAAGCCCCGCCAGGAGCCGTTGTTGACCGTACCGGTCAGGTTGAACAGCATGGCCTTGTAGGCGGGCGTGACCTGGGCGTCGGTGAAGTAGTGCGTCTCGGAGAAGGCGTAGACGGGCACGACGATATCGACGCCGTTGACGTTCTGGCCGTCGTAGTTGATTGCCCCGCCCAGCTTGGTCGATGCCCCCGGGCCGTAGCGGCCCTCCGTCTCGATGCTCTGCGTGATATGCTGTTGCCCACCTCCGGTGTCGAAACTCCAGACGGATTCCTTGAGCTCATACGAGGCGACGAGCCGCCACTGCGTGTTGTTGATCCGCTCCTCGATCGCGATGCTCGTGCGGAGCAGGCCGTTGTAGGTGGGCGGCAGCGTCGCATCGGCGCTGAGGAGCACGGCCGTCTCGTCCTCGCCCTCGGTTGTCGTGGCCAGGTGAGATATTTCGGCCGACGGCCGTACACCCACAGCCTCGGTGCGATCGGCGAAGAGTTCCTGAAACGTGATGGCCACGGTGAATCCTTACGTGAACGACAGCTCCAGGCCCGCCTTGCGGGCGATCTTGGCGGTGTTGCGGGCGGTCTCCTCGGTGGCCTTGGCCGTTCGCTCGGCCACGCTGCCGGTCCCCAGGCCAGCGGCGACCAGGGCGTTGAACGTACCGGCGGTGCTCATGCTACGAGTGACCACATCCGCCTGCCCGATCGCGTCCGTGACGCCGGCCAGCATCTTCTTGATCCGCTCGGCGACGTTCTCCGGCTGCTCGGGGCCTTCGCCCTCCTCGGCTTCGGCCCGCTGAGCACCCGCCTCGGCAATGGCGGCCTGCCATTCCGTTCTGGCCTTCGCGAGGGCATCCTCGGACGCCTTCAGTTGATCGGCGTACCGCTGTTTGCGGGCCTCGTTCTCGGCGTCGGCCATCTCGTCGATCGCCC
>CAZOIA010000344.1:0-3871 GCA_964579675.1 uncultured Planctomycetales bacterium | reverse complement strand
AAAAGGTCCCGGTCCAAGGATCAACTACTCTTCGGAAAGGCCCCCGTATCCTAACCCGGAAGGGATGAATCGTCACCTGCGGCGGCAATGCACGTCAGGCAAGGCGGGTGGCGCGGAAACCCTTTCGCGGACGCGCCCTGGCTATCCCGGATTATTTATAGAGGAATTCACCACGGAGACCTGCCGCTTGCGGCTTCGCGCCACCAGTCCCCAGTCCCCAGCCCCGTCCCACCTTTCCACTTGGGTTGCGGGCGGAGCCCACGCGAGGACTCCGTGGTGAATAATCCAGACTATGTCTGCATGTCCGTGGGAACCCGGATCGGCAGGCCGGGCCCCCTCGGGCCACGCCCCCCCCCGACACCTCATCCCCGATGAACCGCCGAGCGCACACCGCGACAGGCTCACCTATCGGGCATGCGGGCCAGATACACGTCGCCTGCAGCCATGGCCTCCGCGGCAGACATATTCGGCGCGCCCGGCCCCTTCGAGGTATTCGCATAGTAGGTCGCGCCGTTCTCAGCTACCCAGAAGTAGATGTTGTCGCTGTCCGTGCACTCAAACAGGAATTCAGGCAGATAGACGTCAAAACTGTCGTTGGTGAAGTCTAACGTCATCCGGCAGGCGGCGAACGTCCGAATAGCACCCGAGTAGTTGCCTATGCGGACTCCTAAGTCGCCCGTGCGCGCAACGTCATCGGTAATATTGATGGCTCCGGATTGGAATTGGACCGTGGCCAGATTATAACCCGGACCCGCTCCGGAGTACCCGGTCTTTGAGCCCGCAAACGGGAATAAGTAGATAACCTGGGCGGGACCGGGGGATACCCAGGGAATCGGGTCGAAACTGACGCCCGGAATGGCAGGCGGACTTACAATAATATCAAAAGTCCCGCTCATGGGTTGACTTGTTGGGAGCCCGTTGCCGTTCAGGCTCTTGACCAGGGCCATGTCGATCAAGTTGATCTTGCCGTCCGTGTTCACATCAAACCTGGCATTGCCTGGCACAGAGGGGTCAGCGCCATTCATGTTCTTGACCTGAGCCATGTCGATCAGGCTGGTGGTGCCGTCGTTGTTGGTGTCACCTGTGAGGCCGTTGACCCTGCAGTCGGTGTCGCCGGCCAGGACCGCAACCTTGCCGCCCAGGTCGATGACGTAGCGCGCCTCATCCGGCAAGCCCGGGCTCCAGTTCATCACCAACCTGGTGTCGCCGAGCATCAGGCTCCATGCGGTGACCGGATGAGCCAGGCCGGAGTTGACGTCCACCGCCTCCAACGGTCCGACTACCTGGACCGGCCGGCTGAAGTCGACCTCGATCTGCTGGATCCCGTCCCGGCGGGTCTCCGATACGACGCCGTTGCCGAGGGCGGCGGGGTCCAGCTCAATGGCCAGGTCGCCGAGCCCGCTGTGGGTTCTCACGCTGCGCCAGGCCGTGATCATGGCTGCCGTTCCCGTACCGCTCAGTTCTACGACGACCTGCGGCTGATCATAGTCGCAGCTCTCGATGACTACGGTCTCGGCATAGGCGCCGAGCGCGGGCGGACAGAACACGACGTCGAAAGTGAAGGATGCACCGGGCCCCAGGACCCACGGAGGCCCGCCGGGAGGCAGGTTATCCAGAGAAAACGGGTCCGTGTCGGTTTGCCCCTCGATCCGGGCGACCAGCTCGGCGGTATCCGCCGGGCCGGAATACGCCGGCGCAGCCCAGCCTTCCGGTACATCCTCCGGAGTCCCGCCTTCGCAGGCATGATCGTTGTACCAGCGCTGCTCGGCACTGATCACCCCGGCGTCGAGGGAAGGTGCATCGACCAGCACGTCGTCAAAGAAGTGCGTAATCGTGGAATAGCCGGTACCAGTGTAGCCCAGCAACCCGATCCTGCCGCTGGTAAGACTCGAATCCGTCAGGCTCTTGACGAGGTTGCCGTTGATGTAGAACTCCAGATTCGAGCCGTCCGCGACCACCTTCAGCGTATTCCAGGAGGTCGGGTCGTTGATATAGGTGCTGCTGGTCCAGGAAACCAGGGTTGTGAACGATCCCGAGACCTGCTTGAAGATATAATAACTTCCCTCATCGATACCGAAGGCATACGCAGAGCCCGTTGCCGTCGGGGCTCTCTCAAAACCAGCCGTTGCCCGGAATATGAGGTAGCGGGCCATCCCCGAAGACTCCGCGCGCCGGAGCTTCGCCTCGCAGGTGAAGTTGTCGAAGCTCTGCCCGCCATAGGTTGCGACCATGCTCTGTGTCTGTGTGGGCGAGGCATGATAAGCCCGGTACTCGTTGCTGATCACCTGCCAGTCGGCATCGACGTCTTCGTCCCAGTCCTGGGCCAGCCCGTCGTTGAAGTCCTCGAAGTACCAGCCCCCGCCGATCGAAATGCCTGTGATAGTCAGATTGTGTATGGGATGAACGTTCGTCACCGTGATCTGCTCCGTTCGGCACTGGCCCACGATGACTTCCCCAAACGGCATGCGATGGTCGTCCGGCGGCGGAATCGAATCAGTCACCTCGATGGTCCCGCAAGGCACCAGCACCTCCAGCAGGACTTCCCGGGTATGGTAGTAGCCCGAGGCCGTATTGGTGAACGTGACCGTGTCGTTGTAGTTCCCCGGCGAGAGGCTGTTGGCATTGGCATTGATGCACACGTCCACGGGCACGGACGCCCCGCCCGCCAGCGTGCCGCTGCCCGGGGTCACGTCGAGCCAGGGCGCGGTACCGGCCGCGGTCCAATCGACCGGATCCGCGCCGGTGTTCGTCAGGGTATAGGTCTTGCACTGGGGATCGAACGGCCCACCCTCAAAACCGGTGGAAACGAAGCCATCTGCCGGTGCCACCGTCAACTCGTCCAGGATGCATGTGCCGCTCAACTGCACGATCACCTGAGGCTCATCCGCGTCGCTGCTTTCGATGGCGACAGTCCCGGTATGGGTGCCAAGGGTGGTCGGGCTGTACACCACGTTGAAATCGAAGGATCCAAGCGGCGCCACCGTCCACGGAGGCCCGCCGGGCGGTAAGTTCTGCAGTTCGAAGTGCTGCCCGCTCAGCGAAATGCTCGTGACGATCAGGTCGTAACCGGGATCCACGTTCGCCACCGTGATGTGTTCCGTTCGCGACTGAGTAAGGATGACGTTCCCGAACGGCATTTGCAGGTCATCCGGGGGCGGAATCGAGTCGGTCACCTCGATCTCACCCGGGATCGCCTCGACCTCCAATGTCACGTCCCGGGGCTGCTGGTAGGCCGTCCCGGTATTGGTGAACGTGACCGTGTCGTTGTAGGTCCCAGGCGAGAGGCCGTTGGCGTTGGCGTTGATGCACACGTCCACGGGCACGGACTCCGCGCCCGCAAGCGTCCCGCTGCCCGGGGTCACGTCGAGCCAGGGCTCGGTTGCCCCCGCGGTCCAATCGAGTGAGGCGAGCGGATCCGGATTCGTATTCGTCAGCGTGTAGGTCTTGCACTGCGGTGTGAAAGGCCCGCCCTGATAGCCGCTCGACTCGAAGTCCCCCAGCGGCATCACCTGCAGGTCGTCAGGGATCTCTGCCCGGATGATCCCTTCGTAGGGCACCGCGCTGCGGTCGGTGACGACAACGTCGTAATCACCTATTTCAGGGAAGGTAATCCCCGCAAAAGTGACCAAGCCCGCAGGGTCCGTCAGGTCGTTCCAGTGAGCATCGTTGCCGGGATGTGAGATGCACACCAGAGCGCCGGCCAATGGCGATCCGCCCATTTGGACGGTGACCGTAACGCTTACCGGAACTCCGTAGCCAACTATGGACGGGTGGTTGACGGAGAGGGCTTGGGGCGTGTCGGTCCGAAGGGTCAGCTCCGGATCGCCGAACCAGTGGAACATGTAGAACTCACCCGCAGTGAGGCTGGTGT
>CAZOIA010000343.1:0-3910 GCA_964579675.1 uncultured Planctomycetales bacterium | reverse complement strand
ACGGTCGGGGTTCGGAAAAGCGAGGTGCCGTCCCCTTCTCCGCCCGAAGGTCCCCACCGGAACTGTCACGCACCCCCTGCGGCCGGGTCTGGCGAGCGATTGGGGTGACGGCCATTGATTGCGTTGTCAGCAAACCCGGCGAGCCGGCGCCGCGGGCCGGTCGATCACCCGGCGAGCCGGCCCGTCCTCGGGCGTACGTGTTTAGCGTGGGCAACGGCTCCGAGCTGGGCTCTGCGGGCCCGGTGCCCTTTCGCGGCGCGAGGCTTCCCCGTCCGAGGAAACACCGGCCTCACAGAGGCCGGCTCTGACCGTGTCGGAACCGGCCTGATCGCGTCGAAGATCGCTAAACACGCACCCTCGGGCCGGTTGATTGCCCGGCGAGCCGGCCCGTCCTCGGGCCGGGTTGTCCTCGTAGGGTAGATGCATCCGAATCCAGGAGAACTGCATCCGACTCCAGGAGACCCGGGCGGCGGACCGCCCGGCTCGCTATCCCCAGGCCGGTTGATTGCCCGGCGAGCCGGCCCGTCCTCGGGCCGGGTTGTCCTCGTAGGGTAGATGCATCCGAATCCAGGAGAACTGCATCCGACTCCAGGAGACCCGGGCGGCGGACCGCCCCTTACCACGAAGTGTGCGTGAGATCGCTCAGTCCAGGATGACGTACCGTTTGGCGGGCTCAGCAAAGCCGGCAAACGCATGTGGGACATCGTCGAAAGGCCCGCTGTCCCACTTGTCGCCGTAGTGGTAGAGCCAGGTCTTCCGGCGAACGGCCTCCGGCAGCGTACGCAACTCGCTGATCAGGGCGTGCACGGGGTTGGGCTGGCTCAACAGTTGCGTGTCGTGGAAGCAAATCCGGGCCTGCTCCATCATGCGGGCGTAGGCCGGGTAATCGAACCGGGTATCCCCGGAGAAGAAGACGGACTGGTTCGTGTGGCTGTCCTCGATGTACACGCCATACGAAGGCCAGTCGTACCGCCGCTCGATCTGGATGTGGTCGGTCGGAAAGAGGAGGAACCGGTAGCGCTTGAGCATGGAGAAATGATCTTTGCCCGTTTCGCCGGGATTGATCGCAAGAATGAAGAAGTAGTCCTGGAGCAAGGCGTAGCGGCCGGCGCTGGCCCCCATGCCGCCCTTCAAGGACGTATCCCAGAGATTCACGAGGATACTGACCGAACTGATGAGCTGCGGTTTGAAGGGCCGCCCCATCTCGGAGCCATACACGTAGGCGTTCATCATCGCCATCTCCTCCAGCCCGCCGATGTGGTCGGCGTGCTGATGGGTGATGAGCACCCGCCGGATAGCCGGGTAGTTGATGGCGCCGTTGCGGTTGAGGTACTCAAACCCCTCCGTCTGCATGAGGTGATATAGGGCCAGCGGCCCGGTGCCTCCGAAGTCAACCAACAGAGTATCGTCGGGAGCCTGCTGATCGTGAGGGCCCTTGGCCCACGCTTCAATCAACACGTTGGACTGGAAATTCCGCTTGGCAAACGCCGAACCGACGCCGAGGAAGGTTAGGGTCAGCATGATTGCGAGCTACCCATAATAGGGACAAGAGCTTGCCGGTCATGATAGACGGGCACACCGACCACGTACGCCGGCACGGTTGCGACGGCGCCGCGCCCACATGATAATACACTCATGTCACCCGCGGGGCAAAAGGGGTAAGGTCGATGATTGACTCGAACCGGCCGGTTCCCCTCAGCGGGAAACCCCTGGGCTTGAGAAGCACCGCCGTTTATCGCAACGTGGTTTCGACATTAGACAAGACCTCTGGACAGGATCTCTTCTCGGGAGACAGAAATGAGTGAGTTCACCGAACGCCCGACCGGTCGCGCCGACACCGACGCGGTTCATTGCGGCGAGAACCGCTGGTTGGGAAGCATTACTACCCCCATCGCCTACACCAGCACCTTCGTGTTCAAGGACGTAACCGAGATGCTGGCCTTTTCAAAGAACGAGGTCGCGCACTACGAGTACGGCCGATACGGCAACCCCACCCGCGAGACCGCGGAGCGAAAGCTCGCCGCGCTGGAGGCCGCTGAACGTTGCGTCCTGTTCGATTGCGGGATGAGTGCCGTTTGCGCCACTATCCTCTCGTTGTGCAGCCAGGGCCAGCACGTGGTGGTCACCGACGACGCCTACAAGCAGACGCTCAACTTCGCGATGAACGTCCTGCCCAGGTTCGGCATTGAGAGCACCGTCGTCCCCATGGGCGACTACCAGGCCATGGCCGACGCCGTCCGCGCCGAGACGGTCATGATCATCTCCGAATCGCCAACCAATCCCTATCTCAACATCGCCGACGTGGACGAGGTCGTCCGCATCGCCCGCGATCACAGAGTGTTGAGCGTGATCGACAGCACGTTCGCCACCCCGCACAACCAGCGCCCACTTACCCGGGGCGTCGATATCGTCATCCACAGCACCACCAAGTACCTCGGCGGACACAACGACGTCCTCGGCGGCGCCGTCTGCGGCACGGCAGAGGTCACCGAACCGATTCACCAGTGGCGGCGCGTCACCGGCGGTGTGATCGATCCCATGAGCTGCTACCTGCTGATCCGCGGCCTGAAGACGTTCGGTTTGCGCATCGAACGGCTAAACCGGACCGCCCACCGCGTGGCCGAGTTCCTGGACAAGCACCCGAAGGTCCGCCGGGTCTACTACCCCGGCCTACCCAGTCATCGCCACTATGAAATCGCCCGCCGCCAGATGACCGGCTTCGGGGCCGTTGTTACCTTCGAGATCAACGGCGACCTGGACGACACGTTGGCCTTTCTCGACGCCCTGAAGCTCTGCCTGCTCGGCCCCAGCCTCGGCGGGCCAGAGACGCTCATCACCCACCCGGCGTACATGAGTTACTACACCTCTACCCGCGAGGAACGATACGGGCTCGGCATCATCGACGAGCTGGTCCGGCTCTCCGTCGGACTGGAAGACCCCCGCGACATCATCGACGACCTCGAGCGGGGCTTGGCCAAGGTGCGCTGAGCAATCGGATGGACCGGGATTCCCATCTCGGTCCGGCCGGAACCTGTGCGCTCAATCCGGGCGGCAGCGCTTGCAGGGAGTCAGGCCCCTCTTGATGGCCTCGTCCCGGGTAATCGCTTCGGCCCCGGCGCGGACATGTTGACAATCCTTGCGGTGATAACGTTTGCCGTACTTGGTCACGTAGACGATGTGTTTGCCGTTGGCAGCCGTCGCATTGCCAGCCGACTCCCCAGGGCCTTTCATGGCGGGTGCCGTCTTGTCCTCGCTCGGCTTATCCGCGGCTATATAGGGTGTCGAATGCTTATAGTCGGCTGACCAATTCAGGTTATAGCGCCGCGCCACCTCGGGATGACCCTTGATGATCAGCAGGTTCTCGGCATTCTGCTTGGCCGCCTTCTCTGAGAAGTCGAGCGACCCCGTGATCACCACCGATCGGTCGATGATGATGATCTTATTATGTGCTTGGTGGTGGGACCCATCGACGCGAACCACTGCCTTGTTGGCCAGCAGGCTCTCGGCCTTGCTCCCGACGCTGTGTGAAACCTGGGCGTCGAGCATGACCCGGACGTCAACTCCCCGTTGCTTTGCCCCCACGAGCGCCGCGCCGATTACATCTGATGTCAGCACGTAGGCCTGTACGCGGATCGAGCTGGTCGCGGCGTTCAGTTCTTCAACGATGGCCTTGATGCAGTCGTCGCCGGGGGCGAACAGGACGGTGATCGAAGGGTTGACTTCGTCAGCCGGGCTCGTGGCGGGTGGTGACGACGGCAGCGGCAACGTCGCGCAGGTGACGGTCAGTCCAAATACGATGGCCTTGCGCCTGGTCATGTCAGTTTCCTCAACCGAGCTGAGAGCGTGGCGGACATGTTACCGGGAGGTGGGGGCAAAGTCACCCCGCAGCCGACCCCTTCAAGAGTCCGCG
>CAZOIA010000342.1:0-4035 GCA_964579675.1 uncultured Planctomycetales bacterium | reverse complement strand
GACCCGGAACATTTGCCCCGCGAGATTGAACTGATCGAGGTGATCCGCCAGCGTCATCCCAAACTGCCTCAGGTGACCTGTTTTGACACGGCGTTTCATCACACCATGCCGCGTGTCGCCAAGTTGCTGCCGATTCCGCGACGCTTCGACACGATAGGGATACAACGGTACGGTTTCCACGGCCTGTCCTATGCTTATTTGATGGAGGAACTTGCCCGTGTTGCAGGTACCCAAGCAGCCCAAAACCGCGTGATACTGGCTCATCTGGGTAATGGCGCAAGCTTGACTGCTGTCAAGGGTGGCAAAAGCATTGATACCAGTATGGGATTCACGCCGACTTCCGGATTACCCATGAGTACTCGGCCGGGTGACTTAGATCCGGGTGTGGCATGGTACCTAATGCAAGCGGAGAGTATGACACCCAAACAGTTTAATAATCTCATCAATCATGAATCCGGCCTGTTCGGTGTATCGGAAACCAGCTCCGACATGCGTGATTTGCTCGACCGTGAAATGAAGGACGTGCGGGCGGCCGAGGCGGTCGCGCTGTTTTGTTATCAGGTCAAGAAATGGATCGGTGCGTATGCAGCGGCGTTGGGAGGAGTGGAAACATTAGTATTCAGTGGCGGAATTGGCGAGAATGCTCCAGAAGTCCGCTCTCGGATCTGCGATGGGCTGGGATTCCTCGGAATCGAACTCAAAGAAAAACGAAACATGGCGAATGAAGGCGTGATTTCCACGGCGGCCAGCCGGGTAGTTGTCCGCGTCATTCGCACGGACGAAGAATGGATGATAGCTAGCACGGTTTGTAATATCCTGGGTCTTACAATTAAAACGAAACATAATCGCGAAAATAAGAAAGGCTTCTGAAAGGAGCATTGTGATGAAGACTAAAAATAGGGTTAACGAAAATATCACCTCGGAAACCGAGATAATGAGTACAACTAACAAAACGTTGTCGCCCGACCTGTTGCACAAGATGGATGCTTACTGGCGCGCCGCGAACTATCTGTCGGTTGGGCAGATTTATCTCTACGACAATCCACTGCTGAAGAAGCCTTTCACGCTGAAGCACATCAAACCGCGTCTGCTCGGTCACTGGGGCACCACGCCGGGCCTGAACTTCATCTACGTTCACTTGAACCGCGTGATTAAGGAACACGACCTGAACGTGATTTACATCACCGGGCCGGGCCACGGGGGGCCGGGGTTGGTGGCGAACGCTTACCTGGAAGGCACGTATAGCGAGGTTTACCCCACTATTTCACAGGACGAAAACGGGATGAAACGGCTGTTCAAACAGTTTTCTTTTCCCGGCGGCATTCCAAGTCACGTAGCGCCGGAGACACCCGGGTCAATTCACGAGGGCGGCGAGTTGGGGTACGCGCTCTCCCATGCGTTTGGCGCAGCATTCGACAATCCCGACCTGCTCGTCGCGTGCGTTGTTGGTGACGGCGAGGCAGAGACTGGGCCACTGGCCACAGGTTGGCACTCAAACAAGTTCCTCAATCCGGTCCATGACGGTGCTGTGTTGCCCATCTTGCACTTGAACGGCTACAAGATTGCCGGCCCCACTGTGCTGGCCCGTATTCCCCACGTCGAACTGGAAGCACTCTTTCGCGGCTATGGATACACGCCCCATTTCGTGGAGGGTGACGATCCAGAGCAAATGCACCAACTCATGGCTGCCACGCTCGACACAGTGGTCACCGAGATCCGGCGCATCCAAAACGACGCCCGTGCCCAGGGTTTTAGAACCCGTCCGGCATGGCCCATGATCATCTTACGTTCCCCCAAGGGCTGGACCGGCCCGAAGGAAGTCGATGGCAAACTCACTGAAGGCACGTATCGTTCACACCAGGTGCCGATGGGTGATATGAGTCATCCGGGGCACGTGAAGATTCTGGAGGAGTGGATGCGGAGCTATCGCCCGCAGGAGTTGTTCGACAAGAATGGTACACTGTGCTCTGAATTCGCAGAGTTGGCCCCGAAAGGGCAGCATCGTATGAGTGCTAATGCGCATGCTAACGGCGGCCTCCTGCTGAAAGGGCTGCGATTGCCGGACTTCCGCGATTACGCTATCAAGGTACTTAAGCCCGGGGTTGTGGACGGCGAGGCCACGCGTGCCCAGGGCCAGTTCATTCGGGACGTCATTAAACTCAACCCCGCCAACTTCCGTGTGTTCAGCCCAGACGAAACCGCGTCAAACCGCTGGGGCGCGGTATTCGAGGTGACGAACCGTTGCTCGACCGCGGAGATCTCTGCCCTCGACGAACACGTCGCACCCGATGGCCGCGTGATGGAAATGTTGAGCGAGCACCAGTGCGAAGGCTGGCTCGAAGGGTATCTGCTGACAGGCAGACACGGCTTCTTCTCCTGCTACGAGGCGTTTATCCATATCATCGATTCGATGTTTAACCAGCACGCGAAATGGCTGAAAGTGACAAAGCAAATCCCGTGGCGGCGACCGATTGCTTCCCTGAACTACTTACTCTCGTCGCTCGTATGGCGCCAGGACCACAACGGATTCAGCCACCAGGATCCCGGCTTCATCGACCACGTTGTGAATAAGAAGGCGGAAATCATCCGGGTGTATCTGCCGCCGGACGCCAATACGCTATTGTCCGTAACCGACCATTGCCTGCGGAGTCGCGATTATGTCAATGTCATCATTGCGGGCAAACAACCGGCGCCGCAATGGCTGGACATGGATGCCGCCATTAAGCATTGCACCGCCGGCATCGGTATCTGGGAATGGGCCAGCAACGACAAAGGCGGTGACCCTGACGTGGTCATGGCCTGCGCCGGCGACGTGCCGACCCTCGAAACCCTCGCGGCGGTGGAGTTGCTGCGGCAGCTTTTCCCCGAACTGAAAGTCCGGGTGATCAACGTGGTCAATCTGATGAAACTCCAGCCGCAAAGCGAACACCCGCACGGCTTAAGTGACAAAGATTTCGACGTGCTTTTCACGACCGACAAGCCGATCATCTTCGTCTTTCATGGCTATCCGACGCTGATCCATCGGCTTACGTATCGCCGCACGAACCACAAGAATCTGCACGTGCGCGGCTACAAGGAAGAAGGTACCACCACGACGCCGTTCGACATGGTGGTCTTAAACGATCTCGACCGATTCCACTTGGTCGGTGACGTGATCGATCGTGTGCCCAGTTTGGGCTCGCGCGCCGCGTACGCCAAGCAGTTTCTCCGCGACAAGCTGCTGGATCATAAGACGTACATCCAAAAACACGGCCAGGACATGCCGGAGATTCGCAACTGGAAGTGGGGTCGGGACGGAACGTAGAAAGAGAAACCACTGGCGGAGAAGACGCGTGTGAGCTAAACTGACAATGGATCAGCGAGGGCAAACATGAAAAACAACACCAGTCCTTCGAACCTAGGCGAGGTGGTCTCAGTGCGCGGTAGCGTCGTGGACATACGGTTCGATGCACATTTGCCGCCCATCTACTCGTTGCTGCACGCGAAGCAGGGAAAGATTGCCATCGAGGTCTTAGCTCAACTCGATGCGCATCGCGTGCGTGGAATCGCGCTGACTCCCACCCAAGGCCTCGCCCGCGGCAACGCGGTTGAAGACACGGGGGGGCCGTTAAAGGTGCCGGTCGGCAAGGGGAGTCTCTCGCGCATGTTCGACGTGTTCGGCAACGCGCTCGACCGCGAAGGGGTAGTCTCGAACGTGGAGTGGCGCACCATCCATCGCGCCCCGCCGCCGCTGGCCCGGCGTTCCACCAAATCCGAGGTCTTCGAGACGGGCATTAAGGTTATTGATGTACTCGTGCCGCTGGAGCGCGGCGGCAAAGCGGGCCTCTTCGGCGGCGCGGGCGTGGGCAAGACCGTGTTGCTCACTGAAATGATCCATAACATGATCGGGCACCACGAGGGCGTAAGCATTTTTTGCGGCATTGGCGAACGTTGTCGCGAAGGCGAGGAGCTCTACCGCGAGATGAAGGGGGCCGGCGTGTTGCCGAACATGGTGATGGTGTTTGGCCAGATGAACGAGCCGCCGGGCAGCCGGTT
>CAZOIA010000341.1:0-4047 GCA_964579675.1 uncultured Planctomycetales bacterium | reverse complement strand
CCCCGGCCCACCAGGTGCCGGGCCACCACGAACCCGTCGCCGCCGTTGTTCCCCCGGCCGCACAGGATCGCCACCCGACCCGGCCACGAGCTGCCTCTCAGACGCGCCCGCAGCCAGCGCTCAATCAGGTCCGTGGCATTCCGCCCCGCGTTCTCCATCAGCACCACGCCCGGGATCCCCAATTCCTCGATCGCATACCGATCCGCCGCCCGGACCTGGGCAACCGTCAACCGCAACCGCTGCTCTGATGTTGTTGATGCCATCGCTACATTCTCACCTCAATCCCCACCAGCCGACAACCCCAGCCGCCCGGTGCCATCCACGGGCGGGCGCATGACAGTTCCGGCGGGGACCTTCGGGCGGGCAGCGGGGCGGCACCTCGCTTTTCCGAACCCCGACCGTCAGGGAGGGGAGTATCTGCGGATGCGCCAGGGCCGCCTCCCTATGGGCGCGCTACGGAGAGGGGTCCGCTTCCTTACGGTCGCGGCTCGGAAACACCTGGGGGGCGGCGCTTTCCGACGAGCCGCCCAAAGTGTCGTGGACCATCCACGGACCGCCCTGCAAGAGCGCCCCGGATTCGCAAGAGCGGTCGGGCAATTCAGGCCGAAACGGGTTACACTTGGCACGTCAAGGAGAATGATCATGGCCAAGACTGAGAAGCTCGATCTGCACAAGAAGCACAAGTCCGAGTACGTTACGCCTAAGAAGCCCGCGCTGGTGAACGTAAAACCCGCTTTCTACCTCGCCATCACCGGCCGAGGCGAACCCGGAGGGGATGTGTTTCAGGCCAAGATCGGCGGTCTCTACGCCGTTGCCTTCACCATGAAGATGGCCAAGAAGGCCGCAGGGCGGGATTACAAGGTCTGCCACCTGGAAGGCTTGTGGTGGACCAAACGAAAGACTGACGACTTCGCCACCGAGCCCAAGAGCCAGTGGAACTGGAAGCTGCTCATCCGAGTGCCGGATTTCATCAGACAAGAGGACCTCGACGAGGCGGTCGCAGCGTTAAAGAAAAAGGGCAAAGGGAAGGAAGTAACCCAGGTGAGGTTGGAAGCCATCGATGAGGGCCGGTGCGTCCAGATGCTCCACGTCGGGCCTTACGACAGCGAAGGCGAAACGGTTGCCCGGATGTTGGCGTTCGCCAGGGAAAAGGGTTTATCCTGCCGCGGTCCCCACCACGAAATCTACCTGTCTGACCCCAGACGCATCCCTCCGGAACGCCTGCGAACCATCCTCCGCCATCCGATCGAATAGACGAGCTAAGGCTGTTTCCGGCTGGACAGCTTCGCGGTGTTCCCCGTCAGAGCTCAGAGCGCAAGTGAAGCCGTTCCCGGTTCTCGGATCGCTCGCTACCCGCCAGCTACCAGTTGTGACGTGGAAACCCTGATTAGGCCTTACGCCAGCACCTTCTCGGCCCCGCTGGCGACCGGGCGGGAGGCAGAGCATAATGATGCTTGCTCGCCGTGGGCGCGGACCGGTGGTTACGAATCGGTGGAGGTGACTAATGAGTGGGTTCATCAACAGCCGGGTGTGCCGGTCGGTATTGTCGGTGGTTACCGTCATTGCGGTGTGTGGGCCGGCGGCGGCGCAGGAATCGGGGCTGTCCGGTTCACCTGCGGGCGCGCCGACGATGCCGCCCAGTACGCCCGTACGCATTCAGGGCAAGCCCTTCTTTCCGATCGGCCTATATCGCTACCCCGAGCACGATCCGCAGCGCGACATCTTCAAGTCACTGGCCGAGGCGGGTTTCAGTCTCTATCTGCTGCCCTCGACGGCAACCGGGCAGCAGTTGGACGCCGCCCAGGCCAACGGGATCAAGGTCATGCTGGTGATCAGCCGCCTGCTGGACCTGTCGGGTACGCCGGAGCAGATCGCCAACAAGAAGAAGACCCTGGCCGAGCGGATCGGCCCAGACTCGCCGGCGTTCAAGCACCCGGCGGTCGTGGCACTCGAAGGGCCGGACGAGGCATTATGGAATACCCGATACGGGCGCGGGCAGAAGGAGGGGCTCTCGCCTGAGCTGGCGACGTGGGTTAGGCCAGCGGACCAGAGGCAGGAAGTCTATGCTCTGCTCAAGGGCCTGCGTGATGGATACGAGGAGATTCACCGGCTCTGCGGGGACCGATACCAGGTGTGGCTCAACTTCGCGCCGCGGGGCGACGAGGACGAGCTTCGCTGGTTCACGGGCCTGCCAGCCGCCGGTGGATACGAGCAGGATGGCCGGACGACCGCGGACGTGTTCGGCACCGACGTGTATCCGGTCCCCGACGGCGGGGGGAACAACGGCTGGATCCGCGGGCGGTTCGTGCCGTCGGCGGCGGCGGTCGGGGCCTTCACCGAGAAGCTTCGCCGGGCCGTGCACCCCCATCCCTTCTACATGGTGCTGCACGGCTGCGGCATCCTGGAGTGGAACGCCAAGGCGGTCGAGGCCGGCCGGTCGAAGCGGCGGCCGACGTTCGACGAGCAGCAATTCATGGTCTTCGACGCGATCGTACACGGTGCCAGCGGCATCCTGTACTGGGGCGCGAACTATATCAGCGACGATTCGCTCTATTGGCGGCACATCGGGCGGGTGAACCGCCAGGTCCGCGCTCTCGCCCCGGTGCTGGCGGAAGGGAACCCCTGCCCCGACGCCCGGGGTGGTATGCAGCAGGTCAGCGTCCTCGGCAAAACATACAAGGGCGAGCGCTACGTGCTGGCAACGAACAACGACCCGTCGCAGACGCTCCCCGGCTGGATCGCGGTGCCGGGATGGAAAACCGGGCGGGCCTATTCGCTGCTCGATGGCCGGGAGGTGCCGGTTGTTGACGGCGTGATTCGTGACACGATCCCGCCGCTGTCGGCCCGCGTGTACACTGACGGCACGTCTTTGTTCAAGGCCTTCGACCGGCCGGCGCCGACCGCTGAAGCGAGGAAACCAATGCGAACGCTTTTCGGATTACCGATCAAGACCGAGCCGTTCAAGGGCAAGGCGCCCGAGGAGATCGCCGCTATCCTCGTCGGGGCCGGCGTTGACGGCGTCGTGCAGATGCCCCACGACGCCAGGCTCGTGGACGCACTGCACCGGGCAGGCATCAAGGCATACGCCGAGATCGGCTGCTTCTCCGGCAAGAAGCCCTGGGAGACTTTCCCCGGCACCCGGCCGATCACCGCCGCCGACGAGCCGCTCGATATCGAGGGAGGCTACGGCGGGCTCTGCGTCAACCACGACGCATACTTCGCCAACCTGCTGGAGCGGATCGAGCACCTGCTTGGGCAGGCGAACTGGGACGGGCTCTGGCTCGATTTCATCCGCTGGCCCGGCCGGTGGGAGGAGAAGGAGCCCAAGCTCATCGACATGTGCTTCTGTGACACGTGTCTGGCCCGGTTTGCCGAGGATCGGGGCGTGCACTATCCCAAGGATCTGACCGCCGCCGGGGACCGAGCCGCCTGGATACTGGACAACCATGCAGAGGCATGGGCGGCCTGGAAATGCGATCGGGTCACGGACCGGGTTGCACGAATCCGGCACGTCATGAAACAGAAGCTGGGCCCGGAAGCGGTACTGGGCATTTTCGGCGTGCCCATGCGCCAGGCGGACTTCGACGGTGCCGTCCGCCGGACGTTCGGTCAGGATTGGGCCAAGCTCAGCCCATACGTGGACGTCTTCTCACCGATGGTCTATCACATCTATTGCCACCGGCCTCTGGGGTGGATCTCCGAGGTCGTCACCGAGGTGTCGCAGCGCTCGGGCCGAACGCTCTGGCCCATCGTGCAGTCCTGCAGCACACCGACGGAGATGACGGTCGAGGAGTTCGAGAAAGCGCTGCGCGAAGGGCTCAAGCCCCCGTCCACCGGCATCATGATCTACAGCACCCGTCACACGCTCGAGGAGGGCAAGTGGGAGACCATGTCGCGGGTCTACAAGGAGGTGAGTGCGGGACAGTGAACTTCGTGGTTGCAGGAACCGGCGGCCGAAACGCACGATTCGGCTGTTTCGATGGGCCATCTCGGCCTCAGCCCGCCTGTCGCCGGACACCGGGTCCGGTAATGAAAAGGGCCACGCCG
>CAZOIA010000340.1:0-4126 GCA_964579675.1 uncultured Planctomycetales bacterium | reverse complement strand
ACCTACAACCTAGCGGTTAACAGCCGCTCGCTCTACCAATTGAGCTATCGGGGATCTGGGGAACGGACCTGCCGTCCCGTCGATTCAATAGTTTAGCCGCCTGGGGCGAGCTGTCAATGGCACCTGTGGTCTCGCGGGGGCTGCTTGACCGACCGTAGTGCCCAAGATAGGTATCCGGATGCTCGGGATACCAGTTGGTGCAGCCAGAGTTCAAAACGCCGGGGTCATCGGGCCTCGAGTTGCGTCCATGATCCCAAGTCCAGAAACAGGAGTTGGGCAGCGCAGGCCGTGGCCGGTCAAGCGGCCAGAGCAGCCGGTCGGCGGCCACCAGCCGAGCCCAATACTCTGCACGTTCGGACATGCTGCAGCTCCGACGTCACCATCTCGCCGGAGACGGGCCGTTCAAGATGGGGTTCGTCGTACGCTCACGCAGCATGAGGGTTGCCAGCGGATGCCGATCTTCCCGGAAACGGCCCGCGTGCCGTGCCGCCCATGTTGCCCAGCGAAGCTCCAACGGCTCCGCCCCCAAAGGAGCCCAGGACCTCTCTTCGCGTGATACCGCTTTGGGCGGCGACGTTTTCAGAGATAGCCTCTCGCTTCTGCTGCCTGCCGGGCCTGACGACGGAGCGCTTTGACGGGTTCCGCTCGGTCGTCGTTGTGAGTATGCGCGCCTGATTCATCGCCGCGCAGGGTCCTCGGGCGTATCCGCCTCCTTCTCCTCAGCAAACACGAAACGCCGGTCGGTCGGCTCGATGACATTGCCGATCAGTGACATGCGCCAATCCAGGCCCTTGGTCAGCGGTCGCTTCATGTGTCGGTGCACTGCCTGCATGACCACGAGTATCCGCCCATCCTTGAGCGGGCACAACACGGGGCTGTCGGCCGGTACCACCGGGCTGCCCTTGTCGGCCTGAGCCATGGCGACGTCACGCAGCCAACTCCTGCCGTGATCGATGCTGATGAACAGAGTCACGAACGAGTGCCGTTCGGGGAAATTGACAATCTCGCTGCCGTCTTCGAGTCCCTCACCGCCGACCGCCATCAGGATCCGCTTGGACGGCCGCACGAGCAGGTCAGGCATTTTGCCTTGTACGCCGATCCAGTGCCATTCGCTCCAGGTCTTCCCCCCGTCGCGCGAGACGTTGCTCCGGAAATGTCGCACGATGCCCAGGTACTCGCCCTTCTGCCGCATGATCGTGAACAGCCGGCCGTCTGCAGCCTGGGTGATGTTTGTCTCGCTGGCAAGGGGCGGATTCAAAGAGATTTCGGGGCTCCAGGTCTTGCCGGAATCGCGAGATTCAACGTACCAGCCGGCGCCCGGCATGATCAGCCGGCCATCCTTCGTCTCGAGCAAGCGCCCGAACCGCCACCAGGGCTTGCGGAGCTTGGGGTCCTCAATGGTCCAACTCCGGCCACTGTCCGCAGACCGCAGCAGGCGGACTTCACGCCGGTAACCGGGATCCTTGGGGTCATAGATGTCCCCCCATCGCTTGGGCTCGGGTGGAATCGCCTTGTGTTTGGGGACTAGGCAGTACGTCACCGGCAACAGGATTTCGCCGCTGCTCAAGGTCTGCATGCCATTGGAGACCTGAATCGTGACCCGCGGGTCGGCATCATCCCAGACCACGACCGGCTCGGACCAAGTGCGTCCCTCATCCGACGATCGAGCGATCTTGAGAACACCACCCCAGGGAAAGGGTTCCCACTCCGTGCTGAACGCCACCAGCAAATCACCGTTCGGCGCGCGCGTCAGCGCCGGCATGCACGCCGGTGCTTCGGCCACTTCGAACGCCTCTACCACGCGGAACTCGATCGCGCTCGCGGTCGTCGAGCCGGCCACCACCATCAGCGAAACGAGGGTCTTGCATCGCATCGGTTGCTCCTCCGTCTGACGTTCCCAGTACGTGTAACCCAAACGACCGAGTTCTCCAATTCCGACTGAGGCAGCACACCCGGCGGAAGGTCCAGAGTTATCACTATATCGAGTAGGTGCGGATCAGTGTACCGCCCAAGCATCAGCCCGATGAAGCCCGGTACGTGTTTAGCGGCCAGCCCCGAACGGGGCATTGGCGTGCATCCGGCGTTTGCGTATAATCCGCCCATCGTTTGTCGATCCGGGGTTGCACCAGGTTCTCGATATGGCATCCTCCAAGTTGGGCGCAAGTGATTTCCCTGGCCTCCCGCCCGCGGGTTCGATGCAGCATGCGCTGGAGGTGCTGGCCGAAGCGACCTCGGCAACCGTAGTGCTTTTTGACCATGAGGGCGAGGCGATCATCGGCCCGGTGGCGGGCAGCGATTTCATCCGCCGGATCATCAGCACGCGGCAAGGTCGGGAGGTGGTTGTGTCGGCCCACCGGGCGGCGATCGGTGCCCAGCGGGCTTCGGCAGGGGGCGAGGGTATAAGCGTTCTGGCCGAGGATCCGCTGGACCATTTCGCGATTCCGTTTGTGCGGGATGGGCGTCACGCGGGCACACTGACCCTGGGGGATCGCCCCCGGGGCCCGATCCCGCCGGAACTCGCAGCTCGGATCAAGTCCGCGGCGGGACTTGCCCCCGGCGACCTGGAGGGATCGGCTGCCCAGTTGACACCCTGGACGGCGCAGGAGGCGTCGGCGGCCCGGAACATGGCCGCACTGGTAACTGAGCTCTTCGCGGACCTGGGGGTTCGGGAGGAGAACCTTCGCAGCCGGATCGAGGAACTCACCGCGGTTTACAACATGGCCGGCTTGTTGGCCGGCACGCTGGACCTCCAGGAGATCCTGGACCGGACCGCCCGCATGGTCTGTGAGGTCATGAAAGTCAAAGCATGCAGCATCCGCATGTTGGATGAATCAACGGAGAACCTGGCCATCCGGGCCGTCTACAACCTCTCCGAGGAGTATCTCAGCAAGGGCCGCGTCACGGTAGGAGAGAATCCGATCGACGCGGCAGCGATCCAGGGCCAGATGGTCCACATCGCCGACGCCCCCAACGATCCGCGCACCCGCTATCGGCGACAGGCCAGGAAGGAAGGGATCATCAGCGGGCTGGTGTGTGGGATGATCTACCGCGGCAAGGCGGTGGGCGTGCTGCGGGTGTACACGGGCGAGCCGCACGTCTTCGCTCCATTCGAGGAATCGCTGCTGCGTGCGGTGGCGGCCCAGGCGGCGGCCGCAATCGTCAACGCCCGGCTGGTGGCGGAAACCCTTGAAGCGGAGCGCTACACCCGTCAGATGGCCTATGCCGGCGAGGTGCAGAGACGGATGATCCCCGCCGAGCCGCCCGTCTGTGAGCACGTTGAGATCGGCGCGGTGTATCGGCCTACGTTCGAGGTCGGCGGGGATCTCTACGATTTCATTCCGCTGGGCAAAGGCAATCTCGGGGTGGGCATCGCGGACGTGTCGGGCAAAGGGGTGCCGGCGTCATTGCTGATGGCGTCATTGCGGTCCGCACTGCGGGTCCATGCCTACTTCACCTACGACATCGCCCGCATCATGACCGAGGTGAATCAACACGTCTGCCGGGAGACCACCACCGGCGAGTTCGCAACCGTATTCTACGGCGTTTTGCCGCCGGATGGCGGGCGGCTCACCTACTGCGACGCGGGTCATGACCCGCCCATGCTGTTGCGCGACGGGCGAATCCAGTACCTGGATGTCGGCGGCATGGTATTGGGTGTCGATCCCGACGCGACGTTCGAGAAGGGTCTCATCGAGCTTCGAGGTGGCGACGTGCTGCTGTTGCATACCGACGGCGCGGTGGAGGCGATGAACTTCTCCGAAGAGCCCTTTGGCCGGGAGCGACTGAAGGCTTCGCTCCTGCGCTACGCCGATCAGCCCGCCCAGTTGGTCGCCAGGAACATCCTGTGGGACATCCGGCGATTCCGCGGGCTGGCCGACCGGAGCGACGACCTCACCCTGGTGGTGCTGAAGGTGAAGTGACCGCATCCGCCGCCGGCCCGTCTCGACACGGTAATGGTTTCAAACTGACCGACTGCGACGACCCGAAATCGCGTGATCCAGCTTCGTGGCCCAGAGCACCAACTGCTCCCGCGGCACCTCTGGCCTGCGAAATCCCGGCATGAGATCAGCCTCGGGGTGCGTGACAGTTCCGGCGGGGACCTTCGGGCGGAGAAGGGGACGGCACC
>CAZOIA010000339.1:0-4145 GCA_964579675.1 uncultured Planctomycetales bacterium | reverse complement strand
CGCCCAGGCCTCCCAACCCGCCCGCAACCACCGTGGGCTTGGTCGCGCGCTTACGGCCCTTTCGTCTGCCGGTGCCTCAATAGCCTCACCTTGCTCCGTTTCCAGATCCCGCTCATCGAACCGGACGTGCGGTTCTCCCGCATCCGGCTCTCGGAGAAGGCCTCACGCGTTCGCCCACGGGAAGCTGGCGGTCCGCTTTGGCAGGCAGACCAGTCCGAGCACATCGTGCAGGTAGGTGTCCGGGAACTCTCGACTCCCCCTGCCCTGCACTTTGTGCTTGGCACACAACCACTGTCGGAGCCTATGCCGAACGTGATGGTGCACGGTTCGGTAGGCCTTGCTGACCGGGCCCAGACAGAAGTAGTTCGACCAGCCCACCAACATGCGGTTGAGCTTGTCTACCCGTTCCGTCGCGTCCATCAGGAGCCACCTCCGGCTGGTCATCTCGCGGATCGTTCGGCACAAGCGAACGATCCGCTTCTTGGACGGACGTGTGCCGATATAAGCTCTGCCCGTCCGTGAGTAGCACCGGCCAAAGGTGTAGCCCAGAAAGTCAAACGTCTCGTCCGGCACTTTGCAGATGTGCGTCTTCTGCTCGTTCACGGTCAACTTGAGCTTGACCATCATGGCCCGCATGGCGAGCATCGCTTCTTCGGCGGTGTCCCGACAGCAGATCACCAGATCGTCAGCGTAGTTGACCATGTGGGCGTCCAGACGCTGCTCGTGCCCCAGGACCTTCCATCCCAGTGCGAACCGGCGCATATAGAGGTTCGAAAGTGTCGGGCTGATCGGTGCACCTTGGGGTGTACCGCAACCCTCGTCCTTGTTGCGGGTTGTTCGATGTATCCTCCCGCGATCGTCCGACTCCTCGACGGGAGCTTCCAGCCACATCTTGATCAGATGCAGCATTGTCCCGTCGCTGACCCGGCGAGCCACTGATGTCATCAGCTCGGCGTGCGGGATACTATCGAAGTAACCGCTCAGGTCCGCGTCTACGACCTCGGTGTGCCCCGTGTTTAACAGCTTGTGGACATGCCGAACGGCATCCAACGCGCTGTGTTCCGGGCGGTAGGCGTATTGCTCCGGCTGCAGGTCGGCCTCGAAGATCGGCTCCAAGACCACCACCGCCGCCATCTGCGCAACGCGATCCTTGATCGCGGGAATCCCCAGCGGTCGCGTGCGCCCTGGTTGGCCGGGCTTGGGGATCAACACCCGCCGCACGGCCTGCGGACGATACGTCTTCCTCTTCAGTTCCTCCGCCAGTTCACCCAGCCACCGCTCTCGCCCGTACGCCTCGATGTCCGTGAACGTCTGGTCATCCACGCCGGCCGCCCCGCGATTTGCACGGCAGCAGGCGTATGAGAAGGCCAGAACATCCTCGCGATACATCTTGTCGTACAAGCTGTAGAAACGATGCTTGGGCGATCCCTTCGCTTTGGCGTGCAACGCCGTCTGCAGTTTCTGAACGTTATCCGGAGTGAATAGGCTCACGCCAATCTCCTCGTCCCGCACCGCTTCTTGCGTTCACCTTCAACCAAGGCCCCTTCCCTCTGCCGGCGTTACCCGGCTTCGTCGGTACTACGGGCCTCTCCGCCACCCCATACGGCCCGGCCTGTCCCTCGCGGGTTTCCGGTTGGCCGTCACACGCGACCACCACTGGGGCTTCCCGTGTTGCGCCTGGTCTCCGTTTGCATACATGCCGTCGCCACTACCCCGGCGGGACCACGGGTACATGATCGCTCGTGCGGCTTCTACCGCTGGTTACCCGTGATGGCAGCCTTCCCTGTACATCAGGCAGGTCGGCTCCCGCATTACTCTTTTCGAGGCCTGCTCAGCGTTCACTCACGTTACGGCCTGCACGCTCGCCAAGTCGCCTTATGCGACCCTTACATCGAAGGCTTCGACGGCTTCGTTACCTCCACCGCCGCTCCGATTGCTACCGGTTGGAGCGACCCAGTTGCCGGGCGGGATTTGCACCCGCTGAAGACCCGCGCCTTTGCACGGCGCACTGGTATATAGAAGTATCGAAGTTACGGATGACTTCGGACCTTCCCTCCCGCGGACCTCAGCCCCTTGAAACGACGGCATCCCAAGCAGGCCAAGCATAAGCCGGCCACCCGCAAGCCGGATCCACTGCCTTCGAACGTAGCGGACCTGCAGGCGATGGTGATCGCCCTCCAGCACGAGGTGGCCCAGTTGCGGCGGATGCTCTTCGGCCGTCGCAGCGAGAAGCTTTTGCCGGATGATCCGAATCAGGGCTTTCTGTTCGGACGGATTGATCCTCAGGAGCAGCCGGAAGAAGCGGATACGTCGGAAGCGGAATCTGCCCCTTCGCAAGACGAGGCGTCGGAAGATGACGAGGAGTCTGCCCCACGGCGGCGGACGAAACACCGCGGCCGTCGGCCCTTGCCCACCCACCTGATGCGTTGCGTGCACGACATCCACCCTCCCCAAGAGGAGTTGACCTGCCCGAGCTGCGGGACGCCGAAGACGGTTTTCGGTGCGGACGTGACCGAAGAGCTGGAGATGATTCCCGCGAAGTTCTTCGTGAATCGGTATGTCCGCCACAAGTATGCCTGTCCGCACTGCGAGGGCTATGTGAGCGAAGGGGCGCTCCCGCCGCGGCCGATCGACAAGGGCATTCCTGGCCCCGGCTTCCTGGCGGACCTGATCGCGAGCAAGTATGCGGAGCATCTTCCGCTGTACCGGTTGCAGGGGCGGTATCGACGAGCGGGGATTGAGCTGACGCGTTCGACGCTGTGCGACTGGGTGAGCCATGTGGCCGGGCTGGCGGCCCCGATCGTCGAGGCCCTGAAGAAGATGGTGCTCTCGTCCCGCAAGGTGCACACTGACGATACCCTCATCACGGTGCTGGATCCGAGCGCCCTGCCCGTGCACTCCCGGAAAGGATACATGTGGGTGTACATCAGCGAGTACGAGGACGTGGTGTTCGAGTACACGGACTCGCGGAAGCGCGATGGGCCGGCCTCGTTCCTGAAGGACTATCGTGGTTATCTCCAGGCGGATGCGTTCAGCGGGTATGACGGAATCTACGCCGGCGGCCTGATCTGGGAAGTGGCCTGCTGGGCCCACGCCCGCCGGAAATTCTACGATACTCTGGTGCACTATCCGACCGAGGCGCAGCGTGTCCTCGAGTTGATCGGTAGCCTGTACGCCGTGGAGTCGCGGGCGAAGAAGCTGCGAGTGCGGGACGAGAAGCTGCTGGCCTGGCGGCAACGGTTCAGCCGCCGACGACTGCAGCGGCTACGCCGGTACCTGGACGAGCTATCTGTGCAGGTCCTGCCCAAAAGCCCGCTGGGTAAGGCGATCAGTTACACCCTGAGGAACTGGAAGGCACTGAACCGTTACACCGAAGCCGCTTGGCTCAGCATCGACAACAACCTTTCCGAACAGCAGATCAAGCAACTGGTCATCGGCCGGAAGAACTGGCTCTTCGCCGGCAGCGAAGATGGGGCCCGCAACGCCGCCGTCTTGTTCAGTGTCGTCGTGTCCTGCAAGCTGGCCGGCGTCGACCCCTTCGCATACCTGAAGGACGTGCTCATCCGGATCTCTACCCACCCGGCCGACCGGGTCCACGAACTCATCCCCCGGGAGTGGAAAAAACGGTTCGGTCCACATGCCGACCCTGCCACCCCGGCCGCCGCCTGATCTCACCCTCGCGCGGCCCTGCCCGGCCGGTCATGCCCACCGTGGGGTTGGTCGAGCGCTTACGCCGGGGTCGCCCATCGCCACGGCAAACCGCGCATGGACGAACGACTTCCAGTAGTTCGTGTCGAACACGACATGCCGCACCGCGCGCCTTCCCTTCACGACGGGGATGCGCCAGTTCAACCCAACGCGGTCGCCGCGTTTCCGCTTGTAGTCGCTGAACGGGACGCTCGAAGCGCCCACGTACCGCCCATGGCTCGGCATCACGACGCCGGCGTACCGGCTCTGCCGGCAGAACTGATACACCACGTCCGACGACTGGCCCCAGTTCGCGTCGATCAGGCAGCGGTCGATGCGCACCATCGCGCCGTCATCCTGCCGCCACTCTTTCCCAATCGTTCGATCCGTCAGGCGCTCCAGGCCGGCGTAGATCGCGCCCTCCAGGCCCGCCCGCGGCGCTGTCATCGCCAGCGTCC
>CAZOIA010000338.1:0-4146 GCA_964579675.1 uncultured Planctomycetales bacterium | reverse complement strand
AGACCTACTGGGCCGAACAGGCCGCCTGACCGCCATAATCGGTTGCTGGACCCAATTCTCGGTGCCGGGCCGAAAATCGCTTGTGATGGCCCCCCCAGGGGCTAAAATGGGGTGATGCAACCTGCGAAAACAGGAGCGATACAGGGCCGGCTGCCGGATGGGCGGTTCGCGCCCGGGCGGAGCGGCAACCCTAACGGTCGGCCCAGAGGCAGCAGAAGCACTACCGCCAACGTCCGCGAGCTCGTCCTTGAGCACGCTCTCGGCCAGGACGACGAAGGCCGCATCCGCGCCCAGCACGCCCTGGATCGCATCTACCGAGAGGACCCAAAAGCCTACCTGAAGGCGTGCGTCTCCTTCCTGCCACGGGTTGATCTGGCCGGCGTCGCCAGCCAGGGCACCAGGATCACGCTGCGGGAGATCGTGGCAGTGCTCGAACGGGGCCACAGACAAGACGCCGGTGGCATTAACACCATCGAGCAGGTGATCCCGGCCCTGCCTGCGGGTGGCGGCGGTCGGGGCTAGGGCAGCCTTGCCGGAGCCGATTAGGGGCGCGCTTTTGTCGATGTTCAAGGTGGCAGGACAGGCAGGCGGGAATGCGCCCTTTCCGGGGGCAGGCTCTCAACGGTAGAGGTAAGAGGGTACGGGCAGGTGTACGAACTCGGCTGGGTTTGGGCCAGTTCGGGTTTGCCGGAAGCCGGAAGGATGATCATCGCAGATCTGGACCAGGATGGCTTTCACTCACTCATCCCTCAATCTGCTGATTTCGTCGACTGTCTGCTGCATAGCCTTCTTGGCGAATCGGATTACCTGGGATCCATGAGTGCGGCGTGCAGGCACTTGGGCTTGTCGGTCAGCGGCTGCTCAGATATCTCGGCGCTTGGTAAATCATCTCAGCTTCCTGCTCTGAGCCGCTTGATGTGCGGATGAAAAGCCTTGTCCAACCGAATCATTGCGTCGATCAGCCTGTCCTGGATCGCTGGCCAGCTTTCTTCATCGTCACGGTATCCCCCTTGGTCAGACCTTTTGGCAATACGGCAAGCTCGCTTGCCTTCTAGTCGTTCCCATTCGAGCGAGCCGCCGAAGGTACGTTCAATCTCGCCCTGGGAAGCGCGCAGCTCGTCGAATATCTCCTTGTTCTCTCTTTCCGACTCCTTTCCGCGATCAATATAGAGTTCGACACTTGAGCCGTGCTGCTTAATGACGTAGTTGTAGCCGAGTCCTTGCCTTCCAGCGCCGGTGGAGATCCAGGCATAGATGCCAGGTGAAACGCCTGAGTGTAGTCTTGTCTTGCCTTTAGCGCGTTCGAGCAAGCCAGTCCAGAACCTCTGCCGAAGATTGTGGCGCTCAGCCATCCCTTTCTTGGCCTTGCCCACGTCGCGGCTCTCCTCGCTTGGCCCGACGATGAGCGTCAGTAACGGTGCCGGTGTGGAGTCGCCGATCCGGATCGCCTCGACCTTGATCAGGTAGAACGATGCCGGGCTGGATTCGTTGAGCCATGAGATCGCCTTCACGTGCTCCGGCCGCGGTTCCGAGACGATCCAGATGGCAGCCTTGGCATCAAATGCCGTGAGATATGTGATCAGCTTGCCGGGGTGATCGTGGTTGCTCTTTTCGAGCTGGTTCTCGATGATCACGGGATTGCCGCTTTGGTCGTCGGCCACAAGGTCTACGCTGAAGGTCCCAGCCGCTTTCTCCCGTTCCGCACTTGACAGGTTGAGATCGATGACATCGTTCAGGATGTCGATGTTGTTTTCGAGCCAGGTTGTGAAGTCCTGGGCTTCACGCTTCCAGACTTCACGCAGAGCTACGCGTTCAATCTTGCCTATCATGGGTAAACTCCTTCGCGTTCTAGCTCCCTCGGCGAATCCACTTGCCCTTGTATTCGATGATGCCGCGGCGGATGGCGGCGTTGATGGCTGAATTGATGGGGGCGCGCATCTGTTCACGCAGGCGGGCGAAGCCAAGATGCCGGGCGACCATCTGGATCAGTTCCTCGCGCTCGTAGTTGCAGCCCTTGCGGGTGACCGAGCGGATCGCGTCCACCAGCTCGTCGCGGGTGTAGTCGTCCAGTCGCGGCGTCTCGGGCCAGACGGTGTCGCCGTCGGCCCCGACGATCCGGCGTCGAATGGCCGCCCGGAGATGGCCTTTGAGCCTTTGCCTGATCGCCGAGCCCAGACGCTGGTAGCCCAGACGCGATGCGACTTGCCTTATCAGCTCGTCGCGGGTCATCTGGCCCCGGCCGCGGCTGGCCTGGCGGAAGGCGGCCAGGACTTCCTCGGTGCTCAAGTCGTCAACCGATGGCGGCCTTGCGGCCGGCGTGGTTTCCTTTGGAAGAGTGTCGAAGAGCGTCGGCTGTTGAGGTTCCGCTGTTTCGGCCCTGGCCGGTTTGACGGGCGGCTTGGGCCTGGTGGGCTCGCGTTTCGGTCGGCGTCTGGTTTTAGACTTCTCGCCGGCGGTCGCACGTTCAACCCGGATGCGTTCGAGGAGAACGGAGGCCGGCTCGTAGTCGCGGCCCTCTTGTCGAGCCAGTTCGGCCTCGGTCGGCACCAACTCGCCGCGAAAAGCCTTGGCCAGGATCGACTGCGTGAGCTTGTCGGGCCTCACTCTCGCGGCCTCCACCCGCTTCTCGATCGCATCGGCCAGCTTGAACAATGCCTCGACGCAACGGACGATCTCGCGTTGCTCCTCAAGTGGTGGGATGCCAACAACCATCTTTCTGATGTTGTCCAGGTTCAGACCAGGTTTGCCGGCCCCGTAGGCGTCATTCTCCAGCTTCCGTCGTCCATGAGTCGGGCTTACCGTCCACAGAAACAAGAATGGCGCAAGTGCCGTGTCCACCGGACGCACAAGCGCCACGTGTTGGCTTACGTACGCCTCGTCTAAGTCGAGATGGACCCTGGCAGATTTGGTGACATTGGCTCCGGTGATTGTCACGAGGAGGTCATCTCGCTCGACCTTGGTCCTGCGGTCCTCAGCACTGCTCGGAGGTCGGACGTGGGCCGTGTCGTTGAGTCTCAATTGGTCTGTGTTGATATTCTGGGCTCGGATGAATAGGGCCCCCGCATCAGCGTAGAACTTGGCCCACCCACGCGATCCGCTCGTGACCAAACATGTCAACTGGTCCATACTGGCAACCGCCCATCCATGGGGTAGCTCGTAGCCCTTCCCATTGACGGGAACAACTGGGTTTCGGTATCGGCCGGTGTTGTTCTGTCTGAAGCGTGTCTCCCTCAGTGATAGGACGTGTTTGAGCAGTTGCTCGCCAGCCCGGTCCGCGGGGTGCTCCCTTCGCCAGTCTTCGGTGAGTTTTCCGGAGCAGGCGTTGGCGAGGACGGCCTGTCGGAAGCGTTTGAGGATGGCCGGCACCTTGGCCAGCCGCCCCCGCGCCGCGTTCACCCGCGCCAAGAGCGCCTCCACCTTCGCCACAATCCGCTTCTGCTCGGCGAGGGGAGCAAGAGGTATCTCAATCCGGTCAAGGTCGGATCTGTTGATGGCCGTAAAGGTGGAGCCGGTGCCGGTCAGCGATAGCTCGGGTTCCTGCAGGCGCAGACCAAACAACACGATCTCAGCGGGTGTACCCCCGGACGGCGTGAGTGCAGCCAAGCCACGGCCGATCACACACTCCCGATCCGCAACATTTGTCGGGCCGACTGGTGCACGAATCGAAATCAGAACATCTCCCGGCTTCGCTATCTTTTTCGGTTCCGTGCACCACTTCCGCACCGCCGGGTAGCGATCGCCGAAGTCCGCTTTACCCTGGAAGAAAGGATACCCCTGGGCGCAGTCGTTATACGACGTCCCTGGTGGAGACTGGCCCATGTTGATGGCGCAGATATCGGGCAGGGTCGATGCTGCCCAGCCCTCTGGCAAGCTGTTGCCCTTCTCGTTTTCGTAAGGACTCATCGAAGACCTGCCAAACGGGCAATGAACAACATGTGTGCCGAGGCAACGTGAACTAGGTGTTCCGTATGCTCCGCCGACACCTTGTGTGCGGGAGCGGGCCCCCGCCCATGAGCGCCACCCAGTTTGTTGCGGACGGTCCCGACGGCCTCGAACACGGACGAATAGAACGGCGGAAAGAGACCGTTATCGGAGACTGTAGCATCATTACAGAGCGATTATCCCGTTCTGGCCAAGTGCAGAGCG
>CAZOIA010000337.1:0-4147 GCA_964579675.1 uncultured Planctomycetales bacterium | reverse complement strand
CGTCTGGCGTGCTCGGTGCGGTCATCGTGAAGGTGAACGTCTTCTGCTGGCCCGGAGCAATGGACTCTCCGGCGGCCAGGTACTGCCGATGGTCCGCGAACGGGTCGGAATCGCCGACCGCCCCGAGCCGGTACGCGGCGTCCTCTGTCCAGGTCGTGACTCCGGTGTTTTTCATGGTAATGCTCACTGAGACCTGCTGGCCGGGGTCCATCACTGAAGGAATCGTGTTGCTGATGTGTTGAGCGTCATCGGCCGGGGGAGGTCCTCCCTCTCCCTCTATGTGAAGCACCCAGTCGCCGCCGTCGAGACAGGTGAACGTCGGACCGCCGGAGGCGGGCTGACTGATACCGTCACGTGGGTTGAACCAGGTCGCCGTGTAGCTGCCCGGCAAGCCCGACACCGTCGTACTCCCTGCGTTCATCAGGTAAATGACGTACTCCTCGCCGCTCCGGGCGTAGCACCAGCCGCTGGTCACCAGACCATCCGACGGCACCATGCCGCGCAGGTCAACGGAGAGATCCTCGAGGAACTTGCACGTGTAGCCGATGTACCGCATCCCCAGGGTCACGTCGCTCGAGTCCAGGACGGACTGCTGGTACATGTTGAAGTGGAAGTAGTCCACGTGTCCCCCCGCGGTCAGGGCCGCCCAGGCCTTGCGGCGGCGCCCGGTCGGATCCGCGTCGCCACCGCCATCGTTGTCGGCAATGAGCGGCTTGTTCAGACCGTATTTCGCGACCATCTCGCTGTGGGTCGTCGCCGGGTCGTTTCCCTTCCCGCCCGCATTGTCGTGGTTCGGCAGGTCCCGGGGCATTACCAGGTGGCAGGCAAAGCCCTGCGAGGCCTCGTACGAGGTGAGATAATCGGCGAGCTGCAGCTCCCAGCTCGCGTTGTAGTAGTTCTCGTTGCTGATCTCGTAAATGATGTTGGGCAGGTAGCCGACGTTGTCAACGACCTTGCGGATGAAAGCCTTCTGGACGTCAAAAACCGGATGCGAAGGGTTCGTCCAGTCATTGACGTCGTTGGTGTTGATGCCGCTGATATTGTTCCCGCCGTTGTAGAAGTCGTGCTTCATGCCCCATTCGTGCTGGATGTTGCCGTTGTCCTCCGTGACCCAGGCCTTGTTGTGCCAATTGTCGAAGACGCGGAGTTGGACCACGACGTCCTTGGAGCCGGCATAGGTAATCACGTCCCGCCAGTAGTCGAAGTAGTCCTGGTTGAACTGACTGAGGTCGAACTTGAGTCTTCCGTCGTTGGCGGTGCCGGGGCCAGTGCGCAGATAGGGTACCATGGCGTCGCCGTACGGCTGGCCCATGGTGAACACGTTGCGGAAGTAGTTGATGCGGTTCGCCGACTGCTTGTCGATCAGGTTCCTGTAATAATTGACGTAATCGGTCTGGTCCACGGTCAGGGCCCCGATCGCCGGGTAGTAGCCGGCGACATACCAGGATTCGCCGCTCCTCACGAAACGATGCGGATCGCTCGGATCAACGCCCGGCACCTCGTCCGCAGCAATGGCCAGGTACAGTGCTGCCTCGTTGCTGATACCGCCCGGCTTGGTGAACGTCCGGTCTCCGGCCGCCAATGACTGGACGCCCTCGTCCACCCAATCGCCGTCCACCGGATCGTACCAGTACACGTGATAACTGCCCGCCTGCACGTTCAAGCCCAGGCTGCTGCCCGCATCGCCGTAGGCAATGTACACGCTGCCCGGGTCCGCCAGCACGTAATCGGTGTTGCCTCGGGCCAGGCTGTCGTAGGGCTGCGTCTCGTTGAACCGGGTCGCCTCCATGAACTCCACCAGCCGACCACAGATCTCCAGGTCGCTCACCGGCGTGGACGCAATGTCCATGAACAGGATCATCGAGTACGCACCGCCCATCCCGATCGCCCACACCTTCTGCCGGAGATCGCTGCCGGTCGGCATCGGCTGGAACTCCGCCAGATTGACGTTCTTCAAGCCGCCCACGTTATTCCAGGCCGCCACCGCCGCCGCGTGCAAAGCCGACGTCGAATCCGTGTTGTACTGCACCGCGAACTGGTCGAGGTTGGAGTTCCCGTTGAAGTCGAAAGAGGTGCCCTGGTTCTGGTGCACGGCCACCGGGTGGTTATTGTTGTCCTGCTGTTTGATGCGCTCGGCAATCTTCGACACGTGAGCCGCCGAGAGCCCCTCGGCGTACTCCTCCGCCACGCACCAGACCAGGTGCTTGTGGTGCTTGAACCGGCTCACCACCGTGTCGATCAGGTTCGCCTCGCGCGAATCGAGCTGACTGCCCACGTCCCGGCCAAAGGGCGCCGAACTGTCGTCATAGAAGATGAAGAAAGTCGTGATCCCGTTGCCGTCCATCGCGGTGAACCAGGTCTCCCACTGGTCGAGGATGTCCTCGTCGAGCGGGTTGTTGATGTTCCCGTCGATCCACGGGTTTTCCAGGGGGCCGCCGTCACCCCCATGGCTGCGGACCGCCATCAGGTAGATGCAGTTGGCGCCCGTGCCGATCATCTTGTTGATCAGCGTCATCTGGTCGCCGTTGCGGGTGCCGTCCGCATTGCGGGTGCCGCGGTAGAGGAACCCCTCGGGATCGCCGGGACCGCACATGAAAAACGGACCCTGCTCGTTGTATTTGAACCAGGCCGGGTGGGCCGGGTCCACGATGATCGAGCCCGCCGGCACCTCGTGGCACGGAGGCGGACACCCCTCCACCAGGATCTTGAGATTCTGGTTCATACCGCCATTGGGATTGCCCGGGTCGTAGTTGCCGTAATTCCCCCGGCACGCCACGACCAGGCTCAAACTGGGTATCACCGTGACGACTTCCTGGCCCCCGTGCCCGATGGCCTGGAAGGTGTCGTCGGGAGCGTCGGGCCAGCTATACGAGCCGGGGTTGAGCCACCAGTTAAACCCATAGATGCCAGGGCCATCCGAGGTCTGGTCAGAACCACCACCGTAAGATCCGACGCCCAGGTAATCAGAGCCGCCGCTGGTCGTCCGCGGCGTGCCCCAGGGCACGTGCACGGTCATGTAATCGTCGAAGTAGTGCTGCGGCAACAGTTGCGTGCCGTCCCAGTAACCCTTGTTGCACCAGAGCCAACCGATGCGGGCGAAGTCGCGGGGCGAGGCTTCTACGCCGTAACCGTCCCGGGACCCGAAGATCGAACCATCCTGGAACTGGAGGAAACCCAGCCGGTTGGCATTCCGGGCGGCGGAATCGGCGCTGGTGCCGTAGACCCGATCGAACAGCGTCTTGGCGTAGAGGTTGATCGCGTAGTCGTTGTAGGCCCAGGCCGCACCGGGAGCTTCGCCCCGGGCGTAACCACTGGTCATGTTCGCCAGGTGGTAGAACTCCATCGGCTGGTCCTTGGTGATCAGGCTCCAGCCCCAATCCCGGATCTTATCGTTGACGCCCGAGAGCCTGCCCTCCTCGACCGCGAAGAACAACATCGTGCTGATCACCGGCTTGGCGGCCGATGCCCAATCGCCCTTGGAACTCGACGACCAGGACTTGACCATGTAGCCCTGGCGGATGATGCATCCGCCCCCCCCGAGGTTGCTGGCGAACTGGTTGATCTTGGCTTCGTTCAGGCCGAGCTCGCCCGGCGTCTTCGTCTCCCAACTGGCGCCGGGGAACACGATGTCAGGGGTACACGAGCCGCTGTCCTCCGCCGATACCCGGACCACGTCCAGGTAGAAGTAATCGTCGTCCTTGCGGATGCGGAAGTCCCCGTCAACGGCACCCACCTGTTGGCGGTTGGCAAAATTGGCATCGGTCACGTGGAAGGTGTGCTGCTTCCAGGTGTCCGTCCCGGTGAGCTCGACGCTGCCGCCGACCTTGTAAGCGCCTTCGTACGGGGGTTCATTAAAGTCGGAGGAGTCGTATTCCAGTTGGATCGGTCCGGTGCCCGTATCGTAGTAATCGATCGTTACATCCACCTCGGGTCGCCTGCCCGCGTAGGCCCAACCGTCATCCACCGCAAAGTAAAAGAACAGGTCCTTGGGATAGCCGGGCCCGGGCGTAACGTTACGCCGGCAGTCTATCCCACCGACGGTCACGGGCGTCGTGTTACCGTCGTCGGTGAACTGCGGGTGAGTCAGGCCGGCCGCAGTGTCAGAGGTGCCCAGATCGACAGAGACCTCCGTGGCGGCGATCGAAAC
>CAZOIA010000336.1:0-4258 GCA_964579675.1 uncultured Planctomycetales bacterium | reverse complement strand
TAACTTCTTTTCTCCGTGGCCTTTGTGTCTCCGTGGTGAGTTCATTCATGAATAAGCCGGACTGAGTGCCCCGCCCGCTTGCACGGAACTTGTCTCGCCTGGGCCGGAAACGTTTCCAGTTCACACTCAGCTTCCGCATCCGGGCTCGCAAGGTGTGGGGATTGATGCCCAGCAGCTCGGCCGCGCCGTCCGGTCCCTCAATCCGGCCGCGCGTCCGAACCAGTGCCGCTTCGACATGACGGACCATGGCCGCATCCAGACTGATGAATTGGTCCGCCAAATCGGGCGGCGGCGTCGGAGCACTTGCGGGGACCGCCTTGCCGGGAGCGAGCTGGGTGTCGACACCCAACGCCTTGGCCACCTCGAGACGCCGGCCGTTGCCGAGAATCGCCGCCCGTTCGATGACGGCAGACAACTCTCGGATGTTGCCGGGCCAGGCATACGAAACCAGCAGGCGGTTATCCTCCGGCGACGGTACGAGCGAGGCCGTACCGAGGCGCTTGGCTGCTCGCAGGGCAAAGTGAGCCGCCAACGCAGGGATGTCTTCAATCCGTTCACGCAAAGGTGGAATCCTGACCGGGAAGACCGCAATCCGGTACCACAGATCCTCCCGGAACAGGTCGTCGGCGACCATGGCCTGCACATCGCGGTTGGTCGCAGCCACCACCCGCACGTCGACGTGCAGTTCCCGCTGACCGCCGACCCGCTCAAAGGAGCCGTCCTGCAGAACCCGCAGGAGGCGAACCTGAGCCGCCGGCGGCAACTCGGCCATCTCGTCCAGAAGGAGTGTCCCGCCGTCGGCACGCTCAAACCATCCCTTCCTCGCAGCCACCGCACCGGTGAAGCTGCCCCGCTCGTGCCCGAACAGCTCCGAGTCGATCAGTTCGGCCGGGATCGCTCCGCAGTTCACCCGCACGAACGGGCCGCCCGCCCGCCGCGAGCGAGCGTGAATGGCCCGGGCAACAACTTCCTTCCCCGAGCCGGTCTCACCGAGAATCAGGACCGGCGCGTCCGAGCGAGCGACCAGTTCAACCCGCTCCATCACCGCGAGCAGTCCCGTCTCTGCCCCGACGATCGAATCGCTGATATCCTGCCGGCCCAGCCGGGACAGGAGTGACCGGTTGTCTGCTTCCAGCGCCTCGCGGAGCTTGGTCAGTTCGCGAAGCTGCCGGTCGTTCTCCAGCGCCACGGCAAACGGTTCCAGCAGGGCCCGCGCCATTGCCTCATGCTCGGCGCGGAAGGACCGCGGCGGCGTGGTCACGAGGGCCAACACGCCGATCGGCTCGGCGTCACGGTTGAGCCCCCCCGCCAGCACCTTGCCGGCGGCACCTGCCGGCAGGAGCCCCGGCAGCCGATCGCTGACCTCCCGCGCATCTGCGCGGAGAACGTTTCCTTCCCGGCACCACCTGATCAGGCGCTCCATCTGCTCCGCCGCACAATCACTGCGGGGCCCTCCAGGCCCAGGCACGCGCTCGCCCAGCCCGGTGGCCGCTGTCTCGACGCACGAACGCTGCAAATCGACCCTGCGTACCAACACCAGGTCCACAGGTAGGCGCCGGACGAGAACCGGAGCAATCCGCGTGACGGATTCAGCGATCTCGATGTGTCGGCAGGCCTCGCGCCAGACATCGAGTAGAAGAGGCATGAATCGTTCCATTGCGAATGGCCTTTCCGCCATATAACACAGGCATACCGTCGAATAAGACGGCCACCCCGTTTAATACGCTAGTGATTCTACCATATTTCACGAGCAAGTCAACTCGATTTTGGCCTTTGTTTGCATAATTAGGCCTGGCGCTGCGGCAGACGCCTGAAGTTGGGTGCGGCACAGCTCTTGCTGTAAAGGCACGTGCGTTGGGCAGGGGCAGCGCTGCACCTGCCACGCATTCGTGCTCGCCGCAGACTGTCCGAGGCGAACCAGCGCCAGAAACCACGGGAGGAAAGAAATGGCAGAGATCGCAGTAATGGACAAATTGGCTCGCTTGCCCGGCTTCCGCAGAAGAAGAGTTCGCATCTGGGCCGGGCTCGTGCTCACGATCGTCGTCTTGCTGAGTATTCAGGTGGCGATGCCGAATTGGCAGGTGTTGCCCGACTTCTCGGGCCGTCTTGGCCCCGCGGCGGTGCTGGGCATCTTTCTGGCCGCGATGTTCTGCGAGTACGTCGACTCGAGCCTCGGCATGGGGTACGGCACCACACTCACCCCCCTGTTGCTGGCGGCTGGATTCGAGCCGTTGCAAATCGTGCCCTGCGTGCTCTTCAGTGAATTCGTTACCGGACTCTGCGCCGGGCTCATGCATCACTGTGACGGTAACGTGGACCTGTTGCGTGATCGCCGGGCACGGGGAACAGCGATTTTGCTGTCCATGCTCAGCGCAGTGGGGGCCATTGCCGCCGTGACACTTGCCCTGCACGTGCCCAAGTTCTGGCTCAAAGGCATCATTGCCATCATTATCATCTCGGTCGGGGTGACCGTGTTGGCGACGATTCGCCGACGGCTCCGTTATCGTCGTGGTCATATCATTGCCGTGGGCGCGATCGCCGCGTTCAACAAGGGGCTGAGCGGAGGTGGATACGGCCCCCTGGTGACCTCCGGCCAGGTCGTCTCCGGCATGTCTCCCAAGCAAGCGGTGGCCGTCACGTCTCTGGCTGAAAGCTTCACGTGCCTGGTCGGGTTGGCGGCCTATATGCTCATCCACGGGCATCTCGATTGGATGCTGGCCGCTCCGCTGACCGTGGGGGCCATGCTGTCGGTACCCGTGGCAACGCTGACCGTGCGGCGGCTGCCGGAGAGGGTGATGCGAGCGAGCGTAGGCGTAGTGACATGCGCGTTGGGCCTCTTCACGCTTGTCAAACTCGTATGGTGACGCCCTGGAAGGTCATCGGGAATTCGAAGACCCGAACCGGAGATGCAGGAGCCGAGACCTCATGGAAAATGGAGTTGACGCGATCAGAAGGGCTCTTGTAATGGCCGGGCACACCATTACGGTCATTTGTGTAACGGACGGCGTCGTTATCTGCCGATCAAGTCGCAAGGGCGGGACGAGCCACGAAGTGATAGCTGCGTCCTCCATACAAGGCGTGACCGAACTGGCGCGTCGGCTTCGCCTCAACCCCATTGATGTCCCCGGAGAGGACGGCGTCCTGACGGTCAAGACGAAGAATAAGAACCGCAAAGCAACCGCTACCTCTTTCGATAAGGGTCTCGTAGGCGAAGCTGTGCGCGCCGTTCTCTCCAGCGAGCCGGTGCGTACAGTGCCTCCTGCGAGCTGATTTACCGCGCACTCCCACTGGCGATGCGAGGAGTAGTCAGATGACCAGTAGACGGTTTACGTACTCTGGCCGGCGAGTCGTCTTAGCCGGTGCCATTCTATTGGTCGGCGGCCCGGCGTCATTTGCACAAACGAGCCAGCCGGCACAGAGCCAGCCAGCGCAGAGGGAGACTGATACCAGTCCCGCGTCCGGGAAGCCGGAAACCCAGGCGCGGGCCTCGAAACCTTACACCTCCAAAGCGTGGGGCGCTCGGATCGAGTCAGAGCCCCCTGGCTACGTCAAGACGCTGGACAAGTTCGGCCTCCCGGGCCTCGAAAATATGGATTGGCTGGAGTTCGGGCTCACGCATCGCACACGTTTTGAGCACCGCGACGACTCGTATCGGCGTCCCGCGCTACGGGAGGACGACCAGTTCCTGCTTCGCACGCGAGGCTACCTCGGCATTCGCAAGATCCTGGACCCGCTGCGCTTTGGCGTCGAATTCCAGGATTCGCGGCAGTTCAACAACGAGTTCCCGGAGACCAATCGGGAGATGAACGAGGCCGACTTCCTTCAGGCCTTCGTCGAGCTGTACTTCAAGGATGCCATTGGACCGGGCTACCCCTTCCAGTTTCGGGCGGGGCGGATGTCACTCGAGTACATCGATCGCCGACTGGTCGCGCGCAACCGGTGGCGCAATGCAACTAACGCTTTCGACGGTTTCCGAATTCGACTCGGCCAGCCGACGTCGGACTGGCAGTTTGACTTCTTCGCGGTCCAACCGGTCGATCGCCGCATGAGGCGTCCCGACCGCGGGGACGAGGAGCGGTGGTTCTATGGTCTGGTCGGGGCTTGGCGCCCATGGTCCCGTTTTGTCACCCTTGAACCCTACTACTTCATCCTGGATCAAGACCGGGAAGACCGTGAGGCATCCGATCGTGAGATCCACACCCTGGGCTTGCACGTCTTCGGCCCGATAGGCAAGACGGGATTCGATTATGACGTTGAC
>CAZOIA010000335.1:0-4285 GCA_964579675.1 uncultured Planctomycetales bacterium | reverse complement strand
AACCCGCCTCACGCGCAATCGGGGCCGCTGAAATACGCTTGTTTTGGGACTAGGCCGGCTCTGCCAACACCAGATTGTAGCCCGCGTATCCGCACCGGTAAACGAGAGGCTCTCACCAACACCAGCCGCGTCCGCATCAAACAGGTCACGGATGCGCTCAACCGGCGCGGCCAGCGATGCGGAAAGATTCTCATCCGGGACGATCTTTGAGAGTTTGTCGAAAGTCAGCCAGTCGCTGACTTCCGACAGGACCACGACGACAGTCCTGACCTTGTTGCCATCGGTTTCGAACGGCGCCAGTGTCACGTCCATCTGCCGATCCGGGCCAGCAGCCGTCGAGAACTTGGCGATCAGGTTCTCCGGCTTTCCTCGCCGGAAAACAGCGTTGATCGAATTCTGAAAGGTGAGCTTGTCGCCCGCGCACCTCGACACATCGGCGTGTCTTGTGGCTCGGTCTACCGCGCCCGGCGGCAATTCGTCGATCTGCTGTTTCCAGGCCTTATTGGTGAGGAGGATCTTCGCCTCCGTGTCCATGACGGCGACCAGATAGGGGATCGTGTCCAGCAATACCTCAACCTGATGGGCCCTGGCATCCGATTCGACTGCCCTCAGATGACTCTCCAAATGCACTTGCGCACGATGAACAAGATCCTCTGTCAGCCGGATCTTCTCGTCGTCAAAGAAATGACTCCTTTTGGAATCAATGACGAGTGTCCCGATAATGGTACCTTGCGGGCCCTGCAGTGCCAGCACACCACACGATTCCAACTCAGCAAAATGTGCAGCCGCATCAGGCATCCCCCGTTTGCGCAAGGTCTTCGCCTGGTCTTGCAGCTCTTTCTGGTGCAACAACCGCCGCGGCTCTCCCGACGCGACGAGCGCTGCGGAAACGCTCGTCTCCTTGTCGTTATCGACATGCACGATAGGACGCACTCCTTTCCAATCGTGCAGCCCCCCCTGCGCCATGAGCTTCAGTTTCTTACCCTCGGCGAGGCGGATGTGGCAGCCGTCCGGCTCAAGCAGGGACTGGGTCGCCTCCACAATCGCCACCATCTGGCCCTCCACATGCTCGGCATTCACGAGTTCGCGGTCAAGCATGTGCAGGGCTCGTATCTGTCTCGCCCGCTCGTCCCGCATCCAGTGGTCCCTGGCTTCCGCGATCAGGGGGGCGAGGACAGCTGCATAATCGTCCAGAAAATGCCAGAATAGGTTGTTATGCTTCAAATCCTCGCCGGTCGTCACGTTGTCCAGACTGATCTTGCCAACGAAGACCTTCCCGTCACCTTCTGTAGATGGCACTTTTAGGGGTACTTCGATCCACGGGGTTCGAGGATCACGAAAGGGAACCGCGCACGGGGGACCGCTTCCATCGTAGTACTGGTGCTTGTCTGCTTTCTTCGTCAGTCGGAAGTAGGGGTCGTTTTCGTAATCGAGCCGTACCTTGTGAATGTTTATCCTGTGATACCCGTACGCCGCGAAGCCCTCCAGATAGCGGGGATCACGCGTCTGGATGTAGAGCCGGGCGCGGTCAAAGCCCAGATGGCAGATGCGCTGCAGCATAGCCTCCATTTGCCTGCGAAACGCTTCTCCGCCTTCCAGTATCGCAGCCCGACATTCAGCACTCATCAGGTCGGTGATATCTCTCACCACTTCTACGGCCGCAATGGCTGTTCCCTCCTTACCTTCCGTGACCATCTCCCCAGCATTGTCGACCTTGATCGGAAATGCGGTGGTTCGGAAGAAGTGTTTCTTGCCATTCACGTCGGAGATGGTGGTTTGCGTATGGGGTTGGCCATCCTCGAACGTCCTTTTGACGGCGCACCACGGGCATGGACACTTCTGCCCCTCGACCCGATCCGATTCCACCCAACAGATACCACAGGGGCGGGACCTTGGCGCGATGATCTTCTTTTGTTGTTCGTTCAGGTAGCGGATACGGAAATCTCGATCGATGACACTGATACCGACGTCCAGATCGTTGCCCACCAACTGGAACAACCACCCCTTGTCTGTTCGGATCGCTTCGATTGACCGATCGGCGGAGACGAGCTTCCAGATATCGTCGGCCGTGACGGGTCTGAACAGGTAGGTATGTGCCCCACGCCTGAGCGTCCTGCTCGCCTCATAGACCTCCTCGAAATCTGCTATAACGGTGATCGGCATCTTAGGCGTGATTTCCGCCAGCACGGCTAGCAGGTCGCAATACGCACCGGAATGATTAGCCCCCTCGCCGGTCAGATACGCTAGGTCGACGAGGATCATATCAAAAAGGCCGCTCGTGGCGGCCTGTTTTGCAAGTCGTATGCAGTCTTGCGCGTCCTTCGCGACACGGACATTACAGCCGTGCTTCGCTAGGCTGTCTCGTAGCCGCTTGCAGAAGTCAGCGTCGCGATCTATAAGAAGGATTTCTGTTTGTGGCCTTGTCATGTGGAGATTCCCTCTTGCGCATTCGGCCATCCCGGGAGGCTACCCGCGATGTATCTGTAGCGAAGCGGCCCAGTCGCGGCGTGTGCCTTCGTCACTAGGTGATTGAGGCCCGCCGGCACGGGTCGAGCGATTGCCGTACCGTTCTGGCCGCGGTGCGAGCCATCGAGGGATACTTTGGCCCGATGCTGCAAACGGCCAATACTACCTGCGCACGAACCTAGTAGCCGCCGGCGCAGGCGCGCTGCGAATTCGGCAAGACTAGTCGAGTTAGACCAACACAACATACTGAAGTCACCGTTGGTTGGCTGCTTCAGTTCGCTGAGAAGATGTGACCAATGTCGCATGAGCGTGTTGTGCACGCTCATGTGAACCTGTTGCCCTCTCGGATTCAGCAGTCGCAGCAAGGTGGACCTGTCCTACGGCAACTGAGCTCCATCACTTGCGCTGCGATGCGGGAACAGGAATCGTCCAACACTGGAATCGTCGGTCGCGGCTTACCGGATGAGGTAGTACGATGATAACCGGATCTGCAGCCCACGATTGCCAAGTACGTCCTTTTCTAACTGGTCATGCCCGATAGCTGAGCTATCGGGTCTTTCAGCGTTAATGCGAACACGTACGTACCAATCTCCCTCATGCCTTGAAAGATCACGATCCACGCGCTGGCTGGCGTGCTCCCTCGTAGATCTCATGCGATACCGAAGACCGGTCCGTTGGCATCTTCAACATCGCCTTTCTCGGGCCTTTTCGTTCGCTTCGGTTGCCCGAGGAGAACGCCGGGCACCCCGGAACGGAAGGGCCGATCCTCGACTGCGAGCTGTCCTGGGCCCGGCCCGAAGCAGACCGGATTCGTCCCCCGGGCGGACACGCTAAGTTACGTTACGGCAAAAGCGGCTCCAAATCGTGAGGGGCTCGATGGTGCGCAGCGTAACCTCTTGACACGTAAGGTTTTAAGGCAAGGACAAACAGGCGTTTGTCTGCCCCCGTGGCCTGTGACAGGCGTACGTGGTTCGGACAGTCCATGGCCGTGTTGTCCGGATGCGGACACCCTACTGCGGCCAGTAGGACGGGTGTTGCGTCGTGACTCAGGGCCGCGCTCGGCTGTCGACCGGGCTCTCATCTCGTTGCTAACTCGTAGCAGCTGGGGCGTTCGAACGCGAAGTTATCGGTGAGCGCACCCGCGGTAACAGGGCGAGGACTCACCTGGTGCGCTCTCTGGGCGGGCGCCGAGCGATGGATAGACTATGTGTTCGGGCTGCGCCGGCCCCTCGGGGTAGGGCTGGCGAATGGAGACCCCGCGGGGCGAGATCATGCCGTAAGCTGTTTGATGAAAAGCACTTACAGCACGATGCCAGCGCGAGCGACATGGCGATATCGCGATCCAAGTCCGGCACGAAACGGCGGATCGCGCAGTACGAGCATACCGACAAGCAGCGGGTGAACAACCCGCCCGTCGGGCTGGTAACGCCCCAAACCGATCCTCCCACCTCGCAGAAGAGGACCTATCAGTACGATCCGCATCTGGACCCGCAGCTCGTCTGGGCCGGCATCGCAGACCAACATGTGCGAGACTTTGAGACTTCCGCGGCTGAACCCTTGAATACGCCGAGATCTTCCATGCGGTTAAGTCTCAGGGAGCCACGCCCGGTGAGACTTCGAGGACGTGCCCGATGGACGGCAGCATGCAGGTAGCAGAGTCGGTCGCTGGACTCGGCGCGGAGCATTAGACGCCGGCCTGGAGACTCATCCCGAGGATCAGGTCTCGCGGGTCAGATTCTGAGAAAATCAGAGAAAAGCGGCATTCATCGTAAGCGCGCGACCAAGCCCACGGTGGTTGCGGGCGGGTTGGGAGGCCTGG
>CAZOIA010000334.1:0-4297 GCA_964579675.1 uncultured Planctomycetales bacterium | reverse complement strand
CCGGCGTCAGCCCGGGGATCGTGATCTCGAGTTGCTGAACGATCCCGGGCGAGGAGATGTCGGCCATCGTCACGGACTCACCGACCGGCAGGTCAACCGTATCCGTTATCGCCGTATGGCCGGGATCGGGCTTGGGGTCGGCCCCGGCGTTGTTCCAGACGGCCCGCACGGCCGAGCTGTCCTCCGTGCCGGTGAAGGTCGTGACGCCGGTGGCGTCTGCGAACCTCTGGTAGGTCACGTGGTAGTAGTGATAGGTGCCGGTGCTGGCGATCCTGCAGCCCTCGCGAAATGGCATCGGCAGGTAGCAGTAAAAGCCCCCGGAGGACACGGTGTCGTCTCCCACCAGCGGCGCGAGGAAGGGAGTGTGCGTCCCGCTGAAGAAGTCGGTTTTCACCATGTCCACCAGCGGGGTAGTCGAGCCGTCGAAGTAAATACGGATGTTCCCAATACCCAGGCCGGTCACCCAGATCCGGTAGATGCACCCCGGGCCCTTGACGTCGAGCAGTACGTGCTCTTCGCCCGCCACCTCGAGATAGTGGCCGCAGTCGCCGTTGCCCCCGGTGGGATCGTGACTGGAGTACTGGTAGGTCCGCACGCCCGGGCGCAGGGCAGAGATCAGATCGAAGCGTTCCATCGCCTCCAGGCCGACGGGCGCACCCGCCAGGGTGTGGCCGCCACTTGCAAGCATCACTCCCGCCAGGGCGAGAACACCAGGAACGGTTCTGGTCATCCGCATATCTTGTTCTCTCAAGCCGAACCTTCTCCGCCCTGACGAGCCGCACAATATGGATCTGCGTGCACGTTCGGGGCGCTTATGCACCGTTGCAGGATCGCGAGGTCATCTGGGTCCACATCCTCGTCCTCATCGAGTCGGGCGTCCAGGCAGTCCGGATCGACCTGGGCGGCTCCCGGCCCGCTCAGGCAGGCCTGAAGGTGCCCGAAGTCCTCCTGATCCACATCGCCGTCGCGGTCGAAATCCGCCTGAGGGGTCGGGCAGCCGAACAAGTCCACCAACACGCCCGGAGGTGTGTCGGGGCAAGCGTCGCAGGCATCGCCCACGCCGTCGCCGTCGGTGTCGGCCTGATCAACATTCACAACGCCTGGACAGTTGTCACACACGTCACCGATGTCGTCATCATCCAGGTCTTCCTGGCCGGGATTGGCGTGGCCCGGGCAGTTGTCGATGTCGCCACAGACCCCGTCGCCGTCGGCGTCGTTTTCCGGATCGTGGGGGCAGGGGTCACAGGCATCGCCCAGTCCATCCCCGTCTGCGTCACCCTGGCCCGGGTTGGCCTCGCCCGGGCAGTTGTCGAACAGATTGAGCACCCCGTCGCCGTCGCGGTCGGGCAGGCACGTGCCCGCACCGGTGCAGACCTCGAAGACCTTCATGCTGTATCCGTCGAGCGTGGTGGACTGCTGGTTGCCGCCCGGCGCCACCTGGGTTCGGAACTCCCCCGCGTCGTAGGCGGCCTGGTCCATCGTATACCAGATCCCGCCCGCCACCGTCGGCCCGATGATATCAAGCGTTATCGGCGTGTTGCCGTCGGTCTTGTGGATCAGAATGACGCAATCACGGCCCCGGTCGGTGCGCGTGGAGAGCGCCTCGAGCGTTGACGAGCCGGACACGTCCGTCCATACGAGTTCGCTGCCGGCGGGCGCAGCCGCGCAGAACAGCCGCTTGGCAAAGAAGGCGGGGCTGCGCAGTCCCTCCTCCTCGCCCGATCCGAGAAACAGGCCGTAGCCCGGCCAGCTCTTGTCCGTGCCCACGAAGAACTGCTCGAGATCACACCCGTTGATCAGCAGGTGCCTCATCGCCGACGTGTACCAGGGAATCATCACGTCTTCCCAGATCCGATCGTCCACCCCGCAGCAGAAGGCGTTCAGGTTGAGTTCGCCGCACACGTTCCAGATGCCCTCCCCGGGGCGGTTGATGTTGATCCAGTTCTCGACCGAGGCGGCGTTGGCACCGTAGATGTACGTCTCGTCCAGGTACTCTGACGCCGGCTTGCTGAACCCGGGGTCCCATGCCCCGTACCGGTGCCAGGTGATGAACTGGACGTCATGCCCGCAGAGCAGGGGGATGATCCAGTTCTCGCTGGGGTGGTCGGTGGAAGGGCCGCCGATCAGGATGTCGGGGTACTCTTGCCTCAGCCGCGTTGTCGCCGCGTCGTACAACTCCAGGTATTCCTCGGTGGACCAGCCCCCGGATACGCCGCCGTTATTCGGCTCGTTCCATATCTCCCACGCCCAGGTCTCGACCGGATACCCCCGCGACTCGCAGTGTTGGACGATTCTCAGGCAATAATCGGCCCAGTCGTCCAGGCTGGCGGGATGATTCCACGTACCGGGCTCACCGGGGTGAGGTTCCGCCGCCATGCAGTCCGGAATGCCTGCGAAGCACACCATGGGCTTGGCGCCGCTGGCGACGATCTTGTCAATGCCCTCGTCGAGATAGCTCCAGTTCCAGGATCCGCAGTTCGGCCACACGTTGCCGCCGACCCAGTATCGGCACCAGGTGCTGTCGATCTCGGCCAGCCGGGCCGGGGCCACGCTGCTGGGGCGTATGTGACCGGGCAGCTCATTCGTGCCCCAGGTCATGCCCTGAGTCCCGACCATCTGCTCGAAGTCCGCGGTCACACTCGCCGCCTGCACCACCGGCGGGGCGGCAAGCGCCATTGCCCAGACGATCGGGGCTGCTTTCTTACGCATCATCATATCGCCCCGTTTCCAAACCGCCTCTACTGCGCTCCCGCTCCACTCGCACAGGTGGGCAAGGCGGGCACGCCGGCGCCGCTCACGCATCCCATGAACACCACGAAATCATCCCGATCCACGTCTTCGTCTTCATCGAGCCGGGCGTTGAGACAGTCCTGGTCATTCTGGGCAACGCCCGGCCCGCTCAGGCAGACCTGAAAGTGCCCGAAGTCCTCTTGATCCACGTCGAAGTCCACGTCGAAGTCACCGGGGATCGGGTTCACCAGCAGGTGCACGGCAACCGTCTGGGGTGAATTGCCGGCGTTCGGATCAGCCACGGTGATCGTCGCGTTGTGGGTCCCTACGCTGAGGCCGGCAACCTCGTAGATGACCTGTATCGTGTCGGGCTCACCGGTGCTGCTCCCGCTGTCGGGCAGAACGCTCAGCCAGTTGACGCCATCGGTGATCGTGTAGTTCAGCGTTCCTCCACCGGCGTTGGTGACGGTGAAGCTGTCGTCGGGAGGGTCAACCTCCCAGGTCGTCACGGGGTCGAGCACCTCCGGATCGAGGGCAATGGCCGGGTGCAGCGGCACGAGGGTGTACACCCAATATCGGTATTCCGTCCAATCTGACTGGGGGGAGATGTTCTCGATCCGAACGGTGATCTCGTTCTTCTGCTGGGTCAGCGAGGGGGGGATCATGAACTCGGCATCGCGGAAGATGTGATGGTCGTTCTCCCCGGGTTCGTACCAGATGCCGCCCAGCACGTCATCCACGTAGACCCGGGCCTGCTGGTGGGGCCGGCTGTAGTCCACTCGGCTCCGCAGGAGCACGCCCGCGTTGTCCGGAGGGGCGACGGCAACGGTGAACTCGCTGCCCCCCGCGAGCCGCCGGCCGTTGTCGGTGACCGTCACGTCGTCATCGTCGCCTTCGTAGGTGCCCGAGCTCGTGCCCGCCCACGTTCCGCCGGTGGCCACATAGCCATGGGCGTTCTCAGAGACGCTGCTGCCCACATCGAGTTCATCGCTCAAGGCGGCCAACGGCTCCGGCACTTTGTAATAGAAGGCCACGCTGCGGATGTCCGCGGACACGTCGTTCCTCGGGCCGTGCTCGATCCCGACCCGAATCGACGTGGTGAACGGAATCAGGTCGCTCAGAAAGAAGCGATAGCAGGTGTCTAAGAAGGGCGACTCGTAGTTCCGGCGCGGGCAGCCGTGCACCGGCAGCGTGAATGCCCCGTGCGAGAAGTACCACCCGCCGTTGTAGAAGTCCTCCGTTCCCGTTCCGTAAAGAGCGGGCGTGAGTTGGCCGTCCACGTAGATCCGCTCGTCGCCTTCCAGGTGCCAGCGATCTGCGCCGTAGCCCTTCAATGTCTGGACGACGCCTACGAAATGGCCAGCCCCGGTCTCCTCCAGGATCAGGTAATCCCGCCCGGTGGCGGTCGGGGTCTCGGAGAGGAATTTCGCGTGGAATCGGCCCACGTCCTGGAGGCCACTTGCCAGGGCCGTGTACCGGACGGTGTAACTCAGGTCGTCCACGTTCACCGTAGAGGCGTTCACGATACGCATCAGGGCCGCGCTGGCGAACGGCATCGGGAAGAAGC
>CAZOIA010000333.1:0-4327 GCA_964579675.1 uncultured Planctomycetales bacterium | reverse complement strand
TGGCGAGGCGCTCTTCGCAGGCCGCACCGATGCCAGGAACCTCGGTGAGGCGATTGGGCTCCTTCCCGATGACCTCGAAGACCTGCTCGCCGAAGGTCTGAACCAGTCTCTTGGCAAAATGGGGACCGATGCCCTTGATGAGACTGGGGCCCAGGTACTTCTCCATGCCTTCGGGCGCGGCGGGGTGCGTGGTCCGCATGGAGTCAGCCTTGAACTGCTGCCCGTGTTGTTTGTCGATGACCCATCGGCCCGAGGCTTCGACGAACTCTCCTCCGACGGCGGAGGCGAGGTGGCCCACGACCGTCACGAGATCCCGATGCCCCTTGACCTTGAGACGGAGGACGGCAAAGCCGTTGTCGGGGTTGTGAAAAGTCACCCGCTCGATGCTGCCTACCAAGGCTTCAGTGAAGGTGCCCGTCGAGGACATGGCGGGATTATACACCGTTCACTTGGCCACCTGCGGACGTTTCCCGAATCGTCCCGAGATTCACCCTTGGGCGATTGTGCCCAATCCCGCTTTGGTCCATAATAGTTGCGGGGCCTGCATACTTGGGAGGCATATCATGGCAGTTCAAATCACGAAGGTAGATGTTTGGGCTGGCGAGATCGCGGATCGGGCTGGCGGCTTGGCAGAGAAGCTGGAAGCCGTCGCCAAGGCTGGGGCAAGCCTGGAGTTCGTGATCGCTCGGCGGCAACCGGACAAACCGGGAACCGGCGTCGTTTTCATGGCTCCGCTGAAAGGCGTTGCCCAAGCCCGAGCGGCTCAGGGAGCCGGGCTGTCCAAAGCGACCAGCTTGAACTCGCTGCGCCTCGAAGCTCCCGACCGTCCCGGATTGGGTGCCAGGATCACGCGTGCCATGGCCGACGCGGGCATCAACCTGCGCGGTTTGTCGGCAGCGGCTCTCGGGCGTGGGTGCGTGGTTTACCTGGCGTTCGACACCGCGGTGGACACCAAGAAGGCGAGTCAGGTTCTCAAGAAGGCATTGTCAGGCAAGTAGGCTACCCGACGCCCCCTTCACGTCTCCGGCCATCCCCGGCCGAGGCGGCAGGCAAGTCGTGGGTAGGTTCCAGGAGGCTGCCCTATCTTCCCGAGGCCCATCAGAAGGGCCGAAGGCTCACCTCGGAGCTGACCGACGGCTTCAACTACATCATCGGCGGGTGGAAGTGGATCGAGAGCCACACCGACTGGAAGACGTTCAGTGTCTGGAACCTGGTGACCACGCCCACCGATCCGCACGAGATGCAATGGAACATCTTCGAGAAGGCCATCGGACCGGGCGTCACCACCTGGCGGGACCCCCGCGGCAAGGGGGCGCGGTTCAATGCCCGGCAATTCGAGGACATGAGGGAACTCGCCAACGAGATGACCGTCTTCACGCTCTCGTCCGCCGGCGGGGGTACACAAGGAAGGCGCCGGCGCGGGTCCGCGTATCAGCCGACCTGTGCGGCCGCCCTGGCCGAGCTGGCCGGGACTGCCTGGTTACAGACCGCTTACGCCTTCGGCATTCACATCTGGCACTACTACCCCGGCTACTACACGCACCTTGGTGCCCAGTACACCGGCCAGCACCAGAGGGGCAGCTACTTCGGCTTCACGGTTCACGCCGCCCGGGCGGGTTACGAGGACATGACCGGGCATCCGTGCCAGCACATCTATCCATACGCCAAGTACAGGGCCTATCGGTCGAGGTACACGGGAGGATCAAGCTTCACCATGTCCATCGGCCGCCCTGTCACCGCCCTGATGGATATGTCCGAGGCCAATCCGTCTCCATCCAGCTACGAGGACCTGGTGGCCGCCGGCGGCCCCTTCAAGTCCGGCATCATCGAAAGCTCTGAAACGCAAATCACGGACAGGATGGTGCTCTTCAGCGACGCGACGGTCTACCCTCCCAGCACGCGGTATCTGATCCTGTACCTGGACAACGATGATCCGACAGAATCAGTGCTCTGTGCCGGCTGGAGCCCGGGCAGCGGAACGGAATATTCGACCGACAACTTCAACTGGGCCGCCGCCGGCGGCGTTCTTGGAATATTCAACTTCGACAAGCTGACGCCTGAGGTTTGAGGATGGTAGATCCCCGGCCACATTCTCCGAGAGACGACTTCGCTTCATCATGGAAGGGGACTCAGCCGATGGCCGAGATACACGATCACGGCCTCTTGCCCGGGCGTCTCGTGCGAATCTTGCCGAAGCCAAGCACCAGCATTGTCGCCAATCCACACACCGGAACGCCGGGGCCGCACGGCATCCACTGGATCGGGCAATCCTTGTAGTGCGGCGTGATCTCTTTGTCCCCGTCCATATAGATGTGTATCGTAGGGTCTGATCCGCTGGCATCACCGCTCCAATCATCGAACTGTTGACCTTCAGGTGCGGGTGGCGCCTCGGCAATCGCCGTCTCACCATAGGAATACGGCCTCGGCCCACCGGCTTCGCCCACAATCGTCAAGCGAACGGTCTGACAGGCATCCCCAAAACCATCACTGTCGAGATCGCTTTGGTTGGGGTTGGCGACGTTTGGGCAATTATCGACCTCGCCACAGACGCCGTCACCGTCTATGTCGTTGTCGGGATCGTTTGGACAGGCGTCGCAGACGTCGCCCAGACCGTCGCCGTCAGTGTCTACCTGATCCGAATTCACGACGTCCGCGCAGTTGTCGCAGACATCGCCGACTTCATCACCGTCCACATCGGCTTGGTCGGAATTGGCAACGCTTGAGCAGTTGTCAATGCAGTCGGCAACGCCGTCACCATCAGTGTCTATATCTGGCTCGCCGCAGCCGCACACGCCCGGTTCGGTCTTGTCGGGATCATCAGGACACTGATCGGCCCCGATAAACTCCGAGAACCTGTCCACCACCACCCAGACGCAGTTGCCGTTCCATCCGTAGTCACCCACATTGCCGGTCGGCGCGGATTGGCCCACGTTGTTTTGGCCGGTAATCACCCATTGCCCGAGGCTCTCGTCCCAGGTGTGGATTATGAGGTCGGCTGCACTGACCCCGGCCACATCCAGCGTTTGCTGGTCGTAGCAGATCTTGATCGTGGCCACGAAGGTCCCCGGTTCCAGATCACTATCGATCACCAGGGTCTCGGGAACCACACCCGCCCCAGACAGATCGAGACCAGCGAAACCGTGCGCATTCTCGGAGGCGCAATGCATGCTCGCGCGGCTGCCGGCAGGCGCGCCCCTGATACTGACCTCCGCGCTGGCACTATTATCCGACACCTGGAGTACCGCCGTGCCGCCGGCGCCTACCGTGCCATCGTCCTGGGGGGTGTCGCCCCCTCTACCGCCGCCGCCGCCACCTCCTCCGTTGCCCGTCGGGCAGCCGTTGGCGTCGACAGTCGTTCCCGCTGGTGTGTTGGGACAGTTATCCCGGTCGTTCAGAAGACCATCGCCGTCGTCATCCGCGGTGGAACAACCATCCGCATCCACGGGATCGCCCGGCGGCGTGTTCGGGCACTGGTCGCAACCATCTACCACGCTGTCGTTGAACGAGCCGTAACTGATACCACGCTCGCGGCAGAAGGACGCCTGCGTCTGGCCGCTCCGCGACCACTGATCAACAAGATCCTGCCAGTAAGCGGCCCGCTTCGACGGGCCACCTGGGGATGGGCACATCACGCACCTCCGGATTCGTGATCCCTGCCCACTCGGCGAGGGGCTCGCCGAATCATGGCAAATCCGAGGCCGGCTAACCAGATGGGGTCTGTAGGGCGCTTACCAAACTTCTCCCAGCGCTGCACGATCACATCGCAGTACAGCGGGTCCAGTTCCATCAAGAACGCCCGCCGACCCGTCTGCTCGCATGCGATCAGCGTCGAGCCCGAGCCGCCGAAGAGGTCCAGCACGTGCTCGCCCGGGCGCGACGAGTACTGGATTGCCCGCACCGCCAGCTCGACGGGCTTCTCGGTCAGGTGGATCATGCTCTGCGGGTTGACCTTCTTGATCGGCCAGACGTCCACGGCGTTGTTGGGGCCGAGGAAGACGTGAGCGGCTCCCTCACGCCAGCCATAGAAACACCACTCGTGGTTGCCCATATAGTCCTTCCGCGTCAGGACGGGATGCTCTTTGACCCAGATGATCGCCTGGCTGAAGTACAGGCCCGTCGCCTTGAGCACCGGCGGGTAGTTCCCGCAGTTCGCATAGCCGCCCCAGATGTAGAACCCCCGACCCGGTTCCGGCACGCGGGCGATCTGGCCGAACCAGGCATGGAGGAGTCGATCGAACTCCTCGTCGCTGACGAAGTCATTCTCGAGCGGCCGATCCTTGGCTCGCATCTTGCGGTGCGTGGCTTGGGCCTTCTCCGGATGGCGGTT
>CAZOIA010000332.1:0-4347 GCA_964579675.1 uncultured Planctomycetales bacterium | reverse complement strand
TGTCTCTGGGAACAAGAGGTGGAGATATGACAGTAAAATACAGTCTTGTGTTAAAAACGCGCACGGTGAAGGCGCTCCGGGTCTGGTGCGCGATGAATGACGTGGGCGAGGCGGAAACCATTTCGCCGTGCTTGACAAACTTCATTCGCGAGGCCGCTCTGAGTCAGGGTAAAGGTTTCTCGGAGCGGTTTCACTCGGCGTTGATGGACGCCACGCTGTTCGAGGATACCGATGGGATGTTCGGCACGACCGGCGCTTTGCCCCGGCCGGAGCCGGCAGTTTCGTCGAGATCGACTCGCACGACCGGTTACCGACTGACCTCGGAGGCGCGGGAGGCCCTGAAAATCTTCGCCGTGATGACCGACCGTACTATGTCGGCCGTCGCCGATGAAGCCATTTGGAGCCGGCTACATCGCCTGGCGTCGGCTTCTGGTGACGACTTCTGGAATGCGTTCACGGCGGCCGTCGTCTACGCGAGCTACCCGGAGGATGACTGATGAGCGACACCGTGACTGAAGATACCATGTTGCTGGCCGCCGGTTCCGTCGAGATTGAGGCTGCCGCAAAGCAAGCCGACCGCAAGCCGCGCATCAGCATTGTGGCCTACACCGGCGGGATAATACGGCTAGTGGATTGGGGCGATGTGGTCATCGACCTGGCCGGCCTGGACGTTTCAGGGCAGGTGCCATTGCTGGCCGACCACGATGCCCGGGTAAGTGGCGTTGTTGGCCACGGTGACGCCCGCATTGTCGATGGTCAACTGATCGTCTCGGGCATCCTGAGCGGTGCGGGCGAAGCGGCCAGGCAAATTATGGAGATGGCGACCGGCGGCTTCACCTTCCAAGCGTCTGTGGGTGTGGAGCCGGTCACTTACGAGCGGGTCAAACGACGCGAGACGGTGAAAGTAAATGGCCGCGCGTTGTCGTCGCCGCGCGGCTTTGTGTTGGTTAGGCAAGGACGACTTCGGGAAGTGAGTATTACGCCGCTGGCCGCGGATGCCGACACGTCCGTCGCCATCGCGGCGGCCAAGGGCAAAAAGGAAACGATGATGGATTCGGAAGTTCAGAACGTAGACGAACAGACCATTCGCACTGATGAGCGGAATCGCCTGGCTGAGGTTGACCGACTGTGCGCTGGGTTCACAAACGATGCACAGGTGGCCAATCTGCGACAGAAAGCTATCGCAGGCGAGCTATCCGTTAGCGACTTGAGCGTCGCGGTCTTGTCTCGACTTCGCGCCACGCGGCCGAACACGAAATTCGGTTCGACGGTGACGCCGGAAATGCCCCCGCGTGATATTCTGGCCGCGGCGGCACTGATGCTTGCCGGCGCGTCGGCTGTCGCGGAAAAGAGCTTCGGCGCCGAGACGTGCGCGCGAGCGACCGACTTGCGAGCCCGTTCGGCTCTCGACTTGTGCCGCGCTGCTATCGCGACATCGGTGCATCCGGGCGTGATACCCCATGGCGTCAATGAATTAATCAAGGCAGCCTTTTCAACAACAGACCTTCCCGTGGCCCTCGGCGCGGCGGCGGACAAGCTGGCTGCGCAAGTCTATCGTGAGACGCCGGTCACGTGGCGCTCGTGGGTTGCACCGCGGCCGGTCAAGAACTTTCGAGACCACACGGGAATTCGCGCGTATCTCACGAACGGGGGCTATGAGAAAGTGACTCCCGGCGGCGAGATCAAACACGCTGCTCTGGCCGAAGAAACGTACACGCATCATGCCGATACCCGCGGGCGCATGTTCGTGGTCGATCGGCAGAATATCGTCAACGATGACCTGGGGCTGATCTTCGATCTTGTCCGCGAGTTGGGTCGCGAAGGAGCGCGGAGTGTCGCGGACCTTGTTTACACGACCTTGATCGAGAACCCGAGTAGCTTTTTCGCGGGCGGTCATGGGAACTTGCTCACAGGCGGCACAAGCAACTTGTCCATTTCAGCAATGAGTGAAGCCATTGCCACGTTTCGGAGTCGCCTGGACGCGGCGGCGCGTGTGATCGACGTGGCCCCGGCCGTGCTGGTGGTTCCGCCGGCCCTGGAGCCGGTCGCGCGGATGATCTTGCGTTCGACCGACCTCGACCGTGGCGGCAGCGACGAGGATATGCTGCCTGTCGCCAACCCGTGGGAAGGTGTAGTGAACCTGGAAGTCGAGTCAAGACTTTCGGCGGCGGCCGGTGGTAATGACACGGCCTGGTATTTGTTCAGTGACCCTATCCAAGTGGCGGCCGGGATTCTCAGCCTGCTTGACGGCCGCGAGACGCCAGTCGTCGAGGAAGTGGAATTGCCTGGGAACGTGCTGGGGGCCGGCTGGCGAGGTTACCATGACTTCGGCTTTGACCTGACCGACTACCGTGCCGCGCTGAGAGCGGATGGGGCGTAAGAGCATGGCTTTTTCTGGCCTTCTCTCCTGTTGCGGGGGTGGGTTTGCAGTCGGCGGCTCCATTCGAGCGTGCCACGGGATCCACCCCTCGTATTGTTGGGGGGCGGGTGTGCGGATCGACGATTCTCTTGTTGGTTCTCCTGCGCGTTGGTCCTGCCACCCGCCCATATTTTGATGCCGGCGGGCTGCTGTGATAGCTCGCAGGGTAACAAGATGCTTTCTTCACCGGCCAGGAGCGTCGATTATGGATAACAGCGGCGACACACATAGATCGGTGGCGGTTCTGGATTCTCAGCCTGCCAGCACACCCGAATTACTCGATAAGCGGGCCGTCGTTGCCTTGCTAGGCGGCTGTTCGACACGGCACCTGTACCGCATGGTCGATGCTGGTCGGATGCCGCGTCCGCTGAAGCTTGGCGGGCTGGTACGGTGGCGACGAACCGACGTGCTCGACTGGATTCGCGACGGGTGCCCTCCGGTGCGCGCGATGAAAGGCACGACGTATCAAAAGAATTGACGATGGTAGCGCTTGCCGAACAAACATGCGTCAACTACTACGACGATGGTCCAGATTGGCCGAATACGCCTCGCGAACGTAAGAAAGAGCAAGCCTTCCGCCAACAATTCATCAAGGAGGCCCGTCGTGTAGTACAAAAATGGACCGATCCCGACTTTGATCCGTGGGACGAGGCCGAAGCCGCTCGCCGGTTGCGCCGGCGAATCCGCGAGAGGTATAGCGTTTATGCGTCTGGCGATGCAGGGCGTCAAACTCACTGGCTGGGCAGTCGAATCGGCCATGAGATTCCCGCTGCCCGGGCGAGAGCTCGTCACCATGCCTTAGAGTATGTGCTCCACGCATGGGAAGAATACATACTGGATGAAGGCGGAAAAGACAGCCTTTTTGGCCCTCGCATTCTACCCGCTTGGCTGAACGCCGTGGAGTGGTGGGCGATGCAGCCGATTTACCCAAGGATTTTATCGACACCGCCCAAACCGTTGGAACGAGAGGGCGAAACGCTCGTGCTGTCGGGCCCTGTCAATGGGGAATCGTCTTTGCCTGAACCTTGCCCGGACTCTCCGAAAGGAAGTGTACCTGCATCGTCACTAGCGCCGCAAGCTGTGTTAGTTTGCATGGATGATGTAGAAGCTGAGTCCGTCCGCTGGCTCTGGCCGGGCCGCATCGCACGTGGCAAGCTGACTGTGCTCGTAGGTGATCCCGGCTTGGGCAAGAGTTTCGTCACCCTGGACATGGCGGCCCGCGTGTCGAGTGGAATCTCTTGGCCGGACCTGCCGTTACTGCCAAACCCGCGGGGCGGCGTTGTGCTGCTGAACGCGGAAGATGACCGGGCTGACACGATCCGGCCACGGCTGGACGCGGCAGGCGCGGCTCGCGAGCGGCGGGTGTTCGCGATGACCGCGATTCGGCGTCCGAACCTGCTCGGTGACGTAACGGAGACACCATTCAGCCTGGCCACCGACCTACCCCACCTTAAGGCGGCTGTTCAGAGCGTGAACAACTGCCGGCTCGTGATCGTTGATCCGATCAGCGCATATCTGGGCAAGGGGATTGACTCTCACAAAGACGCCGATGTCCGTGGGCTGCTTGCCCCCCTGGCAACTATGGCCGCTGACCTCGACGTGGCCATCGTTGCCGTCATGCACCTGCGAAAAGCCGGGGCCGAAGCGGCTGCAATCTATCGCACGATGGGAAGCCTGGGGTTTGTGGCGGCGGCGCGTGCGGTGTGGGCCGTGGCAAAGGATCGTGACGATCCCGAAGGCCGCCGGCGGCTCATGCTTCCGATCAAGAACAACATCGCGGGTGACACGGACGGCCTGGCATTCACCCTGGAACCGGCAGACAACGTGGCGCGGGTTGTGTGGGAACCCGAGCCCGTGAAGTTGACAGCGGATGAAGCGCTTGTACGCCCCGCACAACCGCGGGGACGGCCACCAGCGGAACGGGAGGA
>CAZOIA010000331.1:0-4361 GCA_964579675.1 uncultured Planctomycetales bacterium | reverse complement strand
ATCATCATGTCCATGACCACGCTGATGTCGGCGGAGCGAAACGTAAACGGGCTGATGCGGTGGGTCTCGATGAACCTGGGGAGGACGTTCATGCGGTTCATGGCCCGGACAACCGGATTGAACCGTTCGGTGTGCCCCACCTGGAGCAGCGTGTTGTGTCGGCGGGCCAGTTCCAGCAGTGACCGGGCTGAGGCCGAGTCGGCTGCCAGCGGCTTTTCGATCAGCACCGCCACACCGTCCTCGATCAGCGGAGCGGCAACCGCGACGTGGGAAACGGTCGGAACCGCGATGCTGACCGCACGCACCCGGCCATGCAGCGGATCGATCGAGTCATGGGCTTGCGTGTCGAATTCCCTTGCGACGGCGGCGGCCCGATCGGCGTCCGTGTCGACCACGCCGAGAAGTTCCACCTCAGGCAGTTCGTGATAGATGCGGGCGTGGTGGCGCCCCATGTGTCCCGTTCCGACCACCGCGACCGGGATCCGCTCGTTCACAATGTATCCCCCTGGTTGGCTGGTTGGCCCCGGTAGTAGGCCCGCCGATCCTCGTCGGTGTCCTGACGGGCCCGCTCCCGCCAGCGCCCGTAAACGCCGCCATCCAGGCTCCGGCGAATCGACTGGCAGAGATACCGCACCTCGCCGTTTGCGTCCGGACGGGCCTCCAACCGGGCCAGCCGGTCCACCATCGACGGGCCGTAATCCTCCGCCCGCTGCCCGAACAGCATCCGGTACGCATCCCGCACGCTCTTGATCTGCTCCTCAGCGAACCCCCAGCGCCGGAGTCCGGTCTCGTTGAACCCCCGGACTCGCGAGGGGTTGCCCTCGATGATCATATAGGGGGGAACGTCGGCGACGATCCGGGTCAGCCCACCGACGTAGGCCAGCGTCCCGATCGTCGTGAAGTGATGGACGCCGATAATGCCGCCCATCGTCACCTTGTCCTCCAGATGGACGTGCCCGGCGAGCTGGACATAGTTGGACAGGATGCAGTCGTCGCCGATCGCGGTGTCGTGTGCGACGTGCACGCCGACCAGGAACCGGTTGTGGGAACCGATGCGCGTGACCCCGCCGCCGACTTCGGTGCCTGCGTGGACGGTCACGTGCTCCCGAAAGACGTTTTCATCGCCGATCTCAAGGTGGGTCTGGCCGCCCTTGTACTTGAGGTCCTGGGGCTCAGCGCCGATCACCGCTCCCGGGAAGAAGACATTCCTCTGCCCGCACACCGTCCGTCCGCTGATCGTCACATTGTTGTGCAGACAGCAGCCGTCGCCCAGGGTCACACCCGCCCCGACGCAGCAGTTGGGCCCGATCGTGACATCCCGCCCGATCGTTGCCCGGGGGTCAACGTAGGCTGATTCGTGTATCATGCTCGAACTCATCGTCACCTGTTCAACACGTTCCCAGAAGGCCGGCGCCGCCCTCAAAGGGGGTCGGCATCAACCATCATAAACTTGATGTCGGCCTCGGCCACCTGTGCACCCCCCACGCGGGCGGTGCAGAAGACGTGGCCCGTGCGCGACTTGACCCGTCTCGCGAAAGCCTCCAAGACCAACTGATCACCAGGCACAACCGGCCGGCGGAACTTGACCCGGTCCAGGCTCAGCAGGACCGCGACCTTGCCCGTATGCTCCAGCTCCCGCGAAAGCAGCAATCCCCCCAACTGGGCCATCGCCTCGATGACCAGCACGCCCGGCATGATCGGCTGGCCCGGGTAATGACCGGTGAAGAACTCCTCATTAGAAGTGACGTTCTTGATGCCGACGGCGTGCTGGCCCGCCTCGAGCTTGATCACCCGATCGACCATGAGGAACGGGTACCGGTGGGGCAGGATGCGCTGGATACTGCGGAGGTCGAAGACGGGCTCGGCCTGCATCCGCTGCCGGAGGTCGGCCGCCTGCTCCAACTCCCGCAAGCGTCGTACGAGCTCATGGTTCAGCGTGTGCCCCGATTGCCGGGCGAACACGTGTCCCGAGAGGAACTTGCCGAAGAGGAACAGGTCCCCGATCAGATCCAGGATCTTGTGCCGCACGCATTCGTCGGGGAACCGCAGGGTGTTGTCAATCGGCCCGTCGTGGCCGAAGACCAGAATGTCGTCGTAGGTCAGGTGCTTGCCGAGCCCGGCGGCCCGGAACTGCTCGGCCTCCTGTTCCAGCACGAATGTCCGGGCGGATGCGATCTGCTGCTCGAAGCTCTCGGGGCCCAACCGGATCTTGCAAATCTGCTGGCCGATCGGACTGTCGGGGCCGTAGTTGAGATCGTAGATGATTTCCAGGACATCCTCGTCTTGACCGCCGGGCGTGGCCATCAGGTAGCCCGGTCCCTCCGCCACCCGCACCGTCTCGGGGATCCGGAACACCTCCCGCGGTGCTTCCAGCGGGACGATGCCCGCTTGCTTGAGTCTCTCGACGAAGGGAAGGGAACTGCTGTCCGGGGCCGGCACCTCGTTGGCGTTCAACTGAATGATGACGTTGTCGATCCCGAGACCGGCCAAGGCCGACATGCAGTGCTCGATGGCTTCGATCTGCACCGTCCCGTTGCGGATCGAGGTGCGGCGGAGGCGTTTGGCCACGTTCTCCACCGTGGCCCGGACCTCGACCGGGGGGTGCTGGTCTTCGCGAACGAAGACCACGCCGGTGTCGGCTTTGGCGGGGAGAAAGCGCAGCAGCGCCGCTTCGCCGGTAAACAGCCCGCGACCGGTCAACTCGACCGGGCTATTGATCGTCTGCTGAGGCCTCAAGTCGTTCGACTCGCTCGATCAGGGCCTTGACCTGCTCGGCCAACTGCGGAAGCCGGCGCACCTTGGCCCGCTCCCGCGCGAACTGATCGTACTCCACGGCGGGGATCCCGAACACCCTCGTCCCGGCGGGCACATCCTTCGAGATACACGAACAGGCACCTGCCTGGACACCATCGTGCAGGGACACGTGGTCCCGCACTCCAACCTTGCCCCCGAGTACAACCCCGCGCCCCAGCCGCGCAGTTCCCGCGATCCCGCACTGAGCCACGATCAAACAGTGCGGTCCGATCCGCACATTATGGGCCACCTGCACCAGGTTATCAATCTTAGTCCCCTCGCCGATCCGGGTCAGGCCGAACTTGGCCCGGTCGATCGCGCAGTTGGCCCCGATCTCGACGTCGTCTTCGATCTCGACCGTGCCGATCTGGGGGATCTTGACGTGCCGCCCCTCAACGAACTGATACCCGTACCCGTCGGCACCGATGGTGGTATTGGGATGGATCACCACGCGGTCTCCCAACGTGCAGCGCTCGCGGACGACGACGCCGGGCCAGAGCTCGCAGTCGCGGCCGATCCGGGCGTGGGCCCCCACGAAGACGTTTGCGTGCAGGATGGTCCTCTCGCCGATCCTGGCGGCCTCGCCGAGCACCACGTGGGGACCAATCGCCGCGTCCCGGCCGATCTTGGCCGACTCGGCCACCACCGCCGTCGGGTGGACGCCTGCGGCTGGCCGCGGAACCGGGGGGGCGAACCGCTCCAGGATCACCGTGATCGCCATTGACGGGTCCGCGGTCAGAATTGCCGGCATGGGGGTTTCGCCGAAGCGCTCGGGCACGACCACCGCCCCAGCCCGGGAGGTGCTGAGCTCGGGGATGTATTTCTCGTGCGAGAGCCAGGTGATCTCAGAGGGGCCCGCGTCTTCAATGCCCGCCACGCCAGCGATGCGCCCGCTCGGATCCCCCCTGACCACCCCGCCGACCCACTTGGCAATCTCGGCCAGAGGATAACTCTTGCTCATGTCACCGACTCCGTGCGGTCAGCACTCAGCATTGAGCCGTCGGCTTTCAGCTATCAGCTTTCAGCCGAGCGTTTCCCCGCTGACGGATGGATGGCCCAAGTCTTCACGCACGGTCTTTAAGCCCGCGGCCTGTTGTTGGCGCTTGGCTGCACACGGCCATTCACCTTCTGAACTTCACCGACGCCGGGCCACCGGCCTTCTTGAAGGCTGCGTTGAGATTACCGAGCACGTCCCCGGTCAGATCCACCGAAGCGTCCGAGTAGACGACCTTGCGGTTGAGAATCTGCTGCTTGAGCACATTTGGGTCGGTCACGCTCTCATTCACCTGCTCGCGGGTTATGACCAGTTGGAATCCCTTTTTCTTGGCCACGGTTGAGATCTCATCGGTTACCATCTGATAGGTCCGCTTGATCCATCGCAGATGGTCCTCGCCGATCCGGTCCTTCTCCAGGGCCTCCCAGACTCGATACTCCAACTGCATCTTCTTGAGCTTCTGGTTGCGGGTGTACCAGTCCGCGCTGTCGGGAGTGAATGCTTCCAGGGCGGCCTGCTCGGCCTTGATCTCCTGCATCTTCTTGTCCGCCTGCTGGGCGACCCGGGCCGTATC
>CAZOIA010000330.1:0-4367 GCA_964579675.1 uncultured Planctomycetales bacterium | reverse complement strand
CGGCCACCAACGGCGGAAAAACGATCGGCAAGTCCACGATGGTATCGACCAGAACGTGACCGGGGAAGCGGTAGCGACTCAGCGCATAACCCATCGGAATGGCAAAGATAACTGCGATCACTGTCGTGGTCGAACTGGTCCAAAGACTCAGCCATAACGCCTCACGGATGAAGCCGGAGGTCAGGATAGTCACTACCGCCCGCTTGTCGATGTACGCCAGGTTGGTCAAGATCAACAGCAGGGCACAGGTGACGAACACCACGAGGAAAAAGAGCGTGCCTGCGGCAAAGAACCGACTCCGCCAGCCGCGCACCGGTGTATCAACTGCTGCCATTGCCCTACTGCCCCCTTGCCGGCTCGGGGGGATCCACCTGGTAGCCATGCTTTTCAAATGCAGCCCGGCCACGCGCGGAGGCGGCGAACTTGACGAACTTCTCAGCCAGCCCCCGATGTTGCGTGAACTTGAGTACGCCGACGTCCACGGTGGAGACGAGGTTCTGATCAGCGGGAATAGGGACCTCGTCGCCGTACTTGGCGTAGTAGCGGGCTACCGCGTCCCAGACGATGACCGCATCAAGTGCCTTGGCCTGGATCTGCATGCCCAACTCGCTGACGGTGAGAGACTGGAAGGACAGGTTCTTCTCGACATCGGCCCAGGCAATGTTATTCTTCTCGAAAATCTTCCTGCTCTTACGCCCGATGGCACAGGCACGCGAGTCCCCCAGGCCCAGCTTGACGCCCCGCCCGATCAGGTCCGACAGTCCAGCGATCTTTCTGGGGTTTCCCTTCTGGACCAGAATCGTCGGCACGAAGTAACAGACCGATTGATGGGAGAGGATAAGCCCCTCCCGAGCAGCCAGCTCGACGTAGTGCTTGTCCCCAGGCATGTAGAGGTCGCCCTGGCGAGCCAGTTTGATCCGGGACAGGAGCACTTCGGACCCGGCGTAGTCGGTTTCGATCGTGATACCGTTATCCTGGCCGAAGATCGAGGCCAGCTCGGCCACAGGCGGGCGAATCCCCGCGCCGCAGAAAAGCAAGAGCTTGTCCGGAGCGGGCCGGCTTTGCTGCTCCTCATCCCCACAGCCAAGCCCGCAACCGACGACAACGGCCGCCACCAGCCACCAATGCACCGGTCTCATTCTCTGGCGTTTTTTCATCCTTGGAGTCTACTTCACGTACCCGTGTTTGGTGAAGATCGCGGCCCCCTCGGCACGGGCAAACGCCACGAACTGCTCGACCAGCTCCGGGTGCTTCGAGTAATTCAACCCAATCACGTGCACCCGAATTTCGGTGTCGTACTCGTAGGGCGTCTCGACCACCTCCAAGTCGTCCTTGAAGGTATTAGCGACGCCGTTCCACATGATGACCGCGTCAACGGTTTTGGTCTTCACAAACGTGCCCAGGTTGCCGTGACCCTTCGTGAGCCGGTTCTCGACATTCTTCATCACCGCGTCCTTGATCCCCTTTTTCTCCAATAACCGGAACACCATCTCGCCGCACGTCGAGTATTGGGGATTGCTCAGAGCCACCTTGAGCCCCGGCCTGGTCAGGTCTTCGATTCTCGTCAACTGTTTCGGGTTGCCCACCTCAACCGCCAGGACGGGGGCAACGAAGCCGACCTGAGTATGCCCGGCCAGAGCATTCGCCTCGCGGACGTAATCAAGATACGGGTCGTGGGTGATGAGAATGTCCCCTTTATGAGCGGCCTTGATAAGCGGCAGGAAGTCCTCGCTCCCGGCCGAGGTGGTTATGACTTCGATGCCCGTTTTGGCCGTGAATCGCTCAACCATCTCGTCGCAGGGCGGGATGAAGGAGCTTCCGCAGAGAGTCACGAGTTCCTTCTCCTCGTCGGCAGGGGTCTCGTCCTTCGCGCAACTCACGAGCACCAGGCCAACGGCCACCGCAAGCCCGGGAAGGCAACAAGCTCTACTCACGTATGATCTCCTTGGAGTGACTCGCTAGCCGCCCGTCAAGACGCCGGCGTTGATTGTACATCGGCAGTTGGTTTCTCGATACGGCCCCGGTGCAAGTGAACGATGCGGTCGGGGCCGGGGTCCGCGACGGCCCAGGTGAGGCGTGCTATTCACCCGTCGCCGGGATGGAGCCCTCAAACCGCCATTCAGTGGCCGGGTCGTGTTTGTGGGGCCACACGTGTGGATCACGCTGGCGGTCCTCGGCTCCCAGGCCGTTCCAGTATCGATTGTCTCGGAGGATTTGCTCGGGCAACATCCGTTGGACGTGGCCATCGACGAAACAGAAATTTCCTGCTCCCCGATGCCGGGTCGAAGGGTACGTGCGGCGGTTATTCCATGCATAGGGTTCCGGTCGGCCCTCGTTGTTCACGCTCGCAAGGCTGTATTCGGGTATATAGGTCGGATCGAGCGCGTAGCCGTGGTTGCCGAACCGCTCTGGATCCTTGCAGGGTTGGGAGGGGTCGTCTGGATCACGGTTAAGGTGAGGTTTCTTCCAGCCGGTGCCGTCGTTGTCACCAAAGGCGATGGTTCGGGCCGGCATGCGAACTGATTTGACCGGCCAGTTCTCATACGGTGCCTTCGGGCTGATGTCGTTCTCGCGTGCACTGCCGAGGTACTTGTAATTGTATCCGTAAGAGATGTTACGCCCGATTTCCCAATCCGGCGTTTCCGCACAATTCTGAACCTCCTTGTTGGTGAGTATCTTGGTCATGGCGATGAACCAGCGGTGGTCTTGAGGCATGGGGCTTCGATGGGCCGGGTAAGCACGGTACTGATGATGATACATGATCATGCCCAGTCCCGTCTGATGGACGTTCGACTGGCACGATGCGGATCTGGCCTGGGCCCGGGCTTGAGCGAGCGAGGGAAGCAGGACCGCAACCAGCAGGGCAATAATGCCGACCACGACCAGAAGTTCAATGAGCGTGAATGCGGGGGGCCGTAGCTTGTGCCGTGTCATCATCGTTCTCCGGTATCCTGAACGCCAACTGCTCGGACTGTCCCGAGGTCTTGCCCTGTCCCATAGTCTACCGCTTTGAGCAGTGTTTGCAGAGCCCTGGGTTCGCTCATCGAGCCGAACCGGGACGGTTTGATTCGCCGCGGTGAAGAGACTTTGGCCGAGAAGGCAGTCACTGGACGGCATGGGCCCGCGAGCCTGAGGCCGCCCCCGCGCCTCGATGAGAGACCTGGCTGCGGCCTAGGCGGAGCTAAGTCCCTGCGAATACTGGTGATACAAACGATGCGGCCGAGGCGGTGGCGTCTCGGCGCCGACTTTTTCCCCCGCGGGTGGTGGCGTTTCGCGACCCGGATTTCATTTGTCGGGGGCAGAACCCGAACCCGTGACCTTGAGGCTATCGCGTTGCTGATTTCACTTCTTGCCACAGCCGGCGGTGTCCGCTGGTTTATGCGGGGCGTGGGTCCGCAGATCGGCCTCGTTCTGTGGCACTATTTCCGGTAGGTATGCGATTCTATTCTGTGCTCGCACCTGGTTGTGCCGGTTCCTCTTCTTGCGCTTCTCGAAACCCTCCGGTCAGAAACATCGGTAGCGTTTCGGAGCAGTCACCATTGATTGAGAGGATGCGGGACGCGTCAAAGTCAGGAATACGAACTCAAAACTTTCGACGAACCTTAGCAACGACTGACCTATCGGGGTCAAGCATCAATACTTTTGTCTTCTCATGTGCCTGCATGGCCTTGCTAACCATCCGGGAGATGTAAAGATCCGCATCGGCAAAGGAAAAGCCGACCACGACAATAACGTCAATATCAGCGAATGCGGCTGCGGCTCGGTCGATCAGTGGATTGAGTGGTGGCGCCACATCGAACTTCATGGCCAGAGGTGGAACAAGAAGCCCTCTGCGTTGTCCACCGCAGTCCTTGCAGACACCAATTACTGGGTAGGACGCCCGATCTTGGACGAAATCATTCACAGTTGCTTCAATATCGATCCAGTGTACCTCCTGACATGTTTCGCAATAAAACCAGTTCAGACTTCCGTGAAGCTTGACTAATGCGATCGGATTTGCTTCTCCGGGACTTGTTGGCATCGGATTTTTGAAATCGATGCAATAAGTGTACGGCACGCCTTGTGCCGTCAATGCGCGGTCCACGCAACAGTCGTAGTTTGTCGTTACGATGCGCGCATCCGTGTGATCCGCGAGGTAATTCGCGATAGCCTTGTGACCTTCGTTCGGCTCTGCCGGAAGCATTCTGCTGGAGAGAAGGCCAAACAGAATCTGCAGAGTGTCCTGCAAGAATGCGACCGAAGAAACATCGACCAAGGCTCGGGGCCTTCGTCGGAACGGTCCCGCAGTCGCATCTTCGCGAAAGAGCAGGAATCGTAACCGTTCACGGTTTGGCGGGGAGTAGGGATGGGACGGGTTGGCCACGGAA
>CAZOIA010000329.1:0-4459 GCA_964579675.1 uncultured Planctomycetales bacterium | reverse complement strand
CATCATCCAGGAGGGCAACACGGGCCTGATGCGGGCGGTGGACAAGTACGAGTACCGCCGGGGCTACAAGTTCAGTACCTATGCCACCTGGTGGATCCGGCAGGCGATCACGCGGGCGATTGCCGATCATGCCCGGACGATCCGCATTCCGGTGCACATGATCGAGACGATGAGCCGCCTGCGCAACATCTCCAAGCAACTGCTCCAGGAACTCAATCGCGAGCCGACCATCGAGGAGATCGCCCGCCGGGCGAAGATGCCGGTGAACGAGGCCCGGCGCGTGTTGAAGATCAGCCGCCACCCGATCTCGCTGGATCGCCCGGTGGGCGAGAGCGAGGATTCGTACTTCGGAGACTTCATCGAGGACGACGACGCGGAATCCCCGGTGCAGTCCGCGGGGAGCGAGATGCTCAAGGATCGCATCGAAGAGGTCCTCAAGACGCTGACCTACCGCGAGCGCGAGATCCTCAAGCTCCGATACGGGATCGGCGACGGGTACACCTATACCCTCGAAGAGGTGGGCAGGATCTTCAAGGTGACCCGCGAGCGCGTGCGGCAGGTCGAGGCCAAGGCGATTCGCAAATTACAGCATCCCGTACGTGCCCGTAAGCTGGAAGGGTTTCTTGACAAGATGCGGGCCGCGGAAGCCGAGGCACAGGTATAGATCGACCTGCCCGACCCCCATAGAACCCCGCCTTGTGTGGCTATCAATCGTCCCGATTAGCGCGCCGACCGTCCCGAGGCGCGATCGCGAACCCGCGACCAGTTATGGTGTGCGGTTCGCCGCCCAGCGAACGCCGTTGTGGATGACCCTTTGGATCTCAGGGTTGTGGAAGATCGGCAGCGTCTCGTGGCCGGGACGGAAGTAGAACACCCTGCCCTTGCCGCGCTTCCAGGTGCAGCCGCTGCGGAACACCTCGCCGCCTTCAAACCAGGAGATGAAGATGATTTCGTCCGGGGTAGGGATCTGGAACCATTCTCCGTACATCTCGGTCCGCGGCAAGACAATCTTCTGATCGATGCCGGCGGCAATCGGGTGCGTAGGATCCACGACCCACAGTGTTTCCCGCTTGTCGTCCTCCCGCCAGAGCAGGTTGCACTCGGTGCCCATTAGCCGCTTGAACGGCTTGGAGAAGTGGGAGGAGTGCAGCGCGACGAACCCCATCCCGTCCCAGACCCGCTTGACGACCTTGTCCGCGATTTCGTCGCTGACCTCGGGATGGTGCATGTGGCCCCACCAGATCATCACATCGGTACCGGCGAGTACCTCGTCCGTCAGACCATGGTGGAGTTCGTCGAGCGTGGCGGTGCGGACCTCGAGGTCGCTGTCCGTGGCGAGCGCGGCTGCAATCACCTGGTGTAAGCCCCGGGGATAGATCTCCTTGACCTTCGCATCGTTCTTCTCGTGGCGGAACTCATTCCAGACGGTGACGCGAATGGCGCTCATCGCACGGCTCCGTGGCTACAGCTCATTGACCGCTTCGCGAAGCTTCTTGATCGCTTCCCGTTCGAGTTGCCGAATGCGCTCGCGGGTCAGTCCGATCTTTGCCCCGATCTCCTTAAGCGTCATTGGCTCGTCGTCGTCGAGCCCGAAGCGCATTCTAAGGATGGTTGCCTCGCGCTCGTCGATCCGTCCGAGCAGGTGGCGAATTACCTCGGAATCCGCATTGCTGAAGACCGCCTCCTCGGGCGGGGGGGTCTTCCGATCTGCCAGCAGTTCTGAGAGGCCGAAGGCGCCATTCGGTCCGCCCGACTGCGTTGGGGCGCTGAATGCCTTGACCGCCCGGCGGATGATGCGAACCTTCCGCTCACTGAGGTTCATGTGCCGGCTCATTTCCTGGAGGGTCGGCTGGCGGTTCAGCCTGCTCTCCAGTTCTGCCGACGCCTTCTTCCAATCTGCGATCATCGCGACCATATAGGCCGGTATGTGCACCGGCTGAGCGGTATTGATCAACGCCCGCTTGATCGCCTGCTTGATCCACCAGGACGCGTAAGTGCTGAAGCGGGTCTCATGTTCCGGATCGTACCCTTCCACCCCGCGGAGCAAGCCGATGTTCCCCTCTTCGACCAGGTCGCCCAGCGACAGCCCACGATTCAGGTAGTTCTTGGCGATGTTCACCACCAGACGCAAGTTGGACAGAATCATGCGGTCGCGGGCTTCAGCCGCCTTTAACTCCGCCTCCTCCTTCTCCGCGAGGGTGGTCTGCCCCTGGCCGAAGAGCTCGTCGGCCTTGGCGCTATACTGAATTAGCTCGCCTAGCTCGCGCTCTTCTTGGGGGGTGAGCAAGGGAGCTTCGTCAATTTGCTTCAAGTAATACTGTAATCCCGCTTCGACCGCGATTGCCTTGTCCTCCGTCGCAGGAAGGTCCTGGAACCATGTTCCCGGGCCCCCGGCCAACATCTCACACGTTCACCATCCGACGGTCGCCGCCGCCGGGCAACTTGGACGGGTGCACTGACTTGTCATCGGCTAACCCTCGGGCTGATCTTCCTATGCCTCCTGCCCTCCGGTGGATTCGGCGGCCTGACCGCCGGTTTCGGTGCCGCCTTCGGGCGGGGTTCCCGGTGACGACTCGGGGGCGGGCTCAGGAGCGGATGTGGCCTCAGGGGGAACCGGCTCATCGACGGGTGCGGCCTGGGGTCCGGCACCGGCCTCGCCGGAGGCTCCCGCCTCGCCGGCGCGCGCCGCTTCAGCGGCGCTGCGGAGCGGAAAATCCTGGATCAGATCGGTTGATTCCTCGCCCGGCCCGTGCAACCCGCCGCGACGGGTCCTCGGCTTGCTGGGGGCCTTCCCCGCCGCCTCCTCGCTGGCCCATTCTGCCCGTTTCTTGCTCAGCCCGATCTTGCGCTCCTGCGGATCGACGCGCAGGATCTTCACCTCGATCTCGCTGCCGATCTTCACCTCGTCGTGCGGGTTCTCCACCTTGTGATCTGCCAGTTCGCTCACGTGGAGAAGACCCTCCAAATCCGGCTCCAACTCGATGAACACCCCGAAGTTCGTGATCTTGGTCACCTTGCCCTTGACGATCTGGCCCGGAATGTAGGTCGAGGGGATCGCACTGATCCACGGATCTTCGGTCAACTGTTTCGTCCCCAGCGCGACGCGCATCTTTTCCTGGTCCACCGAGAGCACGACGCACTTAATGGTGTCGTTTTTCTTCAGCACCTCGGAGGGGTGAGAGATCTTCTTCGTCCAGCTCATGTCCGAGACGTGCAGGAGCCCGTCGATACCTTCCTCGATCTCGACAAACGCTCCGTAGTTGGTCAGGTTCCGAACCTTGCCTTCGATGATGGTGTTCGGCGGATACTTCTCGGCCACCCGCATCCACGGGTTCATCTCGACCTGCTTTATTCCGAGACTGATTTCCTGCTTGTCCTTGTTGATCTCCAGGACAACGACCTCGATCTCGTCGCCGAGAGTAATGATCTCCGACGGATGATTAATCCGCCGCGTCCAACTCATTTCCGAAATGTGGACCAGGCCCTCGACGCCCGGCTCCAGCTTGACGAACGCGCCGTAGTTCAGGATGTTGACCACCTCGCCCTTGGCCCGAGACATGATGGGATAACGCTCCTCGATCCTCTCCCACGGATTCTCGACCAACTGCTTCATTCCCAGGGCGATCTTCTCTTTGTCGCGATCGATGTTCAGCACCTTGATCTCGACCTCCTGGTCGATCCTGAGCACGTCGGACGGGTGGTCGATGCGCTCCCAACTGATGTCGGTTATGTGGAGCAGGCCGTCGATCCCACCCAGGTCAACAAAGGCACCGAAATCAGCCAGGTTCTTGACCACGCCCCTGCGGACGTGACCGATCTCGATTTCCCTGAGCACCTTTTCCTTTGCCGTCTGGCGCTGCTCCTCGATGAACCTGCGTCTGCTGATAACGATGTTGCGCCGTTCGGTGTCGATTTTGAGGATCTTCGCCTCGATCTCTCGCCCGATGAACTCGCCGATGTCGCCCGGCCGACGGATATCCACCTGGGAAGCAGGGAGGAAGACGGGGACGCCGATGTCCACCAACAGGCCGCCCTTGATCTTTCGCATTACCCGGCCCTTGACGTCGTCGCCCTCGTTGGCGGTCTCGACGAGCCGCTGCCAATTCAGGAGGCGATCCGCCTTGCGCTTGCTGATCACCACCAGTCCGCTGTCCGATTCGACGGTGTCAAGCCAGACGTCCACCTCGTCCCCGACGTCGATCGCGGATTTGTCCTCCCACTCGTTCTGTGGGACTACGCCTTCGCTCTTGAGCCCGACGTCAACGATCACGTCGTCGCCGACGGTACCAACGATCCGACCCTTAAGGATGGTACCTGCCTGGAAATTGCCGATCGTGTCCTCGACGACAGCAGCGATTGTCTCGTTCGACGTGCTCCCTCCCAGAGCTTCGGCCACCTCCTTGTCAATGAGGCCGTCTTCTGCGTCCAGCGTGTTTATGAGGTTGTGGTCTACCATTAA
>CAZOIA010000328.1:0-4486 GCA_964579675.1 uncultured Planctomycetales bacterium | reverse complement strand
CGAACCCGCCTCACGCGCAATCGGGGCCGCTGAAATACGCTTGTTTTGGGCCTAGCGCTCCTTGTACTCCGGCGGATCCTTCTCCGCATTCCCTTGCATTTGCCTCAGCCCCTCTAGTTCCCACAGCAGGACGATGTCGTCTCGGTTCGGGCCGTCGGAGCCAGGCGCGACTTTGTGCTGAGCCGTGATAAGCCGCTGTCCGTCCGGCAAGAATTCCATGTCAAGCACCCAGCCATGCTGGTTTCTAAGCTCACACACCTTCTGCCCTGTCTCTGTGTCCCAAACCTGCACAGTCGAGTCCGAACCGCCGGCCACAAAGCGACCGTCCGGCGAGGAAGCGACTGAGGTAACCGGGCGAGCTATCCCGGAAAAACGCCGCACCTCATGACCGGTCTCCAGGTTCCATAGGCGAACCGTTTCGTCGATGGATCCCGAAACAGCATAGGCCCCATCCGGCAAGAATGCCACGGAGCGAATGTACTTGACGTGTCCCCTGAAAGCACGGATTCGCCATCCAGTCCTGACGTCCCACAAGCACAGGATGTGGTCTGCTCCATCATCGGTCGGGGGGGGATGGTTCGCGGCGGCCAGGATTCGCCGACCATCTGGCGAGAAGACCACACTCCGGTACTTCCAGAATCCTTCTCGCCGGGAAGGGCCGCGGAACGAGCGGACAATGCGCCGAGTCCCCAGGTGCCACATTCGCACGAAGCCATCGTCAGCACCGGCGGCGACGTATTCTCCATGCGGCGAACACGATAGTGACCTGAATGAAAAGAGGTGATCCTGTGGCCCCGGCAAAGCACCGACTTGCTGCCCGGTCTGCAAATCCCACAACCGCAGCACGTGCTCTCCGGACGATGCGCACGATACGGCGTGCCGACCGTCAGAAAGGAACGCAACGTCAGTGACGGGTTCGGTGTGCCCCTCGAAACGACGGATCTCCTCGCCGGTGTTGACATCACATAGGCAGACTCCGCTCTTGCGAGCCTCAAACCCAATCAGTAGGTGCTTTCCGTCAGGGGATAGATCAATGCCTGAGATCGGTTCAGCATAGCTACCCAAATGTCGAACCACACGGGCGCGCACCGGCACGAAGGGTGACGAAGATGTGGCCCTGGACCGAGGTGAGTCCACGGCGCACTGTGCGCGCGGTCCCTCTGTACCCCGTATGCCGATCGCGCCTGAGGACGCGATGACCGACAAGATCAACAGGAGGAATTGGCCTGCGGATGTCCTCACATTGGGCCTCTTCGGGCCTCGGCGCCTTCATTCGACCTGACGCAGCAGCACCGCGCTGCTCGTTCTTCCGTTTCTATCACGGATCGCCACAAAGACGGGCACTCCTGGATCATCGGGTAAAGGAACCGCGACACTCTCAACGTATCCCGATTGGGGGGACAGCAAGATTCTATGTGTCTTGCCATCGCCTTTCGTCACTAACTCAGACAGTTCTTCTTGCGACGCGCGCCGAAACCGAAGAGGGAAAGCAACAAGAAACTCCTCTGCCTTCTCATCAATACCGGTCTCGTAAACCACTTCGTAAACCGCGCGGTCTATTGCATAGAAGAACAGCACCTCCTTCGTTTCCCTGTTCGTATTCAGCGCATCGACGTGTATTCGCGTGCCGTAGACGAATTCCCATATCCCGGCGAATAGGACCACGGGCGGCTGCTCGCCCAGGTGGGTCTCGTTACGTAGGAGGGACTGGGCAGCGCCGGCCTGCGCTACAACATCGGCATGCCCCTTGTAGTAGTCCGCCACCTTGGACAAGTGATCAAGAGCGCCGTCGATTTGAATGCGAGCAGCCTTCTCTTGGCCAAGGCGCTGAGTGATCGGGTCAGGAAGAGGCGTGTAAGCCTCGCCCGTTACCTGATGCGTAGCGCCGCCCTCCCCAATTCCATCCCTGCACCCAACAACACCCAGCGACAGACAGGCCAAGAAGGCAATCACCTGCGTCGCGGTGTGTCGCTGCAGGCCGTGGCGATGAGCACAAGGTATTATGTCATCGTCTTCGGGCAAAGTCTGCCGAATGCATGGTCTGCAGAGAAATGCCGGCGGCGGCGCTCGCCGGACACTCGTCAGAGAGCCACGGCACGCTCTCATCCCATCAAGTAACCCTGCCACCGACACCTCCTCTTCCTCAAAATGGGTCTCGTTAGACGGGCTCGGGATCAGGACCCCGCGCCCGCCGCTTCCTCAGCCTTCTCTTGGCACTCTTCCATGAGTTCCACTATAAGTTCCTGGTCGAGTCCATAGGTCTCGCCCGGGTAAGGTTGCTGTGAGCCTGCGGCCTCCAGCGTTACGCCGCATTTCTTCCATTTGCCTTTGCTAGTCTTCCATTTCGTCCCTTTCCGGAGCCACAGGCACCACCACTTCCTATAGGAAACGCAAGTCTTACAGGTGGTTTTGGTCCAAACGGACATCCTGTTGCCCCGCCTGAGTGCCTCGAGGAACCTTGCACATGCTGTCGTAATCTGCCCTGGCCCGAGAATTCCTGGAGTGATAACGCCCGGCAAGCTACAGTAGACTTCAGTTACCGCGATTATCCCAATTGCCCATGGGGCATCATCCGGGGACAAATTCGTTCCAGGTGCCAGCTTCACGTCTACCTTACAACGCCTTTCGCCAACCGTGCAGAGCCCAAGGGGATCCACTCTGTTGACTGGGGAAAACCCGACGTATGCCATCAGATTGAGGTCGCCGAGTTCCCCAATCGGATCCCTATTGATCCATCTACCCAAAGTCGAGGAGTAGTAGCGGTAGCCGAAGTAGTACAGGCCGGTGCTGCCGACGGCGCCGTTAATGCTGGCGCCGGCCGGTTCGGCATCGAGCCACTTGGTGCTGAAGCGGAAGGGGTTGTCGTCGGCGTAGTCCCCGGTGGCGACGATCTCGTTGCCGTAGGGGTCGTACTCGTACCGGGCAGCGACGGTGACGAAATCCTTGTCGTCGTATTCGAGCACCTGGCCCACGTTGCCGTTGGCGTCGTAACAGAACCAGTACTTCTTGTCGTCGGTGGTGGTTGATGTGCCCTGGGTCTCCAGGCATGCCAGGAGGCCGCCGATACCGCCGGCGCCATGGATCGTGCCGGACAGATCCAAACCCCAGGTGTACTTGCAGAGGGTCTCATTGTCGTGGTTCAGCACGAGCACGATGTTCCAGCCGTCGTAGACGAATTTCTGCGTCTTGTCGGTATCCTGGCTCCAACTGGTCCCATTGTATGTCCAAACCTCTTTGCGTACCCGCCGCCCCAAGTCGACGACGGGAAAACGAACCTGTCCCGTTTTCTGTCATAACTACTGCCTGGTCACGGCATCGAAGTAGGATAGATTCCCGGCCAGCCACGAGCGGCTAGCCTCACCGAGATCCTCCCCTGACTCTTCGGTCGGACAAACAAAACTGCCGTACGAAAGTGCTTCCAGTCCGCCCGCGAGCCGGCGCTCGACATCAGGAGTATTCTTCGCCCCAATGATAGCACCCACTAGCGACTTGGCCAACTCATGAGCGTCCACAACGCGCAGTTCGAGTGCGCCGGCCGCCAGTTGTCGAACCCCCGGATCTGGATCCTGCGTCGCTACACTCAGATTGTACATGGCGACGAGATCATGTTCCTGAGACCAAGCCGCCACAACCGCTGATCGGATCCCGGGATCCGCAGATTCCTGGAACAAACTCAGAAGGAATTCGCGTCCTTCTCCTCCCGGAAAGTCTGTAAGAAGACGTCGCGATGCTGACAGGTCTCGCTTGGTCGTAACCAAGTATTGATAGTACACAAAACGTATACGCGCACCCGCGACACACCAGAAGACGGTACATGCCACAGTCAGGAGCAACAACCCCTTCGTGAAACGCTGTCGGCGAGCCGTTCGCACTCGTCGGATAGGGCTTATCGAAGATGACCCTGATCCATCGACATCTGAACGAGCGGGGGTCCGAGCGGCAGTCGGCCCTGGCTCCGGCTGTGGTCTATCGGATGACATACAGTTCACCTTAGTCTTTGCGGCCTATGATTTTGGCCATCCTGCATTCTGTTCGGCAATTGCCCAGCTCATACTCGCATTGCCCGGGCCAGAGGTCATACTTCTTGACCCAAAAGTACCTGACCTGCCGTCTCGGTGGCCAAATGCCCCAGGAAACGTCTTTCTCCACCTCCCAGTGGGAGGCGTAGATCCAACATTTTCGATCAGACCGACGCCAAAAAACGCCGAGATGTATGTACACAAAGCCCTCGATATTCGAATCAGGGTAGGTGAAGGTATGCACCACAAACCTGTCGTCACGCGATGCGAGGTGTTGCTTGGCTTTTCCACAGATCGCAAGCCCTCTCAGAACTTTCTCTAGGGCCTTCTGAACCCATTCGTAGAACTTCTCTGCAGGGTACTCGATGATCTTGTCCGGATAGCTTATCATCAGACCATCCGGATCGATGGCACTAGTCCCAAAACAAGCGTATTTCAGCGGCCCCGATTGCGCGTGAGGCGGGTTC
>CAZOIA010000327.1:0-4523 GCA_964579675.1 uncultured Planctomycetales bacterium | reverse complement strand
CTCCTGCACTTCTTACCCGCAGTGCAAGGGTGCATTCAACATCGATCGCGACGGCAAGCCGATCCGCCCCCAGGGCGTCGAGACCAGGTGCGACCTCTGCGGCAAGCAGATGGTCCTGCGGCAATCGCGGCATGGACCGTTCCTCGGTTGCACCGGCTACCCGGAATGCAGAAACACCATCGCCTGTGATCCGGCGGGCGAGCCGCTCAAGCTCGTCACGGAGAAGGAGCTTGAAGAGCCGTGTCCGGAGTGCGGCCAGGGGACGATGAAGGTCAGGCGGCGTGGTATGCGGGCGTGGCTGGGCTGCGATCGGTACCCCAAGTGCAAGCATAGCAAACCATTGCCCGAAGGGGTCCGGCTGGAGCGGAAAGCTGAGCCGGTGGTCGAGGCGGGGGTGAACTGCGACCGATGCGGCCGCCCGATGCACATCAAGACCGGTCGCCGCGGGAAGTTCATTGCCTGCAGCGGCTTTCCCCGTTGCCGCAATACCAAGCCGATCAACAAGCTTGAGGCGCTCAAGGCGGCAACTGCTGACGCCCCCGGCCAAGCGCAGGAGAGAAACGCCGAGAGCCAGGCGGCAGCGAAGTCCCCTGCCGAAACCGCTGAGGCGCCCTCCGCGGGGAGACCCGCCCGCCGCTCGAGCGGCGGCGACGGGAAGGGTGATCCGGAGACCTCGGCGCCACCCCCGCCGGGCTTCGCCTGGACCCGCACGGGAAAACCGGTGGTCGAGGTCTGGCCCGAGGGCGTGCTTCACTGTCCCGAGTGTGGCGGTGAGCTCCAGCTCAAGTCGGGGCGTTTCGGGCCGTTCTTCAGTTGCGTTAACTTCCCCAAGTGCAATTGCTCGGTGAACCTCCGGGGCCAGGCCAAGCGGCAGGCGGAGATCGAGATGCCGCCGCCGCAGAGGCCCAGGCCGATCCCCACTGACATACCTTGCGACGAATGCGGCGAGCCGATGCTAATTCGCGTCGGGCGCAGCGGCAAGTTCCTCGGCTGCAGCAAGTACCCCAAGTGCAAGGCCACCAAACCGCTGCCGCCAGAGCTGACGAGTGTTGCCAACAAATCCACATAAGCTCACGTCTCGGCAATTTCGTGCCCGCTTCGACCTCATCATCAAGCTCTTCCGTATCCTTGCCCGGCCAGTGGGATGAGACCCGGGCTTACCACTGTTGCCGGGGAACAGCCGATAAGCCCGAAGGCTGCAGGATTTGAATTGCACGGAAGGCCCATCCTGGGGATTCACGTTATCCTTTTATCGGACAAGGGGTTATGGTCCAGCATGTTTGACTTCTTATCAGGTGCCGAGTATGATGAGGTGGTTGGCCTGAATACTCGCTGCCGGGCATGACGATTGAGTTGTCTGCTCCGGTGTCGGGTGTTCGAAAGGCACATCGGGGAGTCAGAGCCAGTCGATTCTTCACCCGTTCGCCGGGCCACCACGCCATAAGGGTACTGAATCAAAAACGACTCACGAGTTCAGGGAGGGTCGTGATCATGGCAGACAAAGATGCCATCCTGTCGATCGTTGAGCAGAGCATCGACCAGCAGCAATTCCTTGACCAGCATTGGGAAGGCACGTTCGACGATTACCTTCGAGTGGTCTCCGAGAAGCCGCAAGTTGCCCGCAACGCCTTCCAGCGCTTGTACGACATGATTTCGCACTTCGGCGTCGAGCGGTATTCCTACCTGAAGCGGGACTACATGCACTACAAGTTCTTCGACGACCCGATCGACGACGGTAAGGATGGCATTTTCGGTCTGGACGCGGCCCTGATGGAGCTGGTGGACTTCATCAAGTCGGCGGCCCATGGCTACGGCACGGATCGCCGCATCCTCCTGCTGCATGGTCCGGTGGGTTCGAGCAAGAGTACGATCACGCGACTGCTCAAGAAGGGGCTGGAGCTCTACTCCAAGCTCGACGAGGGGGCGTTGTACACCTTCGCATGGAAGCTCCCGGACGGGGGTGGACAGGCCTTGCTGCATCCCTGCCCGATGCTTGAGGACCCGCTGAAGCTGGTCCCGCTCGAGGCCCGCAAGGCGGTGCTCGAAAAGCTCAATGAGGACCTGCCTGAGGGCCGGGAGATCCGCATCGAGGGCAACCTGGACCCGTTTTGCCGGAAAACCTACGACGATCTCCTTGTGCGTCACAAAGGAGACTGGCGGCGGGTGATGGATCACGTCGTGGTCCGGCGTGTCATCCTGTCAGAGAAGGATCGGCACGGGATCGGGACCTTTCAGCCTAAGGATGAGAAGAATCAGGATAGTACCGAGCTGACCGGGGACATCAACTACCGCAAGATTGCCGAGTACGGCTCGGATAGCGACCCGCGGGCCTTCAACTTCGACGGCGAGCTGAACATCGCCAATCGCGGGCTCATCGAGTTCATCGAGGTGCTCAAGCTCGACGTCGCCTTCCTCTATGATCTCCTCGGCGCATCCCAGGAGCACGTCATCAAGCCCAAGAAGTTCGCCCAGACCAGCATCGACGAGGTGATCGTGGGACACACCAACGAGCCCGAATACCGGAAACTCCAGAGTAACGAGCTGATGGAGGCGTTTCGCGACCGCACGATCAAGATCGACGTGCCGTACAACATCATCCTCTCCCAGGAGATCAGGATCTACGAGAAGGACTTCGGCAAGGACCGGATTCGGGGCATCCACATCGCGCCTCATACTATCGAGGTGGCGGCGATGTGGGCGGTGCTGACCCGGCTGGAGCAGCCCAAGAAGGCCGGGCTCACCTTGATGCAGAAGCTCAAGCTCTACAACGGCAAGAGCATCCCGGGCTTCACCGAGGACTCGGTCAAGGAGCTGCGCGACGAGGCTCCGCGTGAGGGGATGCAGGGGATAAGCCCCCGCTACATTCAGGACAAACTGTCCAATTGTCTCGTCGCCGACCAGGCGATGCAGGACAAGTGCGTCAACCCGTTCATGCTCGTGAACGAGCTGGAGGCCGGGCTGAGTCATCACAGTCTCATCTCCGACGAGGAAATGAAGAAACGCTATCGCGATCTGCTCAACGTCGTACGCGAGGAATATGAGGACATCGTCAAGGGCGAGGTCCAGCGGGCGATCAGCGCCGACGAGGAGGCGATCAAGAGACTGTGCGCGAACTACATCGAGAACATCCGCGCCTACACGCAACATGAGAAGGTTCGCAACAAATACACCGGAAAGGACGAGGAACCCGACGAGCGGCTGATGCGCTCGATCGAGGAGAAGATCGACATCCCGGAGGCTCGCAAGGAGGACTTCCGCCAGGAGATCATGAACTACATCGGGTCCCTCGCGCTGGACGGCAAGAAGTTCGAGTACCACACCAACGCCCGTCTGCAGAAGGCGCTCGAACTCAAGCTCTTTGAGGACCAGCGGGACACGATCAAGCTCAAGAACGTCGTCAGTGGTGTGGTGGACGACGAGACCCAGGCCAAGATTGACGTGGTCAAGCAGCGCCTGATCAAGTACTTCGGCTACAACGAGATGAGTGCAACGGACGTGTTGAACTATGTCGCCAGCATCTTCGCTCGCGGTGACACCAAGGAGGAGAAGTAATTCCGTTGGCAGCGACGAGGAGCCGCGGGCTTGAAGCCGCGCGGTCCCATGAGTGCGATCGTCGCTTCGGAAGGAACTAAGGCATTGAGTCGGCGGGCCCGACCGGCAACATGACGCATAGCCATGGGCTTGAAGATACACAAAGATCACCAGCGATTCCGGCAAATCGTTAAGGGGCGGATTCGTGAAGACCTTCGCCGTTTCCTGACCCGAGGGGAATTGATCGGCAAGGAAGGGAAGCACCTGGTGAGTATTCCCCTTCGGGGCATCGACATTCCGACTTTTCGCTACGGGGACAATGACGACGGCGGCGTCGGCGCTGGCGCCGGCAAGCCGGGCGACCCGGTTGATGCCGACGGCGAGGGGATCGGCCCCGGCGGGACCGAACCCGGGAACCACATCCTGGAAGTGGACATCACGCTCGACGAACTGGCCGACATCCTGGGCGAAGAACTCGAGCTGCCTCGGATCCAGCCCAAGGGCAAACATCGCATCACCACCCACAAGGACCGATACAGCGGTATTCGCCAGGCGGGCCCCGAATCGCTCCGCCATTTCAAGCGGACGTTCCGGCGGGCACTGAAGCGGCAGATCATCACCGGGCAGTACGATCCGCTCCACCCGCGCGTCGTTTTCGAGCGTCGCGACAAGGTCTATCGGAGCTGGCGTACCGTCCTCCAGCCCGAATCCAATGCGGCCATCGTCTACATGATGGACGTGTCCGGATCAATGGGGAACGAACAGAAGGAGCTTGTCCGGCTCGAAGCCTTCTGGATCGACACCTGGCTGCGCCGAAACTACGAGGGAATCAAGAGCCGGTATATCGTCCACGACGTCCGCGCCGCTGAGGTCGATAAACACACGTTCTTTCATCTTCGGGAGGATGGCGGAACCCGGATCAGCAGCGCCTACAAGTGCGCGCGCCAGTTGCTCGATGCCCATTATGACGCGGCCGAATGGAACATCTACCT
>CAZOIA010000326.1:0-4543 GCA_964579675.1 uncultured Planctomycetales bacterium | reverse complement strand
CCTATCTTTTTGCCATCAAATCTCCAGATTCCCCAATTGGCGGTACACTACGGCGCGGGGGCGGGCGCAGGGCCCGGCTGTCGCGTCGCGCTGGGGCGTGGTATAGTGATGATCCGTCGTTGCAGCGGGCCCCCGCTGGGCGGAGCCATCCCCGGATTCGGCGAGCCAGGAGCGAACCATGCCCGAGAACAACAAAGACGAGCCGAAAATCATCATCGACAACGACTGGAAGGAAGAGGCAAGGAGGGAAAAGGAGGAGGCGGATCGACAAGCCCGCCAGGCCCGGGAGACCGGACCATTGCCCGAGCCCTCCTTCGTGGAAATCATCCAGATGATCGTGCTGCAGGCGAGCATCGGGCTCGGCGGGGTGCAGGACCCTCAGACCAAGCAGCAGATCCCCCCCAACCTGCCGGTGGCCAAGCACTACATCGACCTGCTCGGACTGCTCGAGGCCAAGACCCGCAGCAACCTCGACGATGATGAGAAGACCGTGATCCAAAGAGTCCTTGAGGATCTGCGAATGGCCTTCGTGCAGGTGGCGGGGGTCGGAGGGCAGGGATCAGGTCAATCGCAATCGTCTGGCCAGTAGTCCGCGCGGGCACGTCCCGGAACCTTCGATGATCCCGATTGCCACCGATACGCCGATCCGACGCACGCCGTGGGTGAACTACGGACTCATCGTGCTCAACGTCCTCATCTTCATCGTGGACACGCAAATGGGATACGCGGGTACCCGGATGGGCGGTCCGCGGGAACGCACCGAGATCGGCCGGTTTCTGGACCAAGGGATCTTGATGGGCGACGAGATGCAGCTTCACCAGTTCGTCACCCACCAGTTCCTGCACGGCGGCTTCGCGCATATCGCCGGGAACATGCTGTTCCTGTGGCTGTTCGGGAACGCGGTCAACGCCAAGATGGGTCACGGCCCTTACCTGTTGTTCTACCTGGCGGGCGGAGTCTTCGCCGCTACCGGGCACGCGTACTTGAATGCGGACTTCGGGGGGATGATCGGCGCCTCCGGCGCGATCGCCGCGGTGACCACCGCCTATCTCGCGCTGTTCCCCAGGAGCCGGGTCACCGTTCTCTACTGGTGGTTCTTCATCGGCACATTCGAGTTGCCGAGCATGATCTTGATCGTCTTCAAGATGATCCTGTGGGACAACATCCTCGTGCGTGAGGTGGTCGGGGAGAACAATCTGGGCAACGTTGCGTTCGACGCCCACCTGGCCGGCTACGCGTTCGGGTTCACCGCCGCGGCGGGCATGCTCACCTTGCGGGTGCTTCCACGGGACCAGTTCGACATCGTGGCCCTGTGGCATCGGTGGTTCCAGCGACAGGCCATGAGGGCGGCGATGGCTGATCCCAACGCCCGGGCCCGGGCCCAGTTTGGCCGGGTGGCCCGGCCCGTCTCGGTTGACGACGTAAACCTCGCGGGCGTCAGCGATCCCCGCCAAGATCAGATCACCGAACTCCGCAAGAGAATCGCTGAAGCGCTCGCCCACAACGACCGGGACACCGCCGCCGCCGGATACGAGAAACTCATGGAGATCGACCCCCGACAGGTACTATCTCGAGCGCACCAGCTCGACGTCGCCAATCAGCTCTACACGCTGCTTCGATTGCCTCAGGCGGTGGCGGCCTATGAGAAGTACCTCGCTCAGTACAGCCACTCGCCCGAGGCCAACGACGTAGAGCTGCTGCTCGGGATCATCTACGCCCGCGATCTGCAGCAATACGAGGTGGCCGAAGCACACCTGCGCCAAGTGCTCGAACGAATCGCGGACAAGAAACGACAGGATCAATGCCGCCACTGGCTCAACGTCTCGCTTCGGGCCTTGGGCCGGCCGGCCACGGAACCGTAAGCCGCAACCACAGAAGCAATGAAACCACAGACGCATACCAGATGAGAAGACCACGAGAGTCTCACATGAGGAACGCTTCACCAGAACGCATCGTTGAGGTTGGGCTTCAAGCCCGGTCCTACCCGATCATCATCGCCCCCGGCGCCCTGGTGACGCTCGGGCCCCGGCTTCGTGAGCGGATCAAAGGCGCCCGGGTCGCCGTGGTGACCGACGAGAACGTCGGGCCGCTGTATGCCGAGAAGGCACTGGCATCGTTGAGGGAGGCCCGCTTTGAGCCGACCCTGCTGACCGTCCCCGCCGGCGACGCGACCAAGTGCCTCGAACGGGTGTCCCGGCTCTACGACGCGCTGGCCGACGCCCGGATCGACCGGAGCTCACCGATCGTAGCCCTGGGGGGCGGGGTCGTGGGCGACCTGACCGGTTTCGTCGGCGCGACCTGGCTGCGGGGAATCCCTTTCATCCAGTGCCCAACCACGATCGAGGCCGACGTCGATGCCAGCGTGGGCGGGAAGACCGGCGTCAACCACGCCAGCGGCAAGAACATGATCGGGGCATTCTATCAACCCCGCTTCGTGCTGATCGACACCAGCACCTTGCGCACGCTCAGCAACCGTGACTTCCGGGCCGGCCTGGCCGAGAGTATCAAGCACGCCGTCATCCGCGACGCCGGTTTCTTCGACTGGCACGAGCAGAATGCCGAAAGCGTCCTGACCTACGAACCGCAGGCCCTGGGCGCCCTCGTCGAACGCAATGTCCGGATCAAGGCCGATGTCGTCGCCCGCGACGAACGCGAGGAGAGCGGACATCGTGCGTTGCTCAACTTCGGCCACACCATCGGCCACACCGTCGAGTCCGCGATGGCCCGGCGGGGCGAGCCGTGGCGGCACGGGGAATGTGTGGCCCTCGGCATGGTGGCGGCCTGCGAGATGAGCGTCGCAGCGGGCAGGCTCGACCGCGCATCAGCCGAGCGCGTAACCGCGCTGCTCGAGCGCATCGACCTGCCCACGCAAGCCCCGCTCGCCGACTCGCGCGACGAACTCACCAGACTCATGTACGCCGACAAGAAAGTCGCCGCCGGCCGCGTTCGCTTCGTTCTCGCCGACGCCATCGGCCACGCTGCGCTCTGCGACGACATCGAAGAATCCTGGATCGCCGCCGGGTTCGACCGCGTGCTTGCACGATAGTCCCGCCGATTACCGTTCGGGGAGGGCGAGATGGAGAGGGCTAGACATGCAGAGCCAAAGAGGTCGGCAGAGGGAAAGAGTGGGACAAGGCCCTCCGGGGAGATGGTCCGCGTCGCCGCCTTTCTCACGTGCGCATCTCGGCACATTCAGGGATTCCAGCCGGACCCGCCGCCCAGACGCGGAGTCGCGGAGATCCCTTCGCGTTTTCGCTCAGCGTCCCTGTACCCGTGCGGTTCTGATAGAGGTCATGAGACGTTTTTGGATGATCCTGCTGCTCGTGGAGGCGGGCTGTTCGGCGGCGGGGGAACCGAGTACCCGGCAGCAGGTCCCTGAACCGGCACCGCAGGATGCCGGCGCGGAGGATCGAGCAGCGCCGGTCGAGACGCCGGGTATCGCGCTGAGAACCGCCCTGGTCCCGGATACCGCGCCCCAGCCCGTCCGGATCCGCCTGCGTGAACGACGCGAAACGGCCGGTGAGGGCGCAGGTGAGTTCGCCCACGAGTTGCATCTCGATCTGACGGCCACCCTCACCCGGACCGGCGTGGAACCCAGCGGCGAGATCCGGGCCAAGCTCGTGCTCAAGCACGTCAAGCTGGAGTTCGGAATGCCCGACCGGGCTGAGACGATGCTCACCTATGATTCCGCCACGGACGAGCCGAACAAGGGCAACCCACTGGCGGACATCATGACCCACGTGTCCGACGCGGAGCTGTCCCTGCGGATCGGTCCGTCGGGCCGACTGCGCGACCTACACGGGCTGGACCCGCGCTGGCGAAAGGCCGGCCTGATCATGGCCCCGCCGGGGCTGCTGGCCGCCCAATGGCTCTTCCGCGATCTCAGCATGAGAGAGCTTGTTGCCGAGGCCTTGTTTCCGCCCATGCCCGCCGGTCCCGTGCGGGTCGGCGACGCGTGGGAGATCGACGTGCCGGCAGACATTCCCCTTGTCGCCCGACTCAATGCCCGCGTTCGCCACACGCTGACCGCGACCGCCACTGATCTGGACGGCGCCGAAGGCCCCGTGGCAAGGATCAAAGGGACGGGCAGGATCGAGCCGGCCCCGGAGATCCTGGAGGGCGCCGCCCCGGCCATCCAACCGATCGTCAAAACCGGCTCGGTCAGAATCACCCAAACCGTTCGCCCAGGCTCCCAGGGGCTCGCCCAGCGCAGTGAACGCACCGTCGAAGTCCTCCTCACGCTCACGCCCCCTGCCGGAAACGACCGATCCCGGATGACGATTAAGCAGACGCGAGAGCTGATATCCCGGCGCGGTCGAGTTGTCGGCCCGTCGTTGGCGCAGTGATATCCCCGAAGGGACGACCGATAGGACCTCCGCTCCGTAGCGCGCCCGTGGGGAAGCGGACACCGAGTCCGAACCGCGACCGTAAGGAAGCGAACACCGAGTCCGAACCGCGACCGTAAGGAGCGGACTGCCCGGTACGAGGTCTCGGGTCCCCTCCCTGACGGTCGGGGTTCGGAAAAGCGAGGCGCCGTCCCCTT
>CAZOIA010000325.1:0-4547 GCA_964579675.1 uncultured Planctomycetales bacterium | reverse complement strand
ACCTGGAGACCGGCGAGGCGGACGTGACCACCCGGGGCAACCAGGGCTGGCGGGCGACGGTGGCCACCCTCAAGAACGGCAGCGTCGAGTTCGAGATGATCTGGGACACCAGCGATGCCGGATTTACCGCGATCCAGCAGGCATACTTCAACAACACGCCCATCGCCCTGGCCATCCTGGATGGCGCAGGTGGCAGTGGTCTCGACGCCGACTTCTCGATCACCAACTTCACCCGCAACGAGCCGCTGGAGGAGGCGATGACCGTCAGCGTGACGGCCAAGCCGACCTACTCGACCCGAGCCCCGGCGTGGGTGTGATGAATGTAGCATCGTAAACATAAAGGAGACAACGATGCCGATTGGTTCGATTACATCAAATGTCAGTATCGCCGGGATCTCTATCCAGTCCACCGTCAGTCGCCAGGCGGAAGGCCAGGAAAGCCACGAAGTGGTGTTGCCGGCCGCAAAATCGGGTTCGCTGTCCGCGCGCACGACTGATACCACCGGCGATCTGACGCTGTCGGCAGGGCACGGGATCACCACCGGTGATGTCATCGACATCTACTGGGACGGCGGTGTGCAGTACGGCGCGACCGTGGGCACGGTCGCGGGAAACGTCGTCCCCTTCAGCGGTGGCGCCGGTACGGTGTTGCCGGCGCAGGATACCACCGTAACCGCCAGCGTGCAGACGGAAATCGATGCGGATTTCGATGGCGACAACATGAAAATGTTGGCGATCCATGGGACCAAGCGCCTCCACGTCGATTTCCAGGACTCGGGCAGCGTGAGTTTGTATGCCGCTGAGCTCGCGGCGAACGAGGTGGACTGGTGGGCGTCGGACTCAGGAGAGTCGAACCCGCTGGCGGGCAATCCGGTCGACAAGGTTAGGGCCAGCACGGGGGCCACGGAAGCGGCTACGTGCAAGATCGGTGTCCTTTTCGATAGTACGCCATGAGGGTAGGTCATGAAAACGTTCCAGGACAACAACGGCCGGACTTGGACGATCACGGTCAACGTGGACGCGATCAAGCGCGTTCGCTCGCTGCTCGATGTGAACCTGCTGGACGTGGTGGACGGCAAGCTGCTGGAGCGGATCGTCAGCGACCCGGTGCTGCTGTGCGACGTGATCTACTGCCTGGTCAAGCCCGACGCCGACGCCCGGCAGGTCACGGACGAGGACTTCGGCCGGGCGATGGCCGGTGACGCGATCGACCACGCGACCACCGCGCTGCTGGAGGAACTCGTGGATTTTTTCCCCGGGCCGAAGCGTCGAGTTCTGAGCAAGGCGCTGACCAAGCTCAAGGCGCTGGAGGCCCGGGCGCTGCAGGTGGCCGAGACGCGGCTCGACGATCCGGAGCTGGAGGCCCGGATCGAAGCCGAACTGAACGCGTCGATGTCTGGCAGCTCGTCTGGCAGCTTGCCGGCGTCGTCGGCCTCGATCCCGGACCACTGACGTTGCGTGAACTGCTGGCGATGGCCGAGGCCAGGGTGCAGGACAACTGGGCCCGTACGTCGGCGATTCTGGCGATGATCGCCAACGCTCACCGGGATACCAAGAAGACCAGGCCGTTCACGCCGGCGGACTTTAATCCGATGGAGCAGCGGCAAACGGACCAGCCCATCATCCGGACTAATGACCTGTCGATCCTCAAACGGGTGTTTGTGGACAAAGGCACAAGTACAGGAAGGAGTCTAAAACCATGTTCCCACGGAAGGTAATGATGACTGTCTTGTTGGCGCTGTTCGTGGTGGTTCTCAGCCCGGGCTGTGCGGTCAATACCGAGCCGATCGAGCGGGCGAGTAACCGCATGATCGACGAGGTCGTCTCGCCGGCCGTCCAGAAGGCGGTCACCGATCTGGGCCAGCGGTCGGCGGCGCTCCAGGGCCAGGGCTCGCTCATCAATCCCGGCTACGTGATGGACGGCTACGGCATCGTCGGCACCGGCTTTGTCTGGACGGCCAGCGTCAAGCTTGACGGCGTAAGCGCGAACCTGGCCGGGGCGACGCAGGCTGACCAGGGGCCCGATGTCACGTCCACCCAGCCGGCGTCCGACGCGATCAAGGAGGATACCGAGTGACGCGAATCTGCCTGTGCGTTGCACGCAGACAGGTGCGAAGGATCGTTCGTTCGATGGTCCTGTGGCCGGTTGTGCCACTGACCTGCACCTTGCCGGGTGCCGGGTGCGCCACGGGCGACCTCGTGCTGGTCAAGATCGTGCGCACTGAATCCGAGCCACAGACGGTGATGGAGGTCCAATCCGATGGAGACACTGCGTCAGATCCGAGCGTTTCTGAGCGGCAAGAAGACGTACATCGGGATGATCGCGGCCGGGACGTTGGGGCTTTTCTGGAGCTCTGGCCTGATTGACGACAAGCTCGCTCAGACCCTGGCCATCCTCATCGCCACCTGGACCGGCGTGTCATTCCGGGCGGCGATGGCGAAGAAGTAGCAGACTGTTCGGCTGTTAGACCGTTCGGCTGTGGGGAAGATGACGGTTGGATCGTTTCCCCAACAGTCTAACAGCCTAACAGTCCAACAGCCTGAAACATCGGAGATGTTTCAATGCCATCGGCCAGGAACATCCGGGCGGGGGCGGCCTACGTTGAACTCTATGCCCACGACAATCGGCTGGTCAAGGGCCTGCGCAATGCATCGCGAAGGCTCAAGGCCTTCAGTGCGTCCGTGCGTCAGATCGGTATGCAGCTCGCCAAGGTCAGCGCGGTGTTCGCCACGCCGCTGGTGGCCGGAGTAAAAGTCTTCGCCGACTTCGAGCAGCAGATGGCCAACGTCTCGACCATGCTCGACGAGCCGGACAAGCACATGGCCCGGTTCCGCCAGGGTATCCGTGACATGTCCGTCGAGTTCGGCGAGTCCACCGAGACGCTCGCCAAGGGCCTTTACGACATCCTGTCGGCCTCGGTGCCGGCCGAGCACGCCCTGTCGGTGCTGGCCGTGGCCGCCAAGGCCGCACAGGCCGGCATCACCGACACCGGTACGGCCGCCGATGCGATCACCACCGTCCTCAACGCCTACGGCCTGTCGGCCGAGCGGGCGGGTGATGTGAGCGACTGGCTCTTCTCGATCGTCAAGCGGGGCAAGACCACGTTCGCCGAGCTCGCACCCAGCATCGGCAACGTGGCCACGATCGCGGCCAGCGCCGGTGTCGGCTTGGACGAGGCGGGCGCCGCCCTGGCCACGATGACCCGCAACGGCGTCCAGACCGAAAACGCCGTCACCGCGCTCAACGCGATCATCTCGTCTTTCCTCAAACCGGCTTCTGAAGCGACCGAATATGCCCGGCAACTCGGCTTCGAGATGTCGTCGGCCACGATTAGGTCGGAGGGCCTGGCTGGCGTCTTCAACAAGATCAGCAAACTGCCGCCGGACGCGATCTCCAAGCTGTTCCCGAACATCCGGGCCCTCAAAGGCGTGCTGCCGGCCCTGAAGAACATGGAGGGCTTCACCGAAGACATTGCCGTCATGGCTGATCGGGCTGGCGCGACAGAGGCCGCCTATAAGAAAATGACGGGCACGCTCGCTCACGGCTTCCGGCAGATCAAGCAGTCGGCCATTGTCGCCCTGTCGGTCGTGGGTGAGGCACTGGCTGAGCCCGTCGCCCGCATCGCAAGGACGATCAAGACCTACGCCGCGCATGTGCGGCGGGTGCTGGAGGAGAACAAGGCGATGGTCGTCTCGGCGGCCAAGGTGGTCGCGGCGATCGGTCTCGTTGGCGGCGCGCTGATCACCGTCGGCGTCGCCGGTGCGGCCATGTCGTTCGTCTTCGGCGGCATTGCGTCGATCATCACGGGCGTAGGCACGGCCATCGGTGTGCTCGGCTCAGTGCTCGCTGCGCTGCTGTCACCGATCGGCCTGGTCACAGCGGGCGTCGTCGGCTTGGCGGTCGGGATCCTTCACGCGACGGGCGCCGGCGCCAAAGCCCTCGGCTGGCTGGCGGACAAGTTCGATGCGCTCAAGCAGACCGCGCTGAAAGCCTGGCAAGGCATCGGTGACGCGATGGCCGCCGGCAACATCGCATTGGCGGCCAAAATCCTCTGGCTGACGCTCAAGCTGGAATGGCAGCGCGGCGTGCACGCGCTCAGGGGCTACTGGACCGACTTCAAGACCTGGTTCCTGACGCTGGCCACGGATGCGTTCTACGGCGCGGTGGCTTTACTCGCCGAGGCCTGGGCGGGCCTGCAGGCGATCTGGGTCGAGACGACGACGTTCCTGGCCAACACCTGGACGCGATTCACCGGCGGCCTGACCAAGGCGTGGAATTCCGCCGAGAACCTGCTGACCAAGGGCTGGCTAAAACTCATGGGCCTGTTTGACGAGGATCTCGACGTTGAGGCGGCGATCCGCATGGCGGACGAGGACCTGGCCCGGCGGAACGCCCAGGTCGAGCGCGACGCGCAGCGCACCCTGGCCGAGCGTGAACAGCAGCGCAAGCAGAAGCGGGAAGCCATCGAACAGGAACGCATCGGCACACTGCGGGCGATCGACGAGATGGCCGACGCCGAGAACGAGGCCCGCAAACAGCGGTACGC
>CAZOIA010000324.1:0-4574 GCA_964579675.1 uncultured Planctomycetales bacterium | reverse complement strand
ATGCTCAGGTTAGTTGCGGTGATCGTGGCGCAGAGAATGAAAGGCGTCAGCTCCCGACCGGCGATGAAGAAGTCATCGGAGTCCCTGATCAGCCGGGAAATACCGAGGCCGGACAGCGCCACCGTGGTGATGAAGACGGCAATGATCGTATAGTCCAGGCCAGTCACGCACACACTCCCCACAAACGCTCAAGGATCCCGACGCTTCTCCGTCGATTGGACCGTCGCTTCACCGATTGTGGCAGCGCCATTTCGCAGCCGCACGCGCCGGAGGATGACGCGGAACTCACGGATCGGCACGACCGCCCATGCGCAGAGAATGAGCAGCCCCATTGCCTCCAGCGTCAGTGTTATCCAGTCAAGCATGCGTTCTCCTCTATGCCTGCACACGGCGAGGCAACGCCGCCGGCCGGATCGGTCATGGCGGCGATGCGCCCAGCGTCACATCCGTCGTCGGCCTGACGAAGTCGAATGGCAGTGACGGCGCGTACATGCCCGGGACCGTCTGCCCGTCGTGATAGACGGCCATTCCGAGGTAGTTCCCGAAGACCTCGTAGAGGACATTACCTATATGCGCCCGCGTCACCGCTACGTGGTGCGGGAAGTGGCGCAGCAGAATGTCGCGATAGATTCGAGCCAACCCCGACAAGCGGCACCAGCCGTAAGCCCCGAAGGTGTTGGCCGCGTTGTCCTCGAAGCGCCCCTGGGCGAGAAAGACCTTCCAACCCTCGCCCGGCGTGCCCTGGGTCACGCGGCAGAGCGTGGCGGGCCCGGGTCTGACGACTAGCTCGAGCACGCCGGTGGACTTATCGACGCCGATGTGCTTGCTCATAATCCCCTGCGGCGCCATTTTGGGCCGGCCCTTCCCAAACGACGGCGGATAGACACCGCAATGCCAGAGATTCACCAGCTCGGCATCGTCGTTGTGCAGGTTGTTCCAGTCGAGAAGCGCGGCGGGCGAATTGGCCGCGAGTTGCAGCGCGTACATCGAGAGCGCCCCGAGCACGTCGGATTCGCAGGCATGCGGGATTCCGCGGTCGCCCATCCGGGCCAGGACGCCGCAGGCCACGATCCCGTAGTTGAGCTGCAACGAGTTCCAGCACTGCACCGCGACCGTGTCGAGCTCCGCCTGCGCGATCATGTCCTCGAGCGCCCGCTCGAATTTCGCAATCTTCAGCAGCGTCCCAGCCGGTACGGAGGTGCTGTCGGCACAGGCACGAATGCTGTCGAGTGTCTGGCGCAGGGCGGGGTCATCGTCGCTCATCCGCGAAATCGCCCCGAGGATCTCGGAAAGGTCCTTCGGGACGACGGTAACACCGATCCGCTGCAGGAGTTTCTCGTCGTAGCGACAGGTCCAGAATGCCTCCGGTCGCGGGCCGATCTGGCCGATGCGAAGCCCGCGGATGCCCTTGAGCACCCGGCAGACACGTGCGAAGTGATCGACTTGCGTCCGGAACGATTCGTCCGTCGGGAGACAGACGGGCGCCTGCGCCACCGTGTAGCGCACGTCCAGCTGCCGCATCGCCTCGGCGATTGAAAGTAGGCCGCAGAACGCGTCGCGCCGCGGCTGGCCGCGCTGCAGGCTCGCCTCCTCCTGGCAGCCGTAGAGCAGGACAGGGACATTTGCACCGCAGCCCTGCACGGCCTGGGCACAACCCTGTTCGTCGCCGAAGTTGACCGCGCCGACAACGATGCCGTCCACGACCTCGCGGCGAAAGAGTTCGCCACAGCGGCGGCCTTCATCGCGGTTTTTGACGCAGCCGGCCTCGGTCATCGACTCGTCGGGGACGACGGTCTCAATCCCCAGGGAAGCCAGAACGGCCAGCGTCTCGCCGCGGGCTTTGGCCGCCATCTCTGTTGAGAAGTATCGCCGGTTGGCGGGCACGAATCCGAGTTTCAGCTTCGGTACCACGTCCGGATGCTCCTTGCTTGGGCGGAGTCCTCCAGCAACAGCGCCACGTTTCCTCTTACTCGATCCAGCCGGGCGTGTCAAGGTAAATATGCGAAATCGTATATTTGGCATTGACAGCCATGGCCGCTTCCTTTAGAATAGACCATGTTCAGCCATACGAGGAGTCCCGTGGGAGCCACAATTACTTCTGATAACGAACATTTGAAATGCCATCGGCTCCTGCACCTGATCCGGCGGGAAGGCCAGGCCAGCCGGCTCCAGTGTGCCCGTTCGCTGCATATCAGCAATTCGCGGGTGTGCGATCTGATTCAGCAGATGCTGGACCGGAAACTGCTGGTCGAGGATGGAGACGGGACCGAGCGGCGGGGGCGGAAGGGCTCACCGGTCCGGCTGAACCCCGACCATGGGCATCTGGTCGGCTTTGACATGGAGGCCAAGCGTCTTCGACTGGTCGTGACCGACTTCGCCGGGACCACAGTCTGGCAAGCCCACAAACGACTGTTCCCGTCCAAGGATCGCCGCAGACTGATCGAGCAGATTCTGGGCTTCATTGACAAGGGACTGAAAGAGATTCGCAACCGGTATCGGCAGGTGCTTGGGCTCGGCATGGCCGCCAACGGGGTCATCGACGCCCGGCGCGGTGTGATTCTGCACTATGACCTGGTTCCGGCCGCCAGGGATATTCCGCTGCGCGACCTGGTGGCCGGCCGGACGAACCTGCCGTGCTGCATGGACAACAACATCCGGGTGCTCACGCTGGCCGAATGGATGAACGGCGCCGCTCAGCATCTGCACAGCTTCATATGCCTGGCGGTTCGCAGCGGCGTCGGAGCCGGTATCGTGACGAATGGCAAGCTGCATGTCGGCAGCCACGGTTTTGCCGGCGAGCCAGGGTATGCCCCGGTGACGTTCGGGCGGGACTGGCGGCAATGGAAGCCCCTGCAGAATGTCGTCTCGGAAAGCGCGCTCGGCGTGGATGTCGAGGCCAGCGACTTCAAAATCAGCGAGGGCACAGCTCGCCGCGCCGGCGAACTGCTGGGGGCGCACCTAGCGACGCTGGCCGCCGTGCTCGATCCCCAGGCCATCCTGTTGGCCGGCGGCCTCGTGCGACCAGATCGGCCGCTTTGGGATCCAATGATCCGGGTCTTTCGGCAGATGGTCGTGCCTGAGCTTGTCGATCGCGTGCAGATCCTGCCCGCTCGGCTCGGGCCGTTCGCGGCGGCGATCGGAGCTGCGCATCGCTGCTTTGAAATGCTGTATCCACTGGAGCCTGACTCCGAATGAACACGCAGGCTGCCTGCAGACAGGAGGAGTATGATGATAATGCGATTGGTCAGCGCCCGGACCTTGGTCGGCGATGCCCAGTGTCGCGGATATGCCGTCCCGGCTTTTAACACGAACGGGGGAACGTACGACATCGCACGGGCGGCGCTCGAGGCCGCTCAGGAGCTCAATTCCCCTTTGATTATCCAGGTCTATGAGCCCAACCTCGAGTACCGTGGATTACTCTATTCCGTTGATTTGCTCTGTTCGCTGATAGCCAGCCTCCGCATCACGATTCCTGTGGCCATGCAACTGGATCACGGGCATGGCTTCGAGTCAGTGGTCCAGGCCATGCATTCGGGTTTCACATCGGTCATGCTGGATGCATCGCACGAGCCCCTGGAAGTCAACATCGCCGAAACCAGGGCGGTGCTTCAGGCTGCCCGACCGATCGGTGTGTCCGTCGAGGCCGAGGTCGGCTACGTGAAGGGTAATGAGCCCGGGAACGAAAAGCTGGCCGGGCTTGCCCCCATTCCAGAGAAACCCGCCACAGCAGGCGCCAAGACGTCGCTGGAAGAAGCGGCACGATTCGTTCGCGAGACGCAAGTGGACATGCTCGCCATCGCGATTGGCAGCATTCACGGCGTCTATGAATCGCAGACAGATCTGGATTTCGAGTTGCTGTCGAAGTTGCGCGGCTGCGTCGATGCGCCTCTTGTAGCTCACGGCACGTGCGGGATTTCGCTGGAGGATCTGTCACGGCTGGCTTCGGGCGGTATATCGAAGATTAACTTCGGCGAAGGCTTCCGCATGAACTACGTTCGCTACTTCAGGCAGTGTTCCGAGGAACTCGAGCACCGCTGGCACCCCTGGCGGATCATGCGGGAGGTCACAAATCGGCTTAAGAACGACATGAAGGAGTTGATCCGCGCGCTCGACGCCGATGGCAAGGCCGGCTAGATGGTGTTGCTGGTACGGCGGGGCCGGCTGGCGTAGGTGCAGCTTGCCTCGAGAGGGCGACAACCCATGATCAGCCTTCAATACCACTCGCCAGTCCGGATCCGCTTCGGCTACGGCTCACGGAACAGTCTAGAAGAGGTCTCCGGCAGACTAGGGCGCAAGGGCTTTCTCGTGGTGGATCCGGGCGTGGCCGCCGGGGCCTTGTGCGCGGACTATTATGAGGAGCGATCAGCTCTCTTCGTCGGTGCCTCCAAGAAGGTCGAGCCCAATCCGAGTGTCCAAGACGTGGCTCAACTCGTGGAGCAGATCCGAAAGGTCGGTGCGGAATTCGTGGTAGCGATAGGCGGTGGCAGCGCGATCGACGCCGCCAAGGCCGCCGCGCTGGTGACGTTCGCCGCTCGATGCGTTCCGAGGGCTCAGTCCACAGAAGCGGGCCAACT
>CAZOIA010000323.1:1297-4606 GCA_964579675.1 uncultured Planctomycetales bacterium | reverse complement strand
GGATATACGCCACCGACGCCCAGGCAGTCTTGGCCTTGCGGATGTTTCGATCATACCCGCCGCCCGGTTGCCAGAAGCAAAACAAACCGGTGACTGTCCCTCACTATACTATCTTATCACGTTTACGTGCATCCGGTTCTCCCTTTGCCGAAAAGCCGCGCGGGCTGAAGCCCGCGGCTCTTCGGGACCCACGCATTGGTGACCTGATAGGATCGCTGATTGCGCCGGGCACCCGGCGGTTATGCAGTTAAGAGCAAAGAGCCCGACTGCGGATTCCGGGCGGAGGTGCGATGCGCTCGGGCGGTGTCGCGGGGCGATCACTCGCCGAACTGGGCGTCGAACACGATCTCGGAGGGCGGGAAGTCGAGCTTCTTGACAAAGGCTGCCGCCTCGGCGGCCCCGTGCTCGCGGTCCATGCCGCCGTCCTCCCACTCGACCGAGAGCGGCCCGTTGTACCCGATCTCGTTCAGGGCCCGCATCACCGCCTCGAAGTCGATGCACCCACGCCCGAGCGAGCGGAAGTCCCAGTAGCGACCCGGGTGACCGAAGTCCACGTGCCCGCCGAAGACGCCCGCCTGCGCCGGGCGGCTCGACCAGTAGACGTCCTTCATGTGCACGTGGAAGATCCGATCGCGGAACCGGCGCAGGAACTGCACGTAATCCACGCCCTGATAGCCGAAGTGGCTCGGGTCGTAGTTGAAGCCGAACCGCTTGTGGCCCTTGAGTGCCTCGATGGCTCGGGCCGCCGAGGCAATGTCAAACGCAATCTCGGTCGGGTGGACCTCCAGGGCGAAGTCAACGTTTTCCTGCTGGAACACGTCAAGGATCGGCTTGAAGCGCTTGGCGAAATCCTTGTAACCTTTTTCGATCTGGTTCGGCAGGACGGGGGGGAACGAATAGACCAGATACCAGATGCTACTGCCGGTGAACCCGTTGACCACGGCCCGTTTGAGTTTCCTCTTCACGCTGGCGGGGGCGGCGTCGAAGAACTTGCGAGCGGCCCGGGCGGTGTCCATCATCTCGGCCGCCGCCCGCTTTCGCACGCCCTCCGGCTTGCCGTCGCCCCACACGTGAGCCGGCAGGATCGCCTTGTGCCGCTCGTCGATCAGGTCGCAGACCGCCTGACCCACGAGATGATTACTGATCGCAAAGCAGGCAAGTTTGTGTTTCTCGAGCTGCTCCCACTTACGTCTGCAATAACTGCGGTCCTCGAGCGCCTTGCTGACGTCGAAGTGGTCTCCCCAGCAGCATAATTCGAGGCCGTCATATCCGAACTTCTTCGCCTTCTTGCACATCTGGTCGAACCTGAGATCCGCCCATTGCCCGGTAAAAAGTGTGACGGGTCTTGCCATCTGAGGCCATCCTTTCGTGAAGCGTGGACAACTCGCTGCCTGCGGTCTGCTTGTGCGCGTCCCGCAACGTCAACTGAGGGCCCGGCATGGACTCGCGGACCCGGAGGAGTCATTCGGGCCGTTGAGCCGCATCGCCTCGCCGCGGGCCGACCTGAGCGGCGGATCATACCACGAGCACGGGCCGACTGGCAATAAGAGCCCACCCCCAAAAGCTGGAAACGGGTGCATGACACTTTGGGCGGCTTGTTGGAAGGCGCCGCCCCCAGGTGTTTCCGAACCGCGCCCGTAAGGAAGCGGACCCCCTCTCCGTAGCGAGCCCGTAAGGAAGCGGCCCTGGCGCATCCGCAGATACTCCCCTCCCTGACGGTCGGGGTTCGGAAAAGCGAGGTGCCGTCCCCTTCTCCGCCCGAAGGTCCCCGCCGGAACTGTCATGCACCCGCTGGAAACCACCGGTTGAAAACCGGGGCCACAGGCAGACCTCGGGACAGGTTCGAGGCCCCCTCCGGCTCAGGGGCCATACGCCACCAGCAGAGCCCCGGGGATACCCGGGCGGGCCAGGGCCCGCAACCGCAGTCGCTCGCTGATCCGGGCAAACACGGGTGATACCCCGTAGGTATAATGGGCCCGTTGAAGTCCGGCCAGGACATCCTCGCCCGTCAGGGTATGGCGTCTGGCCGAGACCGCTGCCAGCCGCGCAAACCACCCCGTTACCGCCGGCAACAGCCACAAGGCGGTCAACCCGCTCAGCAGGTCGTATCCGAAGTAGCCGGGCCCGGCAAAGGCGTGAGCGTCCAGCTTGAGCCGGAGAGATCGGCAGAGCGGCTCCAGCGTCTCGTCCGGGCCGACCTCCACCCGCTCGATGGACTCGAAGTCGGTCCGGGGCCAGTCCGGCGCCATCGCCGGGACGGGGCCCACGCCGGCAGCGAACCGCCGGGCCTGATGGAATCGCGACCAGGATCGGGTCAGCTTCCTGAAGAAACCGGCATCCAGCGCCTCGGGGTCATCGGCGACGGCGTGCAGGAACAACCACTGCCGGAACAGCCGGGCCGCCCGCCTTGGCAGCGGCGGCGCGGGGGAGCGGCCAGCACTCGGGGTTTCCTCGACGGCGGCAGCAGCCAACAAAGTCATCAGTTCGACGAACCGCTCATCCCGCACCTTGCGGACGCTGACCGTGCAAAGGAGGTCCAACAGTCGGCAGCCGGCGGCCAGGCGTGTGCGCAGCGGCAGCGAGCCCTTGCGCAGCAGTCCCTCGAAAGCCGCGACGATGGCTGTGAACTCCCGGACCGTGATGGGCCGCCCACCCCGCCACACCGGCGGCCTGGTCATCACCGTCGCGCCGGTTTCCGCCGCCAGATCCGCAATCATCGAGGCGTGGACGCTCAGCGAACGCCCCTTGTTGGCGGCGACGGACGGGCAGTCGGCCCGTAGATCGACCCGGACGGAATCCACCCCCGGCGTGGGCACGAAAGGATAGCGGCGACAGACCAGGGGCTTGGTCTCGAGCCCGCTTTCGGCATGCAATCGACACCGCCCGTCGGGGCGGAGGAACACGCACCCGCCCCCCGGGCGCTGTGCCAACCGGCACAGTCGGCGTCCACGAAACCGATATCGTTCGAACAACGGATGATCCGGAATCCGCTCGGCCCAGCCCGCGTCTAGAATCCTACGCCGCTCCGCCTCGGTGACGTTCACGATGAGATTGTGACAACAGTGACCGCAGCCGTGGCAATCGAACCGTTGAAAGAGGGGTAAATGAATGGACGCTCGGTCGGCCATCACACGGGGGGTGACGGACAAGCCCGCCGGGGCACTAATCTCACCCGCCGACACGATTCGAGGTGACGAGGTCGGGGAACGCCTCCTGCTCCTGCTCTTCCTTGAGCACGATCGTCGGTCTGAGCAGCAGGAGTACGATGCGCTCGTCCTTAACGCGCGACCGGTTGGTGAAGGCCCGCTT
>CAZOIA010000323.1:0-1287 GCA_964579675.1 uncultured Planctomycetales bacterium | reverse complement strand
ATTGAGCGGGCAGTAGGAGGCACTTTGGGGAAAGTTGGTGAAAGCCCGCTTGAGTATGGGAATCTTGCTCAGGATCGGCACACCCGCTTCCATTTCCGTTTCGCCGGCCTGTTTCAAACCGCCGAGAAGAAGCCAGCCCCGATCGGGAATCATGACAATCGTCCTGATATCGGTCGTCTGGTAACGGGGTTGCTGCAGCCAGCCCGTCGTGTCCCGAAAAGTCTCCAATTCGACGGATTGCCACACCGGGTTGATGTTCAGGGTGACGTACTTCCGGTCTGGGGAGACCTCAGGCATTACGGCAAACTCCCGCCCCGACTGGGCCGGCGCGATGTCGGGCGGCCTGCCGAAAGCACCCGCCCCGTGGAACCCGACCCCGCTGACGGGCAACTGGCCGGGCCTGGCCACGTAGAAGAAAGTCGATGAAAGGCTGAGTCGGGCCTCCTCCCCGTTCTTGACCGTGACCTGGGGAGCGTCAACAACCGAACTTCGCGCGTCCAGTTGGGTCGCCCGCATCAGGAAGTCAACCTGAATGTCATCGAGGAAGCTGGCAAAAGTCTGGAACGCCGGCTGGCTTTGCCCGACGAGGCTGCCGGGAATCCCCGTGCTCCGCGGGCTGGCCAGATCCAGCGTATTGTTGATCAGGGGGACGGAAGTGGTTCGCCGGCTCCACCAGTTCGACGGACTGCCTGACGGGACCACGGCAACATTCTGGAAAGGCTGCACAAACGAAGCCGTCGATTCAAGGGGCGCACCATAGGCGGCCGCCTGCGGAACGAAGCCGAGCTGGGTGAACCGCCGGGGATACAGCAACGCCGCCCCAGTGGTGGGATCAAAGGCAGGAACGGGCCCGCTTTCGCCCTGGACCAGCGCGTAGTCCAGGCCGGCGCTGCCATGATTGAGAACAACATCGAGGTCAACGCCGATCTCCTCCAGGAAGTTGTTCGTGAGGGAGATGTTCCTGGCCTCCACGGTGACCTGCAGGTCGCGCTGGGCCGCCACCAGCTCCCGAAGCGTGTCAAGCAGCTCCTTCACCTCGCGCTGGTTCTTGCGGGTATGCCGGACGAAGAGGTGGTCCGTACGCCAGGGTTCCACCGCCCCGATGGTCAAGGTATCATCGGGTTCCCACGTATCGGGCGCGATAGAGCTCTTGATCCGCTCGACGAGTTCCTCCATCCGCTCCTCTCGTGCCTCCTCCTCGGCGGAATCGTCATCATCGTCGCCGCTGCCGTAACCGGGGGGGGGGGGGGGGGGGGGGGGGGGGGGGGGGGGGGGGGGGGGGGGGGG
>CAZOIA010000322.1:0-4620 GCA_964579675.1 uncultured Planctomycetales bacterium | reverse complement strand
GCCTATCTTTTTGCCATCAAATCTCCAGATTCCCCAATTGGCGGTACACTACGGCCGGGGCCTTGTGCTGCGCAACTGCTTGCTTTCTCGCAGGTTGGCGCTTAGCCTAAGGACATTTGACCGGCGCGGCACGAACAGGTGGCATTGACCGGGTGGGGATTGGGACCGACCTGCACCGGCTAGCCGCGGGGCGGCGGCTGGTCCTGGGACACGTGGTGACCCAGCATGACAAGGGGGCGGTCGGCCACAGCGACGGCGACGTGGTGCTTCATGCGCTCATCGACGCGATGACCGGTGCCGTAGGGCTGCCGGACATCGGCGAGATGTTTCCGGACACCGATCCGGCCTACAAGGACGTCGATAGCTCGGCCCTGCTCGAGCTCGTGTTGCAGCGGGTCGCGGAGCAAGGCTACGCCCTGGTGAACGTGGACGTGACGGTCCACGCGGAACAGCCTAAGCTCAGCCCGTACAAGGAGGCGATCCGTAGCGAGGTCGCCAGGCTGTTAAAGTTGCCGGCCGATGCCGTGAGCATCAAGGCCAAGACGAACGAGGGGCTCGACGCGGTGGGTCGCGGAGAGGCGATCGCGTGCACGGCCGTCGCCGGACTGAAGGTGATTGAGTGAACCGGGTGGCTGGTTTTGCAAAGCGGCAGGAGAAAGTACGAACCGAATGTCCTTGAAGATATTCAACACGTTGACGCAGCGGAATGAGTTGTTCGAACCCGTAACGCCGGGCAAAGTGGGCATGTACGTGTGTGGGCCTACCGTGTACAAGCCCAGCCACATCGGCCACGCGGTCGGCCCCATCATCTTCGACGCGGTCAAACGCTACCTAGTCTACAAAGGGTACGATGTGACCTGGGTGGTGAACATCACCGACGTGGACGACAAGCTGATTACCGAGGCCCAGGCCCAGGGCTGCTCCGTCACCCAACTGGCCGGGCGGGTCACTGCAAGCTATCTCGACGCGATGGACCAACTGGGCGTACACGGCATCGATTACATGCCTAAGGCCAGCGAGCACATCGGCGAGATCATCTCCCTGTGCGAGCGGCTGGTTGCCAAGAACGCGGCCTACGTGTCCGGGGGGGACGTGTACTTCGACGTCTCGGCCGATGACGACTACGGCAAGCTCTCGGGCCGCCGGACGGAGGACCAGCAGGCGGGCGGGCGGGAGCTGGCCAGCGGCGACAAGCGCAACCCCGGCGATTTCGCCCTGTGGAAGGCGGCCAAGCCCGACGAGCCGCTAGAGGTCCAGTTCGATTCGCCCTGGGGCAGGGGCCGACCAGGATGGCACATCGAGTGCTCCGCCATGAGCGTCAAATACCTAGGCGAGACGCTCGACATTCACGGGGGTGGGATGGACCTGGTCTTCCCCCACCACGAGAACGAGATCGCCCAGTCCGAGACCTGCTTCGACAAACCGTTCGCCAAGTACTGGATGCACAACGGCCTGACCCGATTCAACACCAAGAAAATCGCCAAGTCCGACCCCGAGATGCGCAAGTTCATGGATGAGTTGGTCCTCGGCAACCTCCTCTCGAAATACACGGGTGAGCTGCTGCGGTTCCTCGTTCTGAGCACCCAGTATCGCCGCCCGATCGAGTTTTCCGACGAGGAGCTGGCGGCAAAGAAGAAGGGGCTTGAAGCATTCTACCGGTTGTTCCGGCGGGTCGAGCGGGCCTGCGGCCGCGATCCCTACGCCGGCGGTGAGACGCTGGATGAGTTGCACGGATCGGCCGAGACCGACCGCGAGCAGGAGTTCGTCCGCGAGTGCCTGGACCATCGCGTCCGGTTCCTGGAGGCGATGGACGACGATTTCAACACCGGCGGGGCAATCGGCGCCTTGTTCGAGATCGTGACCGCCATGAATCGCTTCATCGATGCTCAGCGTCTTGAAACCGACAAGGCCGAAAGACCGAGGGCGCTGGCCATGGGCGCGGTGCAGACCCTCCGCTCGCTGGGCGGTCTATTGGGGCTGTTCGAGAAGCCGCCGGCCCTGCCCAGCTTGGGGCACGGCCTGGTGGACGACTTGATGCAGGTGCTGATCGCCGTGCGGGCTGAAGCGAGGAAGGACAAGCAGTACGCCCTGGCTGACATGGTCCGCGATCAGTTGGGCGGGCTCGGTATCCACATGGAAGACCGCCCGGATGGAACGACCTGGCGAAAGGCCTGAGCAAACCCAGATTATCTGTGGCGTGGATCCGGGGCTCCGGCAAACCGGGTACGGTGTGCTTTCGGTTGACGAAGCATGCGATTCGGTGAGGGTGCTCGATGCCGGCATCCTACGGTGCTCGCGCGACGAGCCGCTCGCCCTTCGGCTGGCCGAGCTGGCGGCGGGACTCGACGAGGTCTTAGACGAGAATCGAGTTGATATCCTTGCCGTGGAGGAGATCTACTCTCACTGCCAGCGGCCCCGCACCGGGATCCTGATGGCCCACGCCCGCGGTGTACTGCTCCTGGAAGCCGCCCGACGGGACATCCAGGTCCTGCACCTTGCCGCGACCAGCGTCAAACGCCATCTGACCGGTAATGGACGGGCCACCAAGGAGCAGATCCAGCGGGCGGTGGCCGACACGTTGCGGCTCAGCCGCTTGCCCGAACCGCCGGACGTCGCCGACGCCCTGGCGATCGCATTGTGTGCCGCCTGCATGTTGCAGCAACGGGCCAAGGTGACGGACAACAACGACGACCTGCTGTCAAGTTGAGGTTCCCGATGATCGTTCGTATCACCGGCGATCTTTCCGACGTTCACGACGATCATGTCGTCATCGACCGCGACGGCATCGGATACGAGGTCCTGGTCTGCGGATACGCCGTCGGCGAGCTGGCGGCATGTCGGGGCCAGCAGGTCACCCTGCACACGATGGAATACCACGAAGGCAGCAGCGCCGGGGGCAACCTGATCCCCCGGCTGGTGGGTTTCCTCCATGCCGAGGACCGAGCGTTTTTCGAGCGGTTCATCACGGTCAAGGGAATGGGGGTTCGCCGGGCGATCAAGGCCCTGGTCGAATCGACGGGCGGCGTGGCGGCGGCAATCGAGTCGGGCGACGCCAGAGCCCTGGCCCGGCTCCCGGGAATCGGCAAGCGGGCCGCGGATCAGATCATTGCCGAGCTCAAAGGCAAGGTCGGCGACTTCGCCCTCGGCGCCGTGGGCCGCGAGGAGCCCGCCGCCCCGCGCGAAACCTGGAGCGACCAGCAACGCGATGCCCTCGAGGTCATGATCGCCCTGGGCGAGCGGCGAGCCGACGCCCAGCGCTGGCTCGAGCGGGCCATCCAGTTGCACCCCGATACGTGCGGACCGGACGAGTGGATCCGCCGCGCGTACCGGGTCAGAGGCGGCAGCGAAGGATAACGTGCACAAGTTCGGTGCGAAGCCGCAAGCGACTTTCACTCCTTTGGAGCACCAATGGCCAGGCAACGCGTCATCTCGGAGGGATCGAACGGCGGCGAGGAGGATCGGTTCAACGATTCGCTGCGTCCCGAACGTCTGGACGATTGCATCGGTCAGCGGCAGATCATCGACCAGCTTCGCATCGCCCTGGAGGCCGCCACGAAGCGCGGCGAGCCGATGGAACACGTGCTGCTCGCCGGTCCGCCCGGCCTGGGCAAGACGACTTTCGCCCACGTCATCGCCCGCGAGTTGGACGCCAAGCTGCGCATCACCAGCGGCCCGGCGATCGGGAAAGCCGGCGACCTCATGCACTGGCTCACCGAGATGAAGCGCGGCGACGTACTGTTCATCGACGAGATCCACCGGCTCAACCGCGCGGTCGAGGAATTCCTCTACGCAGCCATGGAGGATTTCCGCGTCGATTTCACGATCGACAGCGGCATCAGTGGCCGGACCGTCAACATCCCGTTGAGACCGTTCACGCTGATCGGGGCGACCACGCGATCGGGCCTGTTGACCGCCGCCCTACGCGACCGGTTCGGCATCCAGTTCCATTTCGACTTCTATACGGTTGACGAACTGACCGAGGTTGTCCGGCGTTCGGCCCGGAAGTTGAGGGTCCCCGCCCAGGACGGGGCCCTCTCGACGATTGCCGCTCGATCGAGAGGGACGCCCCGCGTCGCTAACCGGCTGCTCAAACGGACCCGCGACTACGCCCAGGTCCGGGCAGACGGCCAACTCACCGAGGGGGTGGTGGAGCGGGGCCTCGATTTGCTCCAGATCGACCGGCTCGGCCTGGACGAGTTGGACCGCTCGCTGCTGACCGCGCTGATCAGGACGTACAACGGCGGCCCGGCAGGAGTCGAAGCCCTGGCCGCCACGCTTGGTCAGGAGCGCGACACCCTCGAGGACGTCGTCGAGCCTTACCTGCTCCAGATTGGGTTCGTCGTCCGCACCCGCCAGGGACGCTGCGCCACCCGGGCGGCATACGACCATCTCGGGCTACCTTGCACCCTCCCGCCGGCCGCACCGGACGCCCAGGACGGCCAGGGGCAACTGTTCGACGAGGGCTGAATGAGCGTGCGGGATCGGGCGACACATCTGAGAACAACGGGCTGCGGCTCTTCGGGACACACGCATTCGTGACCTGATATAGCGACCGCCGACGCGATCAGGGCCGGTTCCGATACGGTCAGAGCCGGCCTCTGTGAGGCCGGTGCGCCTTCG
>CAZOIA010000321.1:0-4722 GCA_964579675.1 uncultured Planctomycetales bacterium | reverse complement strand
AGGGCCGCTTCCTTACGGGCGCGGTTCGGAAACACCTGGGGGCGGCGCCTTCCAATAAGCCGCCCAAAGTATCATGCACCCGCGGACCTTGCTTGGCCGCGGGGTGGCCTTGACCTGGAAACGCGGATGAGCGAAACTAACGGGTTCTGTTGCGCCTAGGCCACCACGAGAGGTAATCACTGCAAGGAGACACCGATGTTCAACGGTATTTTCCAGATCCCCCAGCCGGTCAACGAGCCCGCTTTGAGCTACGCCCCGGGCAACCCGGAGCGTGCAGCGCTGAAGGCCAAGCTTGCCGATTTCCTCGGTCAGCAGACAGAGGTGCCGATGATCATTGGCGGCAAGGAGGTCCGCAGCGGGAAGCTTGGCAGAATGGTCTGCCCGCACGACCACGAGCGTGCCCTCGGCCAGTACCATGAGGGCAGCGGTTCTTACGTTCACCAGGCGATTGACGCTGCCAACAAGGCCAAGAAGGAATGGTCGGAGATGCCCTGGGATTCCCGGGCCATCGTCCTGCTCACGGCGGCCGATTTGCTGGCCGGCAAGTACCGCCAGACGCTCAACGCCGCCACCATGCTCAACCAGAGCAAGACCCCGCATCAGGCCGAGATCGACTCGGCCTGCGAGCTGATCGACTTCTGGCGGTTCAACCCTCATTTCATGGAGAAGGTGTACGGGGATCAGCCGCTCTCGAGCCCCGGCGTGCTGAACTACATGGAGCATCGGCCTCTGGAGGGGTTTGTCTTCGCGCTGACCCCCTTCAACTTCACGTCGATCGCGGGGAACCTGCCCACCGCGCCCGCGCTGATGGGTAACACGGTAGTGTGGAAGCCGGCCTCGAGCGCGGTTCTGCCCGCCTATTTCATCATGAAGATTTTGGAGGAGGCGGGTATGCCGCCGGGCGTGATCAACATGGTCCCGGGGCCCGGGCCGATCGTCGCTCCGCCGGCCCTGAATCATCTCGACCTGGGTGGCATTCACTTCACCGGCAGCACCTACGTGTTCTCGACGATCTGGCTGGCCGTCGGGTCCGATATCCGCAAGTACTTCTCGTACCCGCGAATTGTCGGGGAAACGGGCGGAAAGAACTTCATCTTCGCCCACGCCAGCGCGGACGCTGACGCACTGGTAGCGGCCCTGTTGCGCGGCGCGTTCGAGTACCAGGGTCAGAAGTGCTCAGCCGCCTCGCGGGCGTACATCCCCGATTCCCTCTGGCCGCGGATCAAGGACCGCATGCTCACCGAGATCACCGACATCAGAATGGGAGACGTGACCGACTTCACCAACTTCATGGGAGCCGTCATCGACGCCAAGGCGTTCGAGACGATCACCGGCTACATCGAGCACGCCAGGAGCAGCCCCGACATGGACATCCTTGCCGGCGGGGGCTGCGACGACTCGACGGGTTACTTCATCGAGCCGACCATCGTCCTGACCAGGGACCCCAAGGCGAAGCTCATGGAAGAGGAGATCTTCGGGCCGGTGCTGACCATCTACGTCTACCCGGAAGGACAGTACCGGGAGACGCTGGAACTGTGCGACCAGACCTCGCCCTACGCGCTGACGGGGTCGATCTTCTCACTGGATCGGGCTGCGGTCGTCAAGGCGATGGACACGTTGCGTCACGCAGCGGGGAATTTCTACGTCAACGACAAGCCGACCGGTGCGGTCGTGGGCCAGCAGCCGTTCGGCGGTGCCAGAGCGTCCGGCACCAACGACAAGGCCGGCAGTTGGCTGAACCTCGAGCGCTGGGTCTCACCCCGCACGATCAAGCGGACTTTCCTGCCCCCAACGAATTTCCGCTATCCGTACATGGCGAAGGAGTAGGAGGAAGGAAAGAAGGAGGGCAAGAGAGGCCGAGACGACGAGAAGAAAAGCCGAGAGAGTACCCGCAGCGTCCGTCTTGGCTGCGATCCAAAGGGGAGCGTGGGCCGCGGATGCGCCCTGCCAAGCGCCAGGTGGCCCCGGACAAGGTCAGAAAGTGCGAAAGTGAGAAGGTGCGAAGGCCGGAACATGAGAAAGTGACGCCGGCCCGTGTCCATTATCACCTTCGCGCATTCAGACCTTCTCCCCCCCGAGCACCTCAAGGCCGGGGACCGAGCCCGCCGTCCTTGCGAAGGAGGATACGAGTCCATGTGTGTACGAGCATGCACGGGTATGGCGCTGTCGTCGTGCCTGGTCTGCGTCGGGGCGGCGGCGGGTGTGAGGGCAGCCGAGGTCAACCTGCCGGCTGACCCGTCCTCTGAGGGGGTTTCCGTGAGCCATCTCAAACCCGCCGTGACCATCGACGCGGCCAGGACAGGCGAGCCGATATCGAAGTACATCTACGGTCAATTCATCGAGCATCTCGGTCGCTGTATCTACGGCGGCATCTGGGCGGAGATGCTTGAGGACCGCAAGTTCTTCCATTCGGTCGCGTCGCCGAAATCGCCGTGGAAGACGATCGGTGGAGCGGATGCGGTGACGATGGCAAAGGAGGGTGCGTTCGTCGGCGAACATGCCCCGCGGGTGAAGCTGGCTGAGGATGGATCGGCCCGGGGGATCGTGCAACGCGGGCTGGGCCTGCGGAAGGGGCGGGAGTATGTGGGCCGAATCGTGCTCGCCGGAAGCCCCGGGGCAGGGACGATCCAGGTCAGCCTGGTCTGGAGCCAGGGCCAGGACCACCGGCAAACAGTGATGATCAAGCCCGTCGCCACCGACTTTGCCACGCACCCGATACGCTTCAGGTGCGGCAGCAGCACCGAGGACGGCCGCCTCGAAATCGTTGGCCGCGGGCGGGGCGAGTTCCGCGTCGGGACCGTCTCGCTCATGCCCGCCGACAACGTGCACGGCATGCGGGCCGACACGCTGAAGCTCCTGAAGGAACTCGACGCCCCGATCTACCGCTGGCCGGGGGGCAACTTCGTCAGCGGCTACAACTGGAGAGACGGCGTCGGCGATCGAGACCGGCGGCCGCCACGCAAGAACCCCGCGTGGAAGGGCATCGAGCACAACGATTTCGGGCTCGACGAATTCATGACGTTCTGTCGCGAGCTTGGCACTGAACCCTACATTGCGGTCAACAGCGGGCTGGGCGAGGCGAAGTCGGCTGCCGAAGAGGTCGAATACGCCAACGGCGATCCCGACACGCCAATGGGCAGATTGCGGGCCGCCAACGGTCATCCCCAGCCCTACCACGTGAAGTGGTGGGGCATCGGCAACGAGATGTACGGCAACTGGCAGCTCGGGCACATGCCGCTGGCCCGGTACGTCAAGAAGCACAACGCGTTTGCCGAGGCGATGCGAGCGGTCGATCCGACCATCCGCCTCATCGGCGTGGGGAACGTCGGGCCCTGGAGCGAGCAGACGCTCACCCACTGCGCCGGACACATGGACCTGATCAGCGAGCATTTCTATTGTGGCGAGCAGCAGGGGATGATTGCCCACGTTCGGCAAATCCCCAACAACGTGCGGCGTATAGCCGAGGCCCACCGCGGATATCGCAAGGCGATCGAGACTCTGGCGGATAAAGACATCCGCATCACCCTGGACGAATGGAACTACTGTTACGGACCGCACCTCTACGGTGAGATAGGGACCCGCTACTTCCTCAAGGACGCCCTGGGTATCGCCGCCGGCCTGAACGAGTACGTTCGCAACAGTGACATCTTCCTGATGGCCAACTACGCCCAGACGGTCAACGTCATTGGCTGCATTAAGACCAGCAAGACCGCTGCTGCCTTTGCAACCACGGGGCTGGTGCTCAAGCTGTATCGGCATCACTTCGGCACCGTGCCGGTCATGGCCACCGGGAAATCCGAACCGCTGGACGTGGCCGCCGCCTGGAGCACAGACCGCAGGTCGCTGACCGTGGCCGTCGTCAACCCCACGCGAGAGAAGCTGGATCTGGCGATCGACGTGAAAGGAGCGGCCCTGACCGGCGCCGGGCGGTGCTGGGAGATCACCGGCCCCAGCGAGTCGGCCTACAACGAGCCCGGCGCCGAAGCCCAGGTTCGCATCCAAGAGAAGCCGATCAGCGGGGCGTTACACAAGCTCGAAGTCGCACCGATCGGCGTATGCCTGTATGAGTTGACCGTCCGGTGAGGACCACGCCCCGTTTGCGCTGCGCACTACCGCGCCGAAAGCTCCGGCGCGGAGCGGCCGACATCCAATCAATACGCCCGTGGATGAGCATTCAGGCCGCCAACCCACCCCACTGCTTCCCGCTCGCGACCGCTGCTATAGCTGCAGGGTCGTCTGAACGTAGAAGAAGTCCGCATCATCGGCATCCCCAGTGTTCTTGATGAACGGTCCGGGGATCAAATGTGAATAGCCCATCTCCAGTTCCATTCGGGGATCGATTCGATAGCGTAGGCGCAGCTCGAACTCCTGGCCCAGGAAATCACCACTGCGACCGGCCGGATCGCGGCGGCCAGGGACAACCCAGGCGTCACTGTCGCTGGCCAGCCAGTGGCCCCCATAGGACGCAGCCACCCGAAGCTGGGTGAGGGGGCGGAGTTGGAGTCGGATCTTGGGACTGATCGTGTTCTGCCAGTTGAACAGGTTCGTCGTATCGAACGGATGCCCTGCCTGGAAGAGGCGATCAAAGCGCTCGCTGAGGCCGTCGTCGGGATCGCGATCCCCAGTCGCGTAGGCGGTGGAGAAGCTCAGACGCGGCTTCCATTTATGCTTGAAGGTGTAACCCGCTTCGCCGTAAGTGGCAAGAGCTCGCTGCCTGCGTTC
>CAZOIA010000320.1:0-4791 GCA_964579675.1 uncultured Planctomycetales bacterium | reverse complement strand
TGCCGCAAGTAGTCATCCTCATCGCGAATACGGTGCTCCCAATACCGAGGTTGCCAAACGCCCCGGCGGCCTTGTCTGCGAGCCTGGGCGGAAACATCCCAATCTCGTCCGCCGTGGATCAGCCGCGACCGGGTGAAACGCTCCTTGATGCGCCGCCAGCGCTCGGGGAAAGCATCGTCGCCGTCGGGCAGCGTCCAGATGCAGTGAAGATGGTCAGGCAGCAGAACGGAGACCGGCATCTCGAAAGGAAGCTGCTGCCGAACGGCCATCATGGCCTGGCGCAGGAGCTCCCGAGCCTTCAATTGTGTGAGGATGCGCTGTCGCCCATATGAGACGACAGTGAAGAAGTAAATTGCTCCCGGCTCACGCCATCGAACGTAGGTGGGCATGGTTTCACGATACCGCAACGTGGCCCGATCGGGCAATTGTGAAGGCAGGTCTTGTCCGCCGGTGGCGGACGGCGACCGTGCCCTACGACTTCAGCGGACGGCGACCGTGCCCTACGACTTCAGCGGTCTTGTGCGGTCCGCTATGGTAGGTACAATGGTCAGATGCATGGCATGGACGGGGCGCGGAGGTGTGGCGGCGCGCATGTTTTGCGGGACCATGAAGACTGAGTGTTGCAGACCGCAAGCACGGGCAGGGCCCGGGAGGTTCGGACTGATGAGTTTCATGCGGCTAAAGGGATGTGCGCTGGCGGGGCTGCTCGGCCTGGTTGGCGGGTACTTCGTGTATTCGCCCGGGCCCGCTCGGGTGCAAGCGGCGGACAAGGCTGACAACGCGGGCAAGGATGACCGGGCCGCAAAGGACGTCAAGCCCGACGACGTGGTCCTGGTAGACGCAGAAGGTGAGGGAATGACAAAGGAGCAGGCAATCAAAGCCGCTCTACGCGACGCTTTGGAGAAGGGCGGCAAGCAGGAGATCTTCTCCAACAGCAAGGTCGAGAACTTCCAGCTCATACACGACACGATCATCTCCCGCGCCCAGGGGATCGTGAAGGACTACAAGATCGTCAAGGAAAAGAAGGTTGTAGGCGGCGGGGTCAAGGTCCTTATCAAGGCCAAGGTGTCCAAGAGCGTCCTGGCCAAGAGTTGGGGCGAAGTCCAGAATGTCCTGAAGCAGGTCGGGCGTCCCAAGATTCTCGTCTCGATTACCGAGCGCATCGACGGGAAAACAGAGGAGCAGAGTGCCCTGGAGACGCTGATCGAAAAGCCGCTGCTCAAGAGTGGCTTTGAGATGGTTGCCGGCAAAGCCGCGGCGGCCATCCGGGAAAAGGAGTCCGCCGACGCCAGCACCGAAGACAACCTGAAGAAGATCCAGGCCATCGCCAAGGACTTTGACGCCCAGATCTTCATCGTTGGGACCGCCAACGCCAACCAGGCGGGACTCGTCGAGCCGGCCCCCGGGGTAAGTCTCGCCGCCTATAACTGCGACGCCCAGGTCAAAGTGTACTGCACCGACACCGCCCGGCTGATGGCCAGCGAGGCCCTGCCGAACACCCGCGGCGCGGCCCGGGGCACGAAGGAGTTCAGTCCCCAGGCGGGCAAACAGGCCCTGACGAATGCAAGCCAGCCGCTGGTCAACAGCCTCTACGCCCAGATCATGGAACGCTGGGCCACCGACATCAGCGCCGGCGGCGAGCTGATCCTTGAGGTGGAAGGCATGAATTTCAAGAAGGGCAACAACCTCAAGAAGCTCATCGCCAAGCTCAAGGGCGTCGAGGACGTCAACTTCAAGCTGACCAAGGGGCTGGCACGCTACCGGATCCGGGCCAAGATGTCGGGCGAGGACCTCGCCGAGAAGCTCAGCGAAGGCGACTTTGAGAAGATCCTCGAGATTCAGGATCTCAAGCTGAATCGGCTGCAGGCCAAAGCGGTCGAGGATTCATCGGAATCGCCGACGACAAGGCCCCGGACATAACGTCGCCGCACAGAAAGAACAAGCGATGCCCGTTACTCGATCACTTCCTCGCCCGGGGAGACCATCTTGGGTTGCGTTTCGTGGCGCTGCTCCGTCTGTTGAACCGTGACCGTCTTTTCCTCGCATCCGGCGGCGGTCAGCAACGCCACGGCCGGTAAGAGCAGAACCAGTATCGCCAGGCATAGTCGGGACATCGTACACTCCTTAGTTCTTGTTGCCGCGGCGCACCACCAGCGCCGGCCGCGGTCGTTTCCACGTCGCGAAACCCTGTCGCGCAGGATTACTTAACCGCCTCGGCGAACGATGCGAAGCCGTTCGTGAACAACTTCCCAGATCTGCATACCCGGGATGCTGACGGTAACGTGGGCCGCCTCACCGTCAAACTCGGTCCTCTCGACCATCGAGCCGACCAGGATGGCATCCACATGGCTCGCGATGTCATCGTGCTGGGCCACGAAGTCCTTGACCGTGGTCTCCGAGGTGATGACCAGACCGTTGATGTGCTCGGCGAGCTTTCGCTTGGCGTCAAGCTCGGCCGCCCGGGCCGCCATCAGCTTGCCCTGGGCGGTCCCGGCCGTCTCCGCGCTCGGCACGCCCGAACCGGTCATCTGAATCTTCCGCGACGCCCACGGCGGGAGTCTGGCGGCCGTCGTTTCGAGCCTGGCGTTGTAGGCTTCCAGGATCGGCTGGGGCGGGATGCCCATGCCGGTGGCCTGGAAGGTCTTGGTCTTGATGGACTTCCTCACGTCCGTGATGTCGGTTCCCTTGATCTTGTCGCCCTGAATGCAGCGGGTGTGCAGTTGTTTGATGATGGTGACCACGGACTCGACGGGGATCTCAACCGTGACCTCGGCGATGGGCTCGTCGTGGTGGAGGTAGGTTCTGACCTCCCTGGCTCCGATCACCGTCCCCATCGCCTGAGCGGTGATCTGGTCGGACTCCGCGACGAAGTCGCGAACGAGGGTGTCCGATGTGATCCGGAGCCCCTTGATTCGCTCGAGGAGCTTTCGCTTGGCGTCGAGCCCAGCCGCCCGGACGGCCATCATGCGCCCCTTCGGGCCGATTCTCAGCCAGAGATCGGGGATAGCCGGCTCCGGCAGCTTGGGTGGAGCGCCGATTTGCTCGGCAACCCCCGCCGGCAGCCCGGGCGGAAGGTCCTCACGCGGGGCGCCCATACCCACCACCTTGATCACTTTCTTCTCGATCTTCCGCTCCATGTCCCTGAAGTCGGTACCCTTGATCCGGTCACCCTTGTAGTGGCGAGTGTGGATCTGCTTCAGCGTCTCGATCACCTTGGCCACGGTCACTTCAGCGGGAACTTCGCACGAGAAATCCTCATACCATTTGGGCTTGCCCACCCGGACTCCGCGGATGAACGTGTCCATCGCCGCCTGGATCGTGTCGCTTTCCGCGACGAAGTCCTTGACGTAGGTGTCGGAGGTGATCTGCAAGCCCTTGATCACCTCAGCGAGCTTACGGTAGGCGTCGGCTTCGGCGGCCCGTTTACTGAGCACCTTCTTCTGGGCGTCGGCGGTGTCCACCTGGGCCCACGCCGGCAGGATGAGCCCGCACAGCAATCCCCCGACCAGCATTCCGTGCACGACTTTCATGTCGAGTCTCCTTTTACCCTTTTCGGATCCGATCCTTGTGGGCGGTCACGCGGTTCTTGGCGGCCAGGTACTTGGCCATCTCCTCTTCGTCCACGCCCCGCATGCCGCAGGCCTGCTTGTAGTACTTCAGGGCGGCGTCCCAATCACCCATCAGCTCGCCCGCGACGCCCATGCAGAACACCGACCGGTGATCCTCGGGAATTTCGGCGAGCGCTGCCTGGAAATGCTGCATGGCCGTTTCGTAATCTTCGGCCCGCATCGACGCGACGCCGGCGGCCGACGCTTCGTTGCTGCTCGACTCGAGTTCGTAGGCGTACTCCACCTCGCAGGGCGCGAACATGCTGACGAACTCGCGCGTACCCTGTTGGACCAGCTCGCCGATGTACATGTCCACGGGGTCGAGGTCGCCTTCACCGGAGCTGCGGCCAAAGATGACGCCCGGCGTTTTCTTGTCGTGTTTGCGGAACGGCTTGGGCGCGTATTCGAAATAGGTGTCCCCGGTGGCTGCGTCCATCATGCCGAAACTGCACTGAACGGTCATATTGCGACTTATCTGGTCCGCCTCGCGAGCCCCGATGCTGGCGCTGCCGGCGCCCCAATGGCTCCCGGCGGCAGCGGCGATGTGGGTGAGGTCGAATGTGGTCTTCTTGCTCTTCTTGACTTCAATGCGGATGTTCAGCTTGCTGGTGATCAAGGCCTGGACGTCAAGCAGTTTGGCGGCCCTGACGGCGGTGCCGGCATCGACGAGACCGGCCGCTTTCAGATCCTGTTCGGCCAGCACCTTCCTCGTCTCGCGCCGCTTGGCTACGGACAACCCCGTGCCGTACTTCCTCGCCGAGTCCAGAATCATCTGTTCCATCCCGTCCGCGGCAATCGTGGCCCACTTCTTGGCCCGATCGTCGTCTTCGCTGCCGTCGATCTCCGTTCCGGCATCGAGAATGGCAACGGTGGTCAAACCTTCCGGAAGATCCTCCGTCGGTTCGAGCACATAGGATATCGTAGCGTTGAAGGTTTCCTTCTTCGCCCCGCAACCCGTCGCTAGGGCGACGAGCACGCCTAAACCAGCTATCACAACAACGGTCTTTGGGATTCTCATGGGCCTGCACTCCCTTCAAAAAGGAGACTTGATAGACATCTCTTTCCGCGAGTCGAAGCGTAAGCTCACCCGTCCGGCAGGTCAAGAAGGAAATCGGGTGGCAGCCTACCCAGGGTGCGTGACAGTTCCGGCGGGGACCTTCGGGCGGAGAAGGGGACGGCACCT
>CAZOIA010000319.1:0-4803 GCA_964579675.1 uncultured Planctomycetales bacterium | reverse complement strand
CGAATCATGGCAAATCCGAGGCCGGCTAACCAGATGGGGTCTGTAGGGCGCTTACAAAGGGCCGGAAACAGATAGGCCCAGCCTAAACCACCGCGCCAGATCTCGACTCTACCATGGACGCTCGGCGGGCCAGCGGAAAAACGCTGGAATCGCAGAAAACTTATCCACATCGCGCGGGCCCTGGACGCGCAACCGCCGCTTCGCGGCTCCGAGCGGTACTGCCGCGTTGCGTGTCAAGGGCGGAGCGATTCAGCGCAAAACGCGGGCGGCGCCTTGCGTTGGCCAGCTCGATGCCTTCCAGGATCAACGCCAGCTCCGCCGACTCGATCTCCGCGCGCGGTGCCCCGCGATCCTCGAACGCTGACAGCCGGAACGTGCCCTTCTCAAGTCTCTTGTAATAAAGGGCCAGCCCCGAACGATCCCAGAAGAGGACTTTTACCCTGTCGCGCCGGCGATTGAAGTAGACGAAGAGATGCCCACTCAGGGGATCCTCCCGGAGAATATCCCGCGTCATGGCGGCCAGGCCATCAAGAGACCGGCGCATGTCCGCCGGAGCCAGACACAGGAACACCCGTACACTTGGCGGTAAAGTCAACACGTCAACACCTCAGCCGCGTCAGTCCTTGACTCGCCGCGTCTGCTGTAAGCAGACAGATCGCGAAGCGATCGCGGACTTCGTCCGCAGCGGCGGGGCAAGGATCAGCACGATTCCACCGCCGTGATCAGGCTGGACAAGATCTGCGGATCAAACTGCGACGGGACCCTAATCGACCGGCCACCGGCAAGCACGACTTCATACGCCCACGACGAGGACGCACCCGCCAGCCGAACCTCAACAAATGGCCCTGGCCCTTTCCCCGATCGCCCCCGCTTCGGCGCATGACCGCCAGGACCCTGCAACTGCCGCTTCCACCAGGCGAAAGTCACCGCCTTGACTCCGCGGCGACGACAGAACTCCACTTGGCTCAGCCCGCTCCGCTTCCACGACTCCACCAACTTCGCCCAATGATTCGCTCGTCTAGTCATTGAACACCTCCGAAGGCATCATCGCATCGGAGGCGATCCGTTCAAGATGGGGTTGGTCTGGCGCTCACGGCTATCGCATCGCCCAAGGCAACTCGTGTGGGATATGATTAGAGTGGCGGTTGGCCAGCGAGGCCTCGGCAGGCAAGCTGATACCGCAGTCGAATTGGTCTGTAAGTGCCTACAAGCCAAGCTACTTGGGACCTCGGCTGAGGGTCCGGAATGGAGCCATTGTGATGCGCCCGGGCCGGCAGAGTGTGTTAGCGGTCGTGATGAGCCTTGTCTGCCTACGGCTGGTACCTGAGTATTGTGCCGTACGCACCTCCAGCAAGCACGTCGCTGCAACTACTACCCCATACAGCCCGAAGACTGTGGGTTGTCCCGGTCGGGGTTTGCGACCAATCCGCCCCATCGAAATGCAGGATGGTGCCGTGCGAACCCACGACAAAGATGTCGTTGGGACCACAGCACCATATATCGCGGAAGTCTTCGTCTACCCAACTGCCCACCTCTGACCATTCCGAACCATTGTAGTGGAGAATTCTTCCTATTTGAGTCGGTCCTTCTGCCCGCCCGCCAACGGCGTAGATGTTGTTCGCCGCCGTCCCGCAGACACCATTGAGGTGTGTCGTCGTCCCGCTAGGTGAAAGCGAACAACTAGGCCATCGTAGGATGGTCCCGTTAGCTCCCACGGCCCAGACGTCGTTGGGGCCGCTACCCCAAACGCCATCGAGATCGAAGGCCGTTGCGCCTTCGCACACCCTCTGCCATTCTGAGCCGTTGTAACGGAGCATAGTGCCAGACGAGCCCACGGCGAACATGTTGCCTGGTCCACTTCCCCACACGTCTTTCAGAAACTGATTCACTCCGCTAGATTCCTCAAGCCATCCAGACCCGTTGTAGCGCAGGATCCTGCCCCCTTCACCCACAGCAACAACATTGTCCGAGGCGCTGCCCCAGACACCATCGAGTTTCCGATCGGGGGCAGGCAGCGACGCTGACCAGGTAGAGCCATCGTAATGCCGAATCACGCCACCGCCGAACCATCCGTAGCCTACCGTAAACACGTCACTCGGCCCCGTACCCCACATGCCCCGAAATTGGTCCCTCGACGTTCCGGTGAACATCGGCGACCATGGTGTCTCGGGTACATTCTTGTTCAGATTGTTGCGAGTCGCGATTAAATCCAGCAGGTCCACGCCACCATCCACGTTGACGTCTCTGCGCAAATTGCTGCCGTCGGTCGGCTGGCCCAGCGAATTACGAATCGCGACAAGGTCTGTCATAGTGGTGCTTTCGTCAACGTTCACATCGCCAAGTAGAACGCCAAAGGTCAACATGTCGGTGACGACTTTGAGAGGATCGCTGCTGTCGGCGATGCCATGGAAACCGATCGTAAGCTGGGCGGCATCGGTAGCCGAACTCATCATGATCTCCAGCTCTTGGCCGTTAACTGATAAGCTGACAATGCCCCCACTGGAAAGCCATACGTCGGCACTCGTACCATTAAGTCGCTGGATAGCCTTATCGAAAGTGCCCAATAGTCGGGTGGTGCCGCCTTCCCGACATTCAACCGCGGAGGAGAACGACACGTCGATGTCGAAGTCACCCGCACTGCCGTGCGTTCTGCGTGAGGCGGCTGCTGTCACAACAGGTGTGTCCGTGGGCGGAATGACGTCCATGATAGCCACGTTTTTGTGAAACTGCCTTTCCTCGGTGGCCGTGTCAGCCTTGAAGGCTTCGATTGCCTGAGCGAACGTCTGAACCGGCACCATCTGGCCCCAGAGTGTGTAAGTACCGGGGCTCGGGGGCGCAGTGACGCCAGGGAATGGCTCGTCGGCGAAGCCATCTCCCGGGTACAGTGATAATATCTTTCCTTCCATGAACTGGTCGCCCACGCCAACCGGCAGGCCGCCGATCCAAGCCCCGTTCCCTGCCCGAAAACCAACCACCAGGCACCACCAGGTGTTCTCCGACCCAACTTCGGTCCACCAGTTACCGCTAAGCGATCCCAAGACCGAGTCGCCCACCTCAACCCTGCTCGGCGTAACGGTCGTGCTACTGAGCATCACGTCGGCCAGATAGGTCTCAAGCATGTAGGTCCAGCTGTCGCCCCCGAAGGCATTGCCGGTAGTATCCTGAATCGCACCGCCCGCGAGCTGTACGTTCACGAGACCATCTGGTGGCAAGGGGAAGCCTGCGAACTCGTACGGACCCGCGCCGCTACCCATAACGCTTGTCGCTGACGATCCGCCGACCGTTAGATCGCCCGCCGCCACACCAGTCACAGCCTCCGTAAACGTCACCACTACCCATAGTAGGCCTCTAGTCGATGCTCCCCGCGGTGGGTTCACGTTGGCGACCGCAGGTGCGTCCGGATCATTGAGGTAGACCCAACTATCGCCAGCAAAGAGGTTGCCGGCGGGGTCGTGAATGGCGCCCGACTCCAAAACCACGTTAACGGTCCCTGCTGGCGGCACCGCGTAGCCCCAGAATAGGTACGGGCCCGGCCCACCGCCGTTGACGTTGGTCGCGGGCGAACCATTAACTTTCAAGTCATTTGCCGCCACATCAACCACATCTTCAGAGAAAATGACCTCGACTCTGGGAAGAGAGGAGATCATTGAACCCCGCACCGGAGTGACGGTAATAATCGTCGGTTGTGTGGGGTCGTTAATGTAGGTCCAGCCATCACCTGTAAACGGATTGCCCACAAGATCAGTAATGGCCCCAGATCCCACAACCACATTCACACTTCCCACTGGTGGGGTAGTGTAGCCTGTAAACGTGTAGGGACCGGATCCGCCGCCGGTCACGCCTGTAGCGGGCCACCCGTTAACCCGCAGGTTTGATGCCAGGACATTCTCCACTGGTTCCGAGAACGTGATAGACACGGACGGGAGCCCGCTGATCACTGCGCCCTGTGGAGGCACGACGCTTTCCACTGTAGGCGGCGTCGTGTCTGCCGAAAGCAACAGCGAGTAAGTCTGAGAGCCGTTTTGCAATATGCCCTTGTGGCTTACCAGGGCCGTATAAGTCCCAGGCAATGGGGCGGCGACAAAGACCTGCTCAACATTGTCCAAGGAATTATCGCCAGGTACTGCCGTTGCGCTAGCATTCAGGCGATCAAGAGTATAGGGCATATACTCTGGCGATCCGCCGGGGCCCGTGATTCGAAGATCCAAATCGTTGATCAAAACCGACGTCGCATTATCAAGGCCAACAATCTCTTGGCTGGCGGGGTCCGTCCAGCATAACGTCGCACGAATGGGAACAGTCCCGTCACTGTAGATGGGATAACTTCTTGTCGGATTCGCTCCGTCGAGGATAGCTTCTTCGATTCTATACAAGCTGGGATTCACGAAATGATCTTGAATGTGGTCAGCGGCCGCCTTTGTATTCATGAGGCCCCACCCAAATTGGTAATCGGGGCCGGTGTTGCCGAGGTCATCCGCCGTGTGAATGATAAGTCCCTTGAGGGTACTTGCACACATCGCGCCTCCCCCAGACAGCATTCTGTAGTACTCGATAAGCAGAATAGCGGATCCTGAAGCATTTGGGCAAGCCATACTTGTACCATCTTTGGAGTCGTAGCTGCTATCCGATGCAGCGGTGCACGAATACACGTCCATGCCATTCGCGACAATGTCCGGCTTAGTCCGGCCGTCGTCGGTTGGTCCCCATCCACTAAAGGTGGTCATTGTGGCATCGCCTAGACTTCTGGTGCCATTAAAGACTGCATCATCAACTGCGCCCACTGTCATGACATTCTTTGCGGTC
>CAZOIA010000318.1:0-4806 GCA_964579675.1 uncultured Planctomycetales bacterium | reverse complement strand
GAAATCATAAGTGTAGCCGTTGTACGTGTAGATCTCAGAGACGTACTGGCCGTAGTGACTGACATGGGCGTAGGGCCAGCTACACGTAATATCCCAGTGATCCAGGACGCCGAAGTAGTTGATACCCATAAGGGCCGAGGACGCCCCGCACGCCCAGTGGCCGTTGAAGCTGTCGGGGGTGTCATAAACCTGGTGGATGTACGGAACGGGCCTGAACAAGGTCACGGCGGAAGACGAGAGGGTTTGAGTAGACTCGGCCAGCCCATTCGCAGGATACACCCGCATCAAGCTGTCATCGAGCGTCGTCAGAGGTGCTGCGTCCGCATCGATCCTGACTTTCGGGCCCAGGCGGTATTCGCTGGTGCCGCCTTGGTTCTCCCGCCTATCGGCTCGAAGTAGGGGTGCTTCATACAGATCACCGCTCAGCATAGAGACGAAAACGATCTTCCGGCCATCGTGCGACAGCCGGGCGCAGGTTTCATGTTCACCGTCCTCAAGCGTTAAGCGGTTCCTGCCGCTGCCGTCCCACTGGATGTGGTAGATGTCCGCTTCTTCGACGCGGACGCCTTCGATCCGTTCCGTTCTGCAATAGAAGACGGTCCTGCCGTCGGGAGCCCAGCAAGGCGCAGCGCCCTCATCCAGTTCATGGATCTGACCTGACAGGATGTCAATTGATTTCAGGCGGTTGGAGGTGGTGCTGACAATCAGACGGGTGGAGTCTGGCGACCAGACGGGGTTGAAGTACCCATGCCCGTCCGCGGTCAATCTGCTGGTCGTTCCCGCAGCCAGTTCTGTCACCCATATCTGGTCATCCCGGCTGTTGTAAGCCACCTTAGTGCCGTCCGGTGATATCGGCGCGAGATTCGCGTAGTTCCCCAGTGAGACAACCTTTACCGTTCGCCCGGATGCGTCAACGACTCGAAGTTCCTGATCAATCGTGAAAGCAGTCAGTCCGTCGTCTGAGAAAGAGGGAACACCTGCTCTCGCGACCGGGTCGTGAAGCGGAAGCAGTGTCCGGCTATCCACGTCGAAAACGACCGGCATCTGGAGCGGGAACACGCTTGGCTCAGCAGGAATCAGAAGCTTGAAGGCCAGCCTCCTGCCATCACGCGACCAATGATACGCATAGCCGCTGCTTGGGGAGTCCGTGATCTGCAAGCGAGTCCGGGTCTTCGTGTCGTATAGATGAACACCGTCACTGCGGCCATCCGAAAGCGCCAGATATCTGCCGTCGGGAGACCATGCCGGCTTACTGAAACGCACCTCGCCATAGGCCGCAACCGAAGACATTACGACCGTCAGGCAGGTTATATGAGGACTGACTCGGTGCATGATGGCCCGTTTCCTCCTGACGAAGTCAGGCACACGACATCGAACTGAGAGCGCTCCGCGGCCATGCTTATTCTACCACATGCCCGATCTGGAGTCGCTCTCGGGACACGTCTTGTCCATTCGAACCGCCGGAAAAGCGCCAGGTGCCTTCTCGTAATTGCTTATTCAGAAAAGGGTTATGAGCAACACGTGGCCGCCAGCTTTGACATCGCCGCCACCGCAAGCGAGGGTGGTAAAAAGAGGGAACTGGCCCATCCGGCTGGTCCGTAGTCCGCTTTCCGGGGGTTGAACCGGGCCGCCGATTCAGTTTTCAACGGGATCGAGGCGCCCAGCGGCATCATCTCGATTCGCTTCACCGCTCAGCCGGGCGGTCGAGCCATCGTCCAGGCTATCGAAGCGGGTCCCGGCTGCGGGGGCGCCGATCGCAGCCCGATCTCGCTTGCCGCTTGCGCCCCCAAGTCCATATCTGCGGATGGGAGCCCGCGCTGGCCAACGGCGACTTTGAAGACGGGACGGGCCGCGCTGACTACTTCATCTCGCCAGCCCATTTCTGCAGCGAAGCCTCGTCCAGAACGCCCCAGTAGACCCGCAGGTCCTCGATCTCCCCGCGGCAGGACATCGGGCTGTCGTACGGGCCCACCGGCGAACCGGTGTCCGCACCGACCGTCAGGCCGTCGGCCGGTTTGCGCGTGATGAATTGTCCCTCCGCTTCGGACACCCGCTTGCCGTTGACGTACAGCAGGAGCCGGCCGTTCGCGTTCAGCACGGCCGCCAGGTGGACACGCCTGTCCAACTGCAGCTTGTTCCGACCGGCCACCTCCCGGAGCACGCCATTGTCACGAATGGCGAACCGCGGCACGCCCCCCTTGAGATACAGGCTATAACCCAGCGACGCCCCGCCGTGGGCGATCACCACACCGTCTCCGGACCCCGGTGTGCACCACGCGCCGACCGTCAACGGCTTGGCCGACGGGTCCAGGTCCTGCCGCGATCTCGTATCGGGTTCGTCGAGTTGCAGCACCTTTCGAAGTCTGATCCGCGTCGCCAGTGAGCGGATCCGCTGCTGCTCCCGCGCACTCGTAGACAGTTCCGGATCGGTGTCCTTGTAAACCGCCTGGAGCCGTTTCAACTCAGCCTGGAGCTCCTTAACCGTGTCGGCGTAGGACGGGTCGTCGTACACGCTCCTGAGCTCTTGCGGATCCTTCTTGAGGTCGAACAGCTCCCATTCCTTGAGCTCGTAGTAGTAGATGAGCTTGTAGCGATCCGTGCGCACGCCGTAGTGGCGGTTGACCATGTGGACCGCGGGGAACTCCCAGTAGTGGTAGTAGATCGACTTCCGCCAGTCACCCGGCGACTGGCCCTTGAGCAGCGGGACGATGGAGCGGCCCTGCATGTCGGCCGGTGGCTGCACCCCCGCGATCCCCAGAAACGTCTCGGCGAAATCCAGATTCTGAACGAGGTGATCATCCACCGAACCCCGCTTGACGACACCAGGCCAGCGCACGATCAGCGGCATCCGCAACGACTCCTCGTACATCCACCGCTTGTCGTACCAGCCGTGGTCGCCCAGGTAGAAGCCCTGATCCGAGCTGTAGATCACCACCGTGTTGGCGGCCAGGCCCGACGCGTCCAGGTACTCCAGCAATCGGCCCACGTTGTCATCGACCGACGCGATGCAGCGCAGGTAGTCCTTGATGTAACGCTGGTACTTCCAGCGGACCAGGTCGTCACCGGCAAGGTTGGCTTTCTTGAACGCCTCGTTCTTCGGCCCGTAGGCGGCGTTCCAGGCCTTCAACTGCTCCGGCGTGAGGTCGCCGGGCGGTACGAGCTTCAGGTCGTGTTCGCTCAGGTGCCGCGCAACGGTCATCTCCTGCACTTGACAAGCGCTGGTGCGGTTGGACCAGTCGTCGAACAGCGTGGCCGGCTCGGGGACCGTTATGCCGTCGTACATCGTCAGGTGCCCGGGCCCCGGCTGCCAGTTGCGGTGCGGCGCCTTGTGCTGGCACATGACCATGAACGGCTTTGACTTGTCGCGCTTGTTCTTCAACCAGTCCAGCGTCAGATCCGTGATGATGTCGGTCGTGTAGCCCGTGTGTTTGACAAGCCCGTCGGGCGTCTTCATGGGCGGGTTGTAGTAGGGACCCTGGCCGATCAACACCGACCAGAAGCTGAAACCCGTCGGGTCAGTTTTCAGGTGCCACTTCCCGATCATGACCGTCTCGTAGCCCGCCTGCTGAAGCAGCTTCGGGAACGTCTGCTGTGAGCCGTCGAACGGCACGCGGTTGTCGATTACCCCGTTAAGGTGGCTGTGCTTGCCGGTAAGGATCACCGCCCGGCTCGGAGCACAGATCGAATTGGTGCAGAAGCAGTTGCCCAGCAACATGCCCTGATCGGCCAGACGGTCGAGATTCGGCGTCTTGTTGATCTTCGAACCGTACGCGCCGATGGCATGGGACGCATGATCGTCGGTGAAGATGAACAAAATGTTGGGCCGCTCCGAGGAGACCCCTGCCTGCCCCCCGACCCTCGCCTGCGCTTGGGCGGCATTGCCGAGGCCCGCGGCCACCATCACCACCACTGCCGATCTCAACCAGTGCCCAGATACCTTGTCGATCCTCTTTGTCATGCTGGTTCCTTTCGTCAGCCGGAATGTCCCTGGCAACCTCTGCCCAGCTACGCCGCTGAGCTTCTCAGGCGTCACAGGCAGGAAGACCATCATTCGCGGAATTGCTGCCCCGCCTCGGCCGCGGGCAACTTCAGGTAACCGGCAAGCTGCTCGAGCTTCTTGGGCCCGATCCCTCGGACCAAACCCAGGTCCGCGAGCGACGAAAAAGCAACAACCGACTCCCGCGCCGGACCCAAGGCGGAGCCCCGCCCCTCGCGATAGGCGACGATCCGCTTGGCAAGGATCTCCCCGATGCCGGGCAGACGCGCTAATTCCGCCCAAGAAGCGGTGTTCGGGTCAATCCGCTGCTCGACTTGCCGAACGCGGACCGGGTCGTTCCCGATCGTGTCGCCAACAACCATGCCCCCAGTGTGACGGGCCAGGATTACGCTCAGGAACACCGACCCAAGCACTACGTAGCAGAGCAGATGCACGCTCCACGGCATGCGACCACGGTGATTCGTCAGGGGTGTGGACGAACTGCGCTCGGACATGGCCACACGTCTTGCAGCATCAGGAATCACGCCATCCGTCGCGGCGGAGCCCTTCGGGCCGAGCCCAGAAGCTCGTTGCGAAAATCCTTTAACGCCTTGAAGGCCGGCTTCGGCGCGAGGTCCGCACTCAGCAGACCGCCGCTGGGGATCGCGCTTTGGCCCGGCCGATCCGCCAGGTCGCGCCAGGTGACACTCTCCACGAAGGGTTTGCTCAAGGCGATGGTATAGAACTCCTTCAGCCAGCGCGCCTGAATCGTCTCATCCCAGGGTTTAATCCAGTAGCCGCCGCCCGCCGAAGGCCTCCCCTGTTCAGAC
>CAZOIA010000317.1:0-4847 GCA_964579675.1 uncultured Planctomycetales bacterium | reverse complement strand
TGCATCTTTAGCAGGTATCGACTGTAGTAGTCGATCACCGTGACCGCGTACCAGAAGCCGTAACCCGCGATGGGGATGTACGTCACGTCCGTCTGCCACAGTTCGTTCGGCCCCTTGGGCAAGAGTTGGCAGAGCCGGGCCACCTCCTGGCGGGATCGTTCTTCGATCCGTCGCTTGCGTTGATGGAGCAAGCCCGCCTCTTTCATGATCCGGTACACCTTGCGACGCGGAATCCTTTCGTCTAAACGCTCGCAGATCAGGGCGATTTTCTTGTATCCGTACCACGGACACGCCCTGGCCACCGTCTCGACCACGTGCCGCTCCCACGGATCGAGCTCGGAGGGAGCCGGACCGCGAGGTGTGAGTGGCTTGGCTGGTGATCCAGGTTTGTGGCTCGCGGATTCCCGGCGATACCACGTGGCCTGACCACCGATCACATCCAGGAGCTTCGTCAGCCGAACCGGACGATCGAAGGCCGTCATCTCGGTCTTCAACTGTTGCCGATCTTCCTCTGACCATTCCACCCGTCCACTTTTTTTTGAAGGAAGCGGTTGGCCACCGTCAGCTCGCCGATGATCATCTCCCGTTCCGCCAGGTCACGCTCAAGCCGGGTAACCTCGACCTGGGCGGCGACTGCATCGCCGTTGCGGGTCAGCCGGTCTTTGCCACCCGCCAAAAACTCGTCCCGCCAGCGTCGAAGCGTGTTGGCGCTGACCTGATGACGACGGGCCCAAACCTCCAGCTTCTCGGTGCCGCGAAGCACCGCCAGAACCAGCTCCGCACGCTGGTCTTTGGGAATCTTGCTGTGTCGAGCCACGCTCATGCCTCCTCGGGGACTCTGCCCCTCAGTTCGGCTCCTCTCATTTCCTCGATAGCAGGGCATCTTTCCTACGGCGTCGGACAGGTTCAGTCCAGGAGGAGCCCGCCCCATGGACGGGGCGGCTGTCCGAAGCCCACGGACGGGCGGAGTCCTGGACCGGTTCTGGCCGAGGCCGTACCCTCGATGCCCGCTGGAAATGAGAGCCTACCCTCACACAGCACCGGCTCTCAAATACCCGCGGCTGTACACCGTATGAGACAATTGCCGGCAACAACGGCGGGATCGTATTCATTTCACCTCATCCGTGGCGGTACTTTTCCGAGGTCGAGTTCGCCAATTGTCGGAAGGTTGTCACTTATATCAAGCACGTAACGCTGTCGATCAATGGCAGCGAGTCGATTGCGTGGAGCGAGAGGACGCCGCTCCGCCTCGACCCGTTGGAGCCAAGGACCGAAAGCATTATCTTCCCTGTTTCTGATGACCACTCGCCTGTCGCGGACGGCGAGTTCGTGATTGCCATCACCCCGTCAGTTGGCAGAGCCAGGCGTATCAAGGGGCGCATGCCGATCTGAGCGGTGAGCCCCGCAGCGCACTTGGCTCGAAGCAGTTGAAGAAGAAGGGAGCGCTGACTGACGTGGACTACAAGGTAGTGACATCTGCGGCTGAGTTGCCGTGATTTGAGGGACAGGCATGACCGACAAGCTACCTAAGACGATCCAGTTCTTCCTGCCGCAGGGCGAGCCGCGGGGCATCCGCATTGCCGATATCACCACGCGGATTGTTCAGGCGGTGCTTGTGCCCCGCAGCAAGCTGTCCGCGGCGGCCAAGCGTCGCGGCGGCCTGCCGTTCGACAAGTGCCGCCTGTACAACCTGCTCACCAACGTCCTGTACGCGGGCAAGCTTGGCCCTGTAACTTGTCGTCGGCGCTGGCGCCAGCGGTGGGGCGCAAGGCGTGCCTTTTACTACCATATCTTCTGGTCTCAGCAGGCGACTTCGACTGCAGGTGCGGGCTGCGAAGGAGCGTGAGTTCCCATCGTCGTACTCGAGGTCTCAACTAGCTGTGGCAAATGGGGGGTAGGCGGGCGCTTGATCGCCCAGTTGATCTCCTTGCCACCCGTGGCATCAACCATGGGGATGCGCGCCGCCTCCAGGCCTTGGTAGGCCTCGATCGGACCGCGCTTGAGCCGGCGGGCCCATGCCAGCAGCTTCGGGACCGTCAGCAGCAGCCCGATCTGACCGATCAGTTGGAACAACAGGCGTTTCGGTCCAAGCGAATCCTTGCGCAGCTCCAGAAACGCCCGCAGCATGTTTCGCGGATTGTAGAAGGCTGCGTACGCCCGCAGGATGTTGAGCTGCTGCTGCCATGGCCGGGCGTGTTTTGAGGCGACTACGTAATTGCCGTCCTGAAACGCTTGCGGAATGCTTTTACGTCCAACGCTTTTGAAGATCGCCCCGACCTTGGCGGCGGGCTCGAAGTTGCGGGTCCCGACTGCCGGTCCGAGATAAGTGCACTGGTATGACACGGCCCCGTGATCGAACACGTAGCGGGCCTGGTTAAGCAGTCCGGACAGGTCGCCGTCTCCCGAGCGCAGCGGTTGAGCATCGCTGTGGATCATCATCGTCATCGGTTCAATACCCAGCTCGTGCAGCAACGCGAAGAGCTCAGCCGTCTTGCTCGCGGTCTGTCCCTTATTGACCAATTCACCGGTGATATCTTCGATGCCGAACCAGATGGCGGCCAAGCCGCCCGCACGGCACAACGGGAGGAGATCGCGATTCTTGTAGACGTCGAACTCGGTGGCTTCGGTGTAGAAGCGGATGCGCTTGGAGAGCGGCTGTCCGGATACCTTCGTACCGGCCAGTTCCGTCATCAGATCGATGACGGTCTGACGATCGTTGAAGAAGTTATCGTCGGTGCTGAAGAAATGGGTGATGCCGAAGTCCATATGAATATGGGCAATCTCCGCCGCCAACCGCTCCGGACTCTTGTGTCTCCATGTCCGTTGATTGGCCGCGGGGATCGAGCAGTAGGGGCAGTTGAAGCGGCAGCCCTGCGTCGAGATCACCGAGGCGATGGTCGAGAGCTTCCCGATCCGTTCGGCCGGGCATGGCCGCACGGACAGTTCCCGGCGACGGTGCGGCGGCTCGATCATCCGGTAGCCGGCGTCGGGCATCGGCAATTCATCCAGGTCGCGCAGGAGCCGCTGCACCCCGGTATTGACGGCTACAGGCTCGCAGGACGACGCGTCCGGAGACAAATAGACCAGCCCCGGGACCTTAGCCAGCGTACCCGCCAGCCGCGCGTTCTCGTATGCGTCGCGAGGCCTCTCGCCGGCACGACGGTGGGCGAGGATCGTGTGCAGCAGGTCCAGCAGCACGAACGCCTCACCGGTCACGACGCAGTCGGCGCCGATGCCTGGCTGTGGCCCCAGCTCAAAGAAGTCGGTCGGCTCGTAGACCGCTTTGGGGCCACCCGCCAGGATCAGGGGCCTGGCATCCCCGAGGTGGTGTGCGTCTCGAATCAAGTCGAAGGCGGGCTCCGCGTGGACTTGCATCGTGGACACGAGCAGAAGATCCAGCGGCCTGCCGTCCAGCCGGGCAGCGCTGGGCAGGAAGTTCGGCGTCCACTGCTGAAGGACAATGCGGATGTGCCTGAAGCCCGCCGCAGCCAGGAGATCGCCGAGGGTGCGGACAGAGCAGGGAACCATGCGCTTGTCCGCATACCAGTACGGGAGCATCCGCGTGCGATGATCGAACGCGTAAACGATGCCAACCCGCAGATCGCGGATAGCCTCGCTGCACCGCAGCTCTTCTATCGCGTTACGCATCGCGCCATCTGGAAGGTAAACATCACTTGCTCGGCGGCGTGGCAATTCCATCGACTCTGCCTCCATGCGTTCGGCCCGAAGTCGCCCGTCGGCACTCTCTGAATGCGGTCAGCGGGCATGCCGCCCTCAGTTGCTTCGCCCGGTCCACGAACGGGGGGCCGAGTCAGGGCTCCTGCGGCGGTGCTATGTCCTCGGTCGGCAAATCGGGGACCACACTCTGCTGATCGTCCAAGCTCTCTGCGTCCGCGTACCCCTGGCCGAAACGGCGCTCACGCTTCTGTGCGGCCTTCTCGGCCTTTCTTCGCTGACGCTCGCGCTTCCGCTGCTCCCGCTCGCGTTTGACCTGAGAGGGCCGGTGTCTTCGTGCCATTGACTCTCCTTGTCTCGTGACTATCCGATATCGGGCAACGGCCGCTGCCCTCCTGCCGGAACAGGATCACAGAGCCACTTGCGGCAGCAGCCTGACTCACCGGCGACACTGATGCTGATGAGCCATCAGATGGCTGCAGCTACCCTCCGAAAATGATGTCCCATGATGGCAAGGGTCATCGCCTGGTGAAAAAGGCTGCGATGGAATAGCATTACTCTGGCGACGAACTTCCAATACGCGCGTCGTCCCGGCGCGCAAACGCCCATAACCCAGAATGACCTGATCAAGGCCAGACAGTCCCGCACGGGGGGTCGCAGACTGGGTCCGCGCGGCCGGTATTCCCGAAGGAAGGTAAGAATTCGGCAATAGTAAGCGTCTGGCGCGTAAAGACGTTTGACGAGCACGCGATAACCGTGGATCAGGTATTCCCGGTCGAGCTTGGGAACAAAGTTCAGCACCCCATCGACGTTGTTACCGGTCGCATCGTGAACGATGCGGTTTTCCTGCTTCAGCCTGGAGAAAAGCCGCGTGTCGGGCAGAGCCACGAGCAGGCCAACCATCGCAGTGACAATACCAGACCGTTCGATGAACGAACGCTGCCGCTCGAAGATGCCCACCGTGTCGCTGTCAAAGCCGACGATGAATCCACCCATGACCTCGAGCCCACTATTCTGGATCTTCTTCACGGCTGCGACGAGATCACGTTGTGTGTTTTGGATCTTCTCGCATTCGATGAGGCTTGCCTCGTCCGGGCTCTCGATACCCACAAAGACCTGATTGAAGCCCGCTTCGGCCATGAGATCGAGGAGTTCCTGATCGTCCGCCAGAT
>CAZOIA010000316.1:0-4865 GCA_964579675.1 uncultured Planctomycetales bacterium | reverse complement strand
TCTGAAAGCCGGTCCCAGCACGAGAACCGCATCCGGGCTCTGCGCCGGCTCCGCGAGGCGATCGCGTTGAACCTCCGCATGCGGATCGACCCGGACACCGGGCCTCCCGAGTTCTTCTCCGCCGCCCTTGCCCGGGACAGCAGTTTGCGGGTCAACCGTCGGCACCCGGACTACTGGCGCATTGTCCAGTATGTCCTGGACGTCCTGTTCCACTGCCGGGCCCGCGCCGGCGAGGCGGCCGACGCCCTGGGCGTCTCCACCGGTCATCTGGTGCGGTTTCTCCGGAATGACCCGAAGTTGTGGGCGCATGCCAACCGGCTGCGCCAGGCATTCGGGCACGACTCGTTGCGGCGAGGGAAGCGAAGCGGTGATTGACCACGCAGGCCGTAAGGCACACGGATTCCACGGAGGAAGGTCGTTATTCAGGGGATGACCACATGGGCTACCGGGAGCACAAAAAACGAGCTGTGCGGTGCGTCCGGTGCGCGATCGTCACCGTCAGCGACACCCGCAGCGAAGCCGCCGATCATAGCGGACAGGTGATTCGCGAGCTGTTGGAGGCAGCAGGACACACGATCTGTCACTACGCGGTCATCAAGGACGAACCGGCGGCCATCCGGGGGCAACTGGCGACGCTGGCAAACGACGACCGCTGTAAGGTGATCCTCATCAATGGCGGCACAGGGGTCTCGCCGCGGGATTGCACCTGCGAGACGGTGGCCCCGATGCTGAACAAGCGGCTCGACGGCTTTGGAGAGCTGTTCCGGATGCTGAGCTTTGAGGAGATCGGGGCGGGCGCGATGCTGTCACGGGCGGTGGGGGGCGTGCTCGAGAGCCGGGTGGTGTTCTGCATGCCTGGCTCGACCAACGCCGTGCGCCTGGCGATGGACCGTCTCATCCTGCCCGAGATGGGGCATCTGGTGTCCGAACTCAACAAAGTCTGATGGACTGTCTCGGCCCCGGTGCCGATGAACTACGCGGAGCGTGATCACACAGATCTAGACAGGTAAGGAGATCCAGCCCCATGTCCGAGCAGTTCAGCATCAGCCCTGAGGGCGAGAAGTTTGCTCTACCGACTCCGGATGAGTACCCCGCCGAGTTCGCAAAGCTCAAGGCGTTGACCGATCGGCATCGCGCCGACGGCAAGGAAATCGTCGTGGTAGTCGGGGTGGGCTTTGTGGGGGCGGTGATGGCGGCCGTCGTGGCCGACAGCCGGGACCCCAAGACCGGAAAGCACAACAAGTTCGTGATCGGAATGCAGCGCCCGAGCACGCGAAGCTACTGGAAGATCGAGCTGCTCAATCGCGGTCAATCACCGGTCAAGGCGGAGGACCCCGAGGTCGAACCGATGATTGCCCGTTGTGTGAACGAGCACAAGACGCTGGTCGCAACCTTCACCCAGGAGGCCATGAAACTCGCCGACGTGGTGATCGTGGACGTTCAATGCGATTACGTCAAGGAGGATCTGGGGAACCTGCGGACCGGATCGGCGGACATGGCGGCGCTGGAGAAGTCGCTGGCGACGATCGGCGAGATGATCTCGCCCGAGTGCATGGTTCTGATCGAGACCACAGTGGCCCCGGGGACGACCGAGTACGTCGCGTATCCGATCCTCAGGCGGGCGTTCGAGCGGCGCGGCCTCAGGAACAAGCCGTTGCTGGCCCACAGCTTCGAACGGGTGATGCCCGGCCGGAACTACGTCAGCAGCATCCGCGACTTCTGGCGGGTCTGCAGCGGGGTCAACCAGGAAAGCCGGCGGCGGGTCGAGAAGTTCCTCTCCGAGGTGCTCAACGTCGAGGAGTATCCACTGACGGTAATGGACCGCCCCCTCGAAAGCGAGACCACCAAGATCGTGGAGAACAGCTTCCGCGCTACCATGCTGGCCTTCCTGGACGAGTGGAGCCTGTTTGCCGAGCGCAACGGTGTCGATCTCATCAAGGTGGTCGAGGCGATCAAGGTCCGCCCGACCCACAACAACATCATCTTCCCCGGTCCGGGAATCGGCGGGTACTGCTTGCCGAAGGACGGCGGACTGGGCATGTGGGCCTACAAGCACCTGATGGGATTCGAGGACGATATCTTCAAGATGACCGAGACCGCGATCAACGTGAACGATACGCGGGCCCTGCACGTGGCGGAGCTGGTACGCGACGCCCTCCGCAATATGGGCAAGTACGTGGCGGCGTCACGCTGCGTGCTCCTCGGGGCGGCCTATCGTGAGGACGTCGGGGACACGCGCTACAGCGGGAGCGAACTGGTCGTCCGCAAGCTTGCCGAAATGGGGGCGGAGATCGGCGTTCACGATCCTTATGTCCAGCACTGGTGGGAACTCGAGAAGCAGGAGACCTACCCCGCCCCGGGCCACAGTTGGGCGAGGTTCTTCCGCAACCAGGAGCAGCTCGGCGAAACCCGCGTCGAGAAGGATCTGGCCGCGGCCCTCGAAGGAGCCGACGCCGTCATCTTCGCCGTTCGCCACCAGCCCTACCTGCAACTGGCGCCCGACGACGTCCTCAGGATGACGGGCAAACCGGCAGCCATCGTTGACTGCTTCGGCATCCTCGATGACGGGAAGATCCGTCGTTACTTCGAGCTTGGCTGTGAGGTCAAAGGCCTCGGGCGCGGGCACGTCAAACGTATCAAGGACAGCGTGAAAGCCCGGTAAGCGTGCCGCAAGCTTCGCGGGCAGGGCTGAGGTGAGCGCCGATGTCAGTCCGCGCTCTCGCAGTTCCGGTCCGCCGGGACGTCGGCCCCGCTCATGCAGCCCCGAAGGATGCCGAAGTCTCCCAGGTCCACGTCGCCGTCGCCCTCGAAGTCAGCAACCTCACACGCCGGCTCCGATATGGGACCACCCGGGCCGGTGTAGCACACCTGGAACAGGCCGAAGTCTCCCTGGTCCACGTCGGCGTCGCCATCGAGGTCGGGGCCCACCGTATGGACGGTCACGGTAACGTCGATGGTCAGGGGGCTGTTCAGCGCGTTCCCAGACACGGTGATGGTCGCGAAGTGGTCGCCATAGGACAGCGTGCTTGCCGAGTAACTCACCGTAATCGTGTCCGGTTCACCAACGGATGATCCGGTGGCCGGGAACACGCTGAGCCAGCCGGCGTTGTCGGTGATGTTGTAGTTGAGTGTCTCGCCCCCGACGTTCTTCACCGTGAAGGTATCGCTGCTTAGGTTATCGCCGAGGTATACCATCCGGCTGATCGAGTTCCTGCTGAGCTCGATCCACGGTCCGGTGTACTCGTATTCGATGATTGTCATATTCACGTCGTCGTCCGGCCGGGGGTCCCAGTGGTCGCCCGGCTGGGGGTTCCCGTACTCTCCGCTCCACCAGTAACCGTGCCCGTACTGATAGGTATTGCCCATCAGATAGGGGTTGAAGCCCTGGGAGTCGGGGTACGGGTCGTAGGCTTCGAGTTGGATGAAGTACGTGTCCCCCGGCATCAATGGCACGTCATCCGGATTGTAGCTCACGCCCTGATGAAACGAGCCGGCAGGCTGCCACGCCGCCTTGGTGATCTTCGTCGGACCGATCTGCGGGCCGGTGGGCCCGTTCTCCTCCGCCGCATAGATCCGCCACCTGAACTTCGTATCCCACCGGTGGTTGGCGGAGGCGGCCTTAACGTCCACGCCGGCAACACTTCCCCCCAGGGCCACGAACGTCTGGCCCCACATGAACGACCAATAACCCGGGCTCTTCAATATCCCGAGGCCGGCCGTCCGCTTGTTCATGGTCACCAGGGTGCCGTCGTTATCGGCAAACACGAGGTAGTGCAGATCGCAGGGCGGGTCATGCGGGCTGCCATTGGCCGCGTAGGCCTGTCCGTCGATATCCGGGTTGCCGTACCCGTAGCTGTTGCTGTCCTTGTTGCGCTTGTACGGTGCGAACTTCAGGTCGCCGCCGGCGAGTCCGGTGATTCGGACGGCGTATTGGGTGCCGGGCGTCATGGGGATTTCGCCGGAGCGGAACCTGACCCAGTTGTCGGTATTGGTGCCAATTGACACCGTCTGTGAGCCAAGCACCCGCCAGCTCGTTACGTTCCCGCCGGTGTTGTCTTCCAGGACTGCAACCTCAGCGGACGTCGCGTTCGTCCCCGCCAGAACGAAGGATACCCCGGTCACCGACGTGCCGGTCGCGGTAAACGTCTGATACCAGGTCGTGTCATAGCTGGTCCATCCGCTGTTGTCGAAATAGGTCGAGTAGTCAATCGGGATGTCGATGTCTACCGTGACGGTCTGGTCATCGATGATAGTCACGTCGGGCAGGACCTTGGGGCGGATAAAGAACTCCGGCTCGTTTACCAGAATAGAGTAGATGCCCCCCGGCAGACTGTCGTTGTCGCGCCAGAAGCCGGTGCAGTAGCACCCGTCGTTCGTGTTGGCGAATTCCTGGCACCCGCTCCCGTAGTTGCACCGCGTCCCGAGCCGCTTGGACGGCCCGTATACGCTGTCCGTGGCGGGCGCGATGAACAGATTGGTCTCGGCCACCTCAACATAGCCCATTTGGGGTTGTCCCTTGATTCTCTCGATTCGCGTAGCGTGACCCTTGATGTCTCCCTCGGCCCAGCCGGTCTGAGCCCATATCCCCAGCACGCCTACCATCGCTGCCAGATTCCATACTGCCGCTGATTTTCTGTCCATCTCAGGAACCTCCCGCAAACAGGGACGCTTGCGTGCGACTCGCCCCGTCAAAGGCTCATTCGCTCCGGTCGGCGAGCCGGTCTCGGTTCGTTTAACGCGCTCCGCGAGGGACTACATTATATCGGTCCGGAAGCACCACGGCAATGAGGACAGAACAGGTGTGGCCTTTGCGGGTGCATGACACTTTGGGCGGCTTGTTGGAAAGCGCCGCCCCCAGGTGTTTC